>NZ_JBEOYE010000023.1:46261-107313 GCF_040296945.1 Streptomyces sp. NPDC001941 | reverse complement strand
CGGGCGGCGGCGCCCCGGTGCGGGGGCGGGGGCGGCCGGGGGCACCGGTTCGGGAGGTCCGGGCGGCCGGCCGGGCGGCGGGGTGTGCAGGGCCAGCCAGAGCAGGTCGCCCAGTTCACCGGGGGTCGGGTCGTGGCCCGCCGCCCCGAGGGCCCGCCGCAGCCGGTCCAGCAGGACGGCGTCGGAGGGCGGGACGGCCGCGCCGCCGTCCCCGTACCCCTCACCCGGCGCCGGTGTCGCGGAGCTCACGCAGCACCGCCTCCTTCAGGTGCCGCTCCTCCGGCTCCACGCCGTGGCGCAACAGGTGCACGGCGTGCAGCAGTTGGTCGGTGGCCAGGTCGCCGAGCCTGCGGCGCTCCACGAAGCCCCGGATCAGCTCCCTGACCCGGTCCCAGTCCCGGTCGTCCGGGAAGTGCGCCCGGACGATCTCCTCCAGCTGCTCCTCCTCGGGGTAGCGCAGCTCCAGGCGCACGCAGCGGCGCAGGAAGGCGGCGGGGAACTCGCGCTCGCCGTTGCTGGTGACGACCACGAACGGGAACTCCTCGCAGCGCACGGTGCCGCCCTCGACGGTCACCCGCTCCCCCCAGTCCGCCGTGTTGACCCGCACGGTGCGCTGGTCCTCGGGCAGCCGGGCCAGCTCGGGGATCTGGAACTCGCCCTCCTCCAGGACGAACAGCAGGTCGTTGGGCAGGTCCACGTCGCTCTTGTCGAACTCGTCGATGAGCAGCATCCGGGGCCTCCCCCGGTGGCGGGTGGCCAGCGCGGTGCCGAGGGCCCCGAGGCGTACGTACGAACCGATGTCCCGCTCCACCGCCTCCCGTCCCGCGCCCTGCTGGTCGCGCAGCCGGCCGATCGCGTCGTAGCGGTACAGCGCCCCGTCCAGCGTGGAGCGGGTGTTGACCGGCCAGGTGAGCACCGGGCCCAGGTCCAGCTCGTCGGCGACCGCGCGCGCCAGGGTGGACTTGCCGGTGCCGGGCGGTCCGGTCACCAGCAGCGGGCGGCGCAGCCGCAGGGCCGCGTTGACCACGTCGACCTGGTCCCGGTCGATCAGGTAGCGGGTGCGGGCGCGCTGGGCCGACGGGCGGCGCCAGGGCGGCGGTTCCGGCAGCGGCACGTCGTCCGGGTACCCGGCCCCGTCGCCCCGGAAGAGCCGCTCCACCGGCGGACGTCCCCTGCTCATGCGGCTCCTCCGCCCTGTCCGAGCCCCCAGGCGCGGCCGAGGGGGCGCAACGTGCCCTGCCAGTACGCGGGCGACCAGCGCGGGTCCTCCCACACGAGCGCCAGGTTGGCCCCCGGATGGCCCTCGTCGGACCCGGCCGCCACCCTCAGCTCCCTCACCCCGCCCAGCAGCCTGCGGGGCCAGTCCTCGCGCACCAGCGGCCCGAGCACGGTCTCCTCGCTGCCCCCGTGCTCGCCCCGGCACCAGACCACGACCGGCACCCCCTGCTGGCGGCAGATGCCCACCAGCGGCGCGCGGCGCTCCACCGGGCAGCACAGGATCACGCAGGCCACGTCCGGGCGGACCGGGAGCTCCTTCTCCGCCTGCTCGCGGTCGCGCAGCACGAGCGGGCCGCGCCCCGCGGTGTCCCGGTGGCGCCAGCGCTCCTGCCACAGCGCCGTGCGCCTCATGGGCCGACCGCGCAGCACCACCGGCCGGTCCAGGCCGACCGCGCGCGGCCCGGCCTCGGCGGACGGCACCGGCCAGCGGTCCACGGGCCGCTCGTAGTCGCCGTCCTCCACGATGAACTCCACGTCCACCTCGGCGACCCGCTCCTCCAACTGCTCCACCGCCTGGGCCAGTTCGTGGCAGAGCCGGTCGCGCGGGGCGGGTTCGTCGGCGCACCAGCCGCCGGTCTGGACGTCCGCCTCGTCATAGGCCCTGATCTCGTACTCGTACACCTCGGGGCGCACCGCGCGCACCAGCCGCACCCGCACCACCGGGCGCCGCTCGCCGGTCACCGACGCGGCCCGGTCGCGGGCGCTGTCGCGGCACTCCTCCAGCGCGCCCGCCGGCACCCCGCGGCGCCCGGCCACGGTGTCCGACCAGCCGCACAGCCCGGCGCCGGCCGCGCCCCTGCGGGCCGCCGCCTCCTCCACGGCGCGCAGCAGGTGCGGCACGGTGACGGCGTCCCGGGGGCGGTGCGCCTCCAGGTGCTCGACCAGGGCGGACAGGTCGGGGACGGTGGCCAGCGGCACCCCGACCAGGCAGCCGCAGCGGGCGGCGGCCGCGAGCAGTTCCCGGTGGCCGGCGGGACCCAGCTCGCGGCACAGCTCCTCGTACTCGGCGGGCAGCAGCAGGCGGCGGTTGCCCAGCGCGGCCAGCGCCGTGAGCAGCGGACCCGGGTCGCAGTCCGCGGGCAGCGGGGTCAGCGCGGTGTGGTGGGCCAGCGCCAGGCCGCCGCGCGGGTGGGCGAGCACCGCCTCGACGAGCGCGGCCGGGGTGACCGGCGGGTGCCACAGGCCCAGTTCCTCGGCCATCCGGCGGCCCAGCCGGTGGGCGCGGCCCGGGGTGAGCTGCTCCCACAGGTCCTCGACCGCCTCCAGGAGGTCCCTGCGGCGCTCGTGCTCGCGGCGTCCGACGCCCTCGCCCAGCGGCCTCGGGGAGATCCCGGAGACGGCCAGGAAGGCGCGCACCCGGCCGGCCGCGATCCCGTACGAACGCGGGCGCCCGTCCTCGGTGGAGACCACGACGCCGACCGCCCGGCCCTGTTCGCGGTCCCACAGGGGCGCGCCGCTGAACCCCTCGTGCACCGCGAACGCGCCGTCCTCGGCGTTGAGCATCAGCCAGCGCGCGCCCAGCCTGGCCTTGACGACGACGTCGGCCTGGGTGCCCGCGGCGCCGGTGCCGTGCCAGGTCTGCAGGGTGCGGTACGGCTCGGTCTCGCCGAACGACACGGGGGCGCCTGGGACCGCCACCTCGACCAGCGCCAGGTCGCCGTCCCAGCGGTTGGAGTGCGGGTCGTCGCACGGCGGCTCCCAGCTCACCAGCCGCACCGGGCCGCCCAGGGGCTGTCCGGGCGCGGCCGGGCGGCTGAGCCCGACCCGGGCCAACTCCTCGTCGGCGGGCGGCTCCTGGCCCTTCTTGGGGCGGCCGAGCGCGGCGTTGAGCACGTGCGCGCAGGTCAGTACGTGCCGTTCGGCGACGTAGACGCCGGCGCCCACGGGCGTCCCGCTGCGGGCGCCGTGGACGGTGACCCAGGCGGCGGCCACCGCGACGTCGAGCGGGTCGGCGTCCGGGGTCACGAGTCGCCCCCGCCGCCCCCGGGGGTCTCGTCCGGCGGGCCGTCCGGGGGCGCGTCCGGGGTGCCGTCCGGGCCCTCGCCCGTGGGTTTCCAGACCGCCTTGACCACCAGGTTCGCCTCGCCGCGCGCGCTCACGATGCCCAGGCGCAGGTCGTTGGTGAAGCGCACCCCGATCTCGACGCCGATCTCGTCGGGGCGCACGGCGAGCCCGTTCACCGTCTCGTGCACGGTCTCCAGGACCGGGACCAGCGGGCGCAGCATCGTGCGCAGGGTGCCCCGGGCGGCCCGGGAGACCAGGCCGCCGGAGCCGGCGACCGGTTCGAGGTGGCCCGCGCCGGGTGGCGCCTGCGCGGCCTCGCCGAGCGGGCTGGGAAAGACCTCAAGCAGCACGGACTGGCCGTCTTCGAAGGTGAACTCGACGTATTCCCCCATGAGTTGACTGTGACAGAGTCCGCGCCCGCGGGAAGGGGGATTGCGCGATCGTGGCGGGGACCCGTCCGGCGGGCGCCGCCCGGACCTCCCGCCCCGCACGGCCTTTCCGGCATTCGCGGCAATTTCGGCACTGCCGCGCCGGGGCGCCCCCGACGTAACGTGGTCCCCACACCCGTGGAAAGCGAGGCAAGCAGCAATGCCCGAGCAGAGCCCGCTCGACCTGGCCGAGGGCGACCCCTTCGGCCCGCACAACCTCCCGTACGGCGTCTTCTCCACCGCCGGCGAACCCGACCGCCGCCGCCTCGGCGTCCGCCTGGGCGACCACGTCCTGGACGCGGGTGCCGCCGCGCACGCCCTGGGCTCCCCGTACGCGCGACTGCTCGCGCAGCCCAGCCTCAACCCGCTGCTCGCGGCCGGGCGGACCACCTGGCGCGACGTGCGCCGCGCGCTCACCGCCTGGGTGACCGTGCCCGCGCACCGCCCCGACATAGAGCCGCTGCTGCACCCGCTGGACACGGTGACCCTGCACCTGCCCTACGAGGTCGCGGACTACGTCGACTTCTACGCCTCCGAGCACCACGCGACCAACGTGGGGCGGATCTTCCGGCCCGACGGGGACGCGCTCACCCCCAACTGGAAGCACCTGCCGATCGGTTACCACGGGCGCTCCGGCACCGTCGTGGTCTCCGGCACCGACGTGGTGCGGCCCTCGGGGCAGCGCAAGGCGCCGACGGACCCGGCGCCGGTGTTCGGCCCTTCGGTGAAGCTCGACATCGAGGCGGAGGTCGGCTTCCTGGTCGGCGCGCCCTCGGCGCTGGGCGAGCCGGTCGCGCTGGAGGACTTCCGGGACCACGTCTTCGGGCTCTCGCTGCTCAACGACTGGTCGGCGCGGGACATCCAGGCCTGGGAGTACGTGCCGCTCGGCCCGTTCCTCGGCAAGTCCTTCGCCACGTCCGTGTCGGCCTGGGTGACCCCGCTGGAGGCCCTGGACGCGGCCAGGGTCACCCCGCCGGCCCGCGACTTCCCGCTGCTGCCGTACCTGGACGACTCCGCCGAGGAGGAGCCGGGCGGCTTCGACCTGCGGATCACGGTACGGATCAACGGCGAGGTCGTCGCCGAGCCGCCGTTCGCCACCATGTACTGGACGGCCGCGCAGCAGCTCGCGCACATGACGGTGAACGGGGCGTCGCTGCGCACCGGGGACCTGTACGGCTCCGGCACGGTCTCGGGCCCCGAGGTGCGCCAGCGGGGGTCGCTCCTGGAGCTGACCTGGAACGGGCGGGACGCGCTGGAGCTGCCCTCCGGGAAGCGGACGTTCCTGGAGGACGGGGACGAGGTCGTCCTCACGGCATGGGCCCCGGGCCCGGACGGCGTCCGGGTGGCCCTGGGCGAGGTCACCGGCACCATCCGCTCCCGCTGAGGCGGGGGCCGGGCCCGGGTCACCAGGGGTGACCCGGGCCCCGGCTCACCCCGTCTCCTCGGACGCCTGCGGCTCCTGGAACTCCTCGGACACCTGGGAGGCCACCACCTCCAGGACCGCTTCCCCGTACGTCGCCAGTTTCTTCTCGCCCATGCCGCCGATCTCCGCCAGGTCCGCCAGGCTCCCCGGACGGGTCAGCGCGACCTCGCGCAGGGTGGCGTTCTGGAAGATCACGTACGCCGGGACCCCCTGCTCCTTCGCCTGTGCCGCCCGCCACGCGCGCAGCGCCTCGAACAGGGGCTCCGCCTCCGGCGGCAGGTCCTCCGCCGGGGCCTTGGACTTCCCCGACTTCGCGGCGCGCGCCGCCTTGGCCGGCTTCTCCGGCTCGGTGCGCAGCGGCACCTCGCGCCGGCTGCCCAGCACCTCGCCGCTGGTGTCGGTGAGCACCAGCGTGCCGTACTCCCCCTCCACCGCGAGCAGCCCCATCGCGAGCAGCTGGCGGACCACGCCGCGCCACTGCGCCTCGGACAGCTCCTCGCCGATGCCGAACACCGACAGCTGGTCGTGGTCGAACTGGATCACCTTGGCGGTCCTGCGGCCCAGCAGGATGTCGATGATCTGGCCCGCGCCGAACTTCTGCCGACGCTCCCGCTCCAGGCGCCACACCGTGGACAGCACCTTCTGCGCCGCCACCGTGCCGTCCCAGGTCTTCGGCGGGGTCAGGCAGGTGTCGCAGTTGCCGCAGGCGGTGCCGTCGGGATCCTGGCCGAAGTAGGCGAGCAGCCGCGCCCTGCGGCACTCCACCGTCTCGCAGAGCGCCAGCATCGCGTCCAGGTGGGCGGCCGCGCGCCGCCGGAAGGCCTCGTCGCCCTCGCCGCCCTGGATCATCTTGCGCTGCTGGACCACGTCCTGCAGGCCGTACGCCATCCAGGCCGTGGACGGGCGGCCGTCGCGGCCCGCGCGGCCGGTCTCCTGGTAGTAGCCCTCGACGGACTTGGGCAGGTCCAGGTGGGCCACGAAGCGCACGTCGGGCTTGTCGATGCCCATGCCGAAGGCGATGGTGGCGACGACCACCAGACCGTCCTCGCGCAGGAACCGCGACTGGTGCGCCGCGCGGGTGCCCGCGTCCAGGCCCGCGTGGTAGGGCACGGCCTCCACCCCGTTGGCGCACAGGAACTCGGCCGTCTTCTCCACCGAGGCGCGCGAGAGGCAGTAGACGATGCCCGCGTCCCCGGGGTGCTCCTCCTTGAGGAAGGCGAGCAGCTGCTTCTTGGGGTCGGCCTTGGGCACGATGCGGTACTGGATGTTGGGCCGGTCGAAGCCCGCCTCGAAGTGCCGCGCCCGGTGCATCCCGAGCCGCTCGGTGATCTCCCGGTGGGTGGCCGGGGTGGCGGTCGCCGTCAGGGCGAGCCGGGGCACGTCGGGCCAGCGCTCCCCCAGCATCGACAGGGCCAGGTAGTCCGGCCGGAAGTCGTGCCCCCACTGGGAGACGCAGTGCGCCTCGTCGATGGCGAACAGGGAGATCTTGGCGCGGCCCAGCAGGTCCTGGGTGGCGTCCAGGCGCAGCCGCTCGGGGGCCAGGTAGATCAGGTCGAGCTCGCCCGCGAGCAGCTCGGCCTCCACGGTGCGCCGCTCGTCGAAGTCCTGCGAGGAGTTGATGAACCCGGCCCGCACGCCGAGCGCCCGCAGCGCGTCCACCTGGTCCTGCATCAGTGCGATCAGTGGTGAGATCACCACGCCCGTACCCGGTCTGACCAGGGCGGGGATCTGGTAGCACAGGGACTTGCCGCCTCCGGTGGGCATGAGCACGACGGCGTCTCCGCCGCCGACCACCTGCTCGATGATCGCTTCCTGCTCGCCCCGGAAGGCCTCGTAGCCGAAGACCCGGTGCAGGGTCTGAAGCGCCTCGCCGCTCATCGCGTCGTCCCCCGTCGTACTGGTGCTGGTGCCGGTGTCACTCCAGCCACCTTAGGGGGCCCCGCTGACAACCGGCGGCGGACCGGCCACGTCCGGGCCGGTCCGCCGCCTCCCACACGACCGGGAACCGCTCCCCGGCGCCGGGGTGGGCGGGCGCGTCAGCCCGCCCGCCACAGCGCGGGAGTGTTCGGCGGCTCCCAGCCCGTCTGCGCGGTGTGCCCCTGGAGGCACGTGTAGCCGACCCCGCCGTAGGTGACCCTGGCCCCCGCCGCGTACGCCGTGCCGGCCGCCCAGGTGCCGCCGCCGGGCGCGGTCGGGGTGGGCGTCGGCGAGGGGGTGCCCGGGTCCTGGGGCACGTTGAGCACGAAGTCGAAGGCGGCCTCGCGCCCGGAGCCCCCGTCGCGGACGGTCATCAGCAGCCGCGGGTCGAAGATGGTGTCCGTGTTGTTGCGCGGCTCGCCGGGGAAGTAGAGCTGCGTGGTCAGGACCGGGCGGCCGGGCGCCTGGACCTTGACGTGGATGTGCCGAGTGCGGCCGGGGTAGAGCCCGGGGACGATCGTGGACAGCTTGAACGCGCCCTGCGCGTCGGTGAACTGGTGGCCGCGGAAGCGGAACCCGCTGTTGTCGTACGCGCCGTTGACGTCGGCCTGCCAGAAGTCGAGGAGCGCCCCGGCGACCGGGCGGCAGGCCAGGCCGAAGACGTAGCCGCTGACGCTGAGCCGGGTGCCGGGCGTGCCCGCGTCGACCAGGGAGGTGCGCAGCGGCGAGTTCGGCTTGAAGTAGGGCCCCTCGGTCTGCGGGACCGTGGGGTCGTCGCCGTCGTCGCAGGAGGGGGTCGCCTCGGGCGCGGCCGGGCCGCCGGAGAGCGTGCGGGCCAGCGCGGGCACGCCCATCAGGGCGAGGGGGACGGCGGCGCCCGCGGCGACCGCGGCCCTGAGGACCGTCTTGCGGCTGGGCTGCCCGGGGAGCTGCTCGTTCGTGCCGTCCATGCCGACTCCTGTGATGCGTAGGGGGGTTGGCAATGAACCTAGGGAGCGGGCGCGGCCCGGGCGATGGACTCGATCCGGTGGTCGTGGTGTTTATCCCCACCCGGCCCGGCCGGGCCGTCCCCGCCGTCCCGGCGGAAGCCCCCGGGGCTGGTGCCGGTCTCGCGGCGGAAGAAGCGGCAGAAGTAGGCGGGGTCGTCGAAGCCCACCCGCGCCGCGACCTGTCGCACGGTCAGTTCGGTGCGGGCGAGCAGCCGTTTGGCCTCGCTGGTGCGGGCCTGGCGGACCAGCTCCCCCGGGGTCCGCCCGGTGGCGTCCTTCACCACCTCGGTCAGGTGGCTCACCGACACCCCCAGCCGCCCCGCGCAGCCGCCGACCGTCAGCGCGGCCGGGTCGGTGTCCGCGAGCAGCCGCTCGAACTCCCGCGCCACCGGCGCCGTCCGGGCGGCTCCCTCGCCGGCCGGTGCGGCGAGCCGCCGCCCGGCCCGCACGACCAGGATGTGCAGCAGGGCCCGCAGTACGGAGTCGAAGCCGCCGTCGCCCGTCCGGTACTCCCGGTCGAGCTCGGCCACCAGCGACCCGGCCCAGCCCGCCGCCCGGTCGTCCAGGCGGCGCCAGGGCGCGTGCCCGAGGCGGCGCAGCGCCTCCCGGTCGCCGGGGTGGTCGAGCAGGAAGTCCTCGGTGAACAGCACCACGTAGCCGTCCAGGCCGGTCACGCCCTCCCAGTGGTGCAGCTGGCCGGGCAGCACGAACCCCAGGTGCGGGGGGTCGAGCCGGGCCCGCTCCAGGTCGCGGACGTGGGTGCCGGCGCCGTGGGTGACGTACACGATCTCGTAGAAGGTGTGGCGGTGCGGGAAGTCGGCGCGGGACATCGGGCCGATGGAGTCGAAGGTGCCGATGGCGAACGGCAGGGCGTTGGGCATCGGGACGTCCAGGCGGTGCATCGGGAAGGCGGTGCGCATCCTCCCCACCCTCCTTCCGTGCTGGTCCAGACCACCTGTCACGATGGCACGCCCGACTCCGGTGCGCCACAGGGCCGTTCCGGCCGTACGCACGAGGGCCCGGCACCCTCGCGGGGTGCCGGGCCCTGGACCGTACGGAGCCTGGCTAGCGGACGAACACGCCCGCCTGGTTCGCCAGGTCGAGGAAGTACTGCGGGGCCAGACCCAGGACGAGGGTCACCGCCACGCCCACCCCGATGGCCGTCATGGTCAGCGGCGAGGGCACCGCCACCGTCGGGCCGTCGGCCTTCGGCTCGCTGAAGAACATCAGCACGATCACGCGGACGTAGAAGAAGGCCGCGATCGCCGAGGAGATCACGCCGACCACCACCAGCGCGCCCGCGCCGCCCTCGGCCGCCGCCTTGAACACGGCGAACTTGCCGGAGAAGCCGGAGGTCAGCGGGATGCCCGCGAAGGCCAGCAGGAAGACCGCGAACACCGCGGCCACCAGCGGCGAACGCCGCCCCAGACCGGCCCACTTGGACAGGTGCGTGGCCTCGCCGCCCGCGTCGCGCACCAGCGTCACCACGGCGAACGCGCCGATCGTCACGAAGGAGTACGCGCCCAGGTAGAAGAGGACCGAGGAGACGCCGTCCGGGGTCGCCGCGATCACACCGGCGAGGATGAACCCCGCGTGCGCGATCGAGGAGTACGCCAGGAGCCGCTTGATGTCGGTCTGGGTGATGGCCACGATCGCACCGGCCAGCATGGTGACGATGGCGACGCCCCACATGACCGGCCGCCAGTCCCAGCGCAGGCCCGGCAGCACCACGTACAGCAGGCGCAGCATCGCGCCGAACGCCGCGACCTTGGTGGCCGCCGCCATGAAGCCGGTGACCGGGGTCGGGGCGCCCTGGTAGACGTCCGGGGTCCACATGTGGAAGGGCACCGCGCCCACCTTGAACAGCAGCCCCGTCATCACCATGGCGAAGCCGATGAGCAGCAGCGCGTCGTTGCCCATGGTGTCGGCGAGCGCCGGGGTGATGTCCGTGACCGTGCCGTCCACCACGTCGGCGATGCGGCCGTACGAGACGGAGCCCGCGTACCCGTACAGCAGGGCGATCCCGAACAGCAGGAAGGCCGAGGAGAACGCGCCGAGCAGGAAGTACTTCACGGCCGCTTCCTGCGACATCAGCCGCTTGCGGCGGGCGACGGCGCAGAGCAGGTACAGCGGCAGGGAGAAGACCTCCAGCGCGATGAAGAGCGTCAGCAGGTCGTTGGCCGCCGGGAAGACCAGCATGCCGGCGACCGCGAACATCACCAGCGGGAAGACCTCGGTGGTGGTGAAGCCCGCCTTGACGGCGGCCTTCTCGGCCTCGCCGCCGGGCACCGCCGCGGCCTGGGCCGCGAAGGAGTCGGCCCGGTGGCCGTGGTCGGACGGGTCCAGGCGCCGCTCGGCGAAGGTGAACACCGAGAACACCGCGACCAGCAGGATGGTGCCCTGGAGGAACAGCGCGGGCCCGTCCACCGCGATGGCGCCCATCGCGGCGACGTGCGCCTTGCTGTCGGCGCCGGAGCCCGCGTAGCCGTCCGCGGCCAGGGCGACCACCGCGGCGAACGCGGCGGCCAGGCCGAAGAAGCTCAGGAACACCTGGGTGTAGTAGCGGCCCTTGCGCGGTACGAAGGCCTCGGCGAGGACGCCGAGGATCGCCACGCCCACCACGATGAGGACCGGGGCGAGCTGGGCGTACTCGATGTGGGGGGCCGGGATCTTCTCGATCGGGTCGGCCGCCGTCGTCCACAGGCTGTGGACAGCTGTCGCACTCACTTCGCTGCCTCCGCCTCGGGCTCGGGGTCGGTCTTCTGCACGTCGGACAGGGTGTGCTTCACCGCGGGGTTCACGATGTCGGTGAGCGGCTTCGGGAACACCCCGAGGAACAGCAGCAGCGCGATCAGCGGCGCCACCACCAGCAGCTCACGGGCCCTGAGGTCGGGCATCTTCGCCACCTCGGCCTTCACCGGACCGGTCATCGTGCGCTGGTACAGGACCAGCGTGTACAGCGCGGCGAGCACGATGCCCGTGGTGGCGATGATCCCGACCACCGGGTACCGGCTGAACGTGCCGACCAGGACCAGGAACTCGCTGACGAACGGGGCGAGTCCGGGCAGCGACAGGGTCGCCAGGCCGCCGACCAGGAAGGTGCCCGCGAGGACCGGGGCGACCTTCTGCACGCCGCCGTAGTCCGCGATCAGGCGCGAGCCGCGGCGCGAGATCAGGAACCCGGCGACCAGCATCAGCGCGGCCGTCGAGATCCCGTGGTTGACCATGTAGAGCGTCGCGCCGGACTGGCCCTGGCTGGTCATCGCGAAGATGCCCATGACGATGAAGCCGAAGTGGGAGATCGACGCGTACGCCACCAGGCGCTTGATGTCCCGCTGGCCGACCGCGACCAGCGCGCCGTAGACGATGCTGATCAGCGCGAGCACCAGGATGACCGGCGTCGCCCACTCGCTGGCCTCGGGGAAGAGGCCCAGGCAGAAGCGGAGCATCGCGAAGGTGCCGACCTTGTCGACCACCGCGGTGATCAGCACGGCCACCGGGGCGGTCGCCTCGCCCATGGCGTTGGGCAGCCAGGTGTGCAGCGGCCACAGCGGCGCCTTCACCGCGAAGGCGAAGAAGAAGCCGAGGAACAGCAGCCGCTCGGTGTTGGTGGCCATGTCCAGCGAGCCGTTGGCGCGGGCCTCGGCGATCTGCTGGAGCGAGAAGTTGCCCGCGACCACGTAGAGCCCGATGACCGCGGCCAGCATGATCAGGCCGCCGACCAGGTTGTAGAGCAGGAACTTCACGGCCGCGTACGAGCGTTGGGCCGCGGCGTTCTCGTCGCTGCCCGTGTGGGCGCGGTCCCCGAAGCCGCCGATGAGGAAGTACATCGGGATGAGCATCGCTTCGAAGAGGATGTAGAAGAGGAAGACGTCGGTGGCCTCGAAGGAGAGCACCACCATCGCCTCGACCATCAGGATCAGCGCGAAGAAGCCCTGGGTGGGGCGCCAGCGCGGCGACTTGGTCTCCAGCGGGTCGGCGTCGTGCCAGCCGGCCAGGATGACGAACGGGATGAGTACGGCGGTCAGGGCGATCAGCGCCACCCCGATGCCGTCCACGCCCAGCTCGTAGCGGACGCCGAAGTCCTTGATCCAGGCGTGCGACTCGGTGAGCTGGTAGCGGTCCCCGCCGGGCTCGAAGCGGACCAGGACGACGACCGCCAGCGCGAGCGTGACCAGGGAGAAGAACAGCGCCAGCCACTTGGCGGCGGTGCGGCGGGCGGCGGGCACGGCGGCGGTCAGGACCGCGCCCACCGCCGGGACGGCCGCCGTGGCCGTGAGGATCGGGAAGGACATGGTCACACCGCCCTCATCAGCAGGGTCGCGGCGATCAGCACCGCCGTACCTCCGAACATCGAGACGGCGTAGGAGCGGGCGAAGCCGTTCTGCAGCTTGCGCAGCCGGCCGGACAGGCCACCGACCGAGGCGGCGGTGCCGTTGACCACTCCGTCGACCAGCGAGTGGTCGACGTACACCAGGGAGCGGGTGAGGTGCTCGCCGCCGCGGACCAGGACCACGTGGTTGAAGTCGTCCTGGAACAGGTCGCGGCGGGCGGCCCGGGTGAGCACGGAGCCGCGCGGGGCGGTGACCGGGACCGGGCGGCGGCCGTACTGCAGCCAGGCCAGGCCGACGCCGACCACCATCACGACGATGGTGGACGCGGTGATCGCGGCCGCGCCGATCGGCGGGTGGCCGTGCTCGAACTTGGTGACCGGCTCCAGCCAGCCGACGAAGCGGTCGCCGATGGAGAACAGGCCGCCGGCGAAGACCGAGCCGAAGGCCAGCAGGACCATCGGGATGGTCATCGACTTCGGCGACTCGTGCGGGTGCGGCTCGTGGCCCTCCGCGTCCGGCTGCCAGCGCTTCTCGCCGAAGAAGGTCATCAGCATCACGCGGGTCATGTAGAACGCGGTGACCGCCGCGCCCAGCAGGGCGCAGGCGCCGAGGATCCAGCCCTCGGTGCCGCCCTTGGCGAAGGCGGCCTCGATGATCTTGTCCTTGGAGAAGAAGCCGGACAGGCCGGGGAAGCCGATGATGGCCAGGTAGCCCAGGCCGAAGGTGACGAAGGTGACCGGCATGTGCTTGCGCAGCGCGCCGTACTTCCTCATGTCCACCTCGTCGTTCATGCCGTGCATGACCGAACCGGCGCCGAGGAAGAGGCCCGCCTTGAAGAAGCCGTGCGTCACCAGGTGCATGATCGCGAAGGCGTAGCCGATCGGGCCGAGGCCCGCGGCCAGCACCATGTAGCCGATCTGCGACATCGTCGAGCCCGCCAGGGCCTTCTTGATGTCGTCCTTGGCGCAACCGACGATCGCACCGAAGAGCAGCGTGACCGCGCCGACGATGGTGACCACCAGCTGCGCGTCCGGCGCCGCGTCGAAGATCGCGCCGGAGCGGACGATCAGGTAGACGCCGGCGGTGACCATGGTGGCGGCGTGGATGAGGGCCGAGACCGGGGTCGGGCCCTCCATCGCGTCACCGAGCCAGGACTGCAGCGGCACCTGGGCCGACTTGCCGCACGCGGCGAGCAGCAGCATCAGCGCGATGGCCGTCAGCTTGCCCTCGGAGGTGTTCCCGACGGATTCCAGGACCGGCCCGAAGGCGAACGTCCCGAAGGTCGTGAACATCAGCATGATCGCGATCGACAGGCCCATGTCGCCGACCCGGTTGACCAGGAAGGCCTTCTTCGCGGCGGTGGCCGCGCTGGGCTTGTGCTGCCAGAAGCCGATCAGGAGGTACGAGGCGAGGCCGACGCCCTCCCAGCCGACGTACAGGAGCAGGTAGTTGTCGGCGAGCACCAGCAGGAGCATCGCCGAGAGGAAGAGGTTGAGGTACGCGAAGAAGCGGCGGCGGCGCTCGTCGTGCTCCATGTACCCGATCGAGTACACGTGGATGAGCGTGCCCACCCCGGTGATCAGCAGGACGAAGGTCATCGACAGCTGGTCGAGCTGGAAGGCGACGTCCGCCTTGAACCCCCCCACGGGGATCCAGCTGAACAGGTGCTGGTGCAGGGAGCGGTCCTCCGCGCCCTTGCCCAGCATGTCGATGAAGAGCACCACGCCGATGCCGAAGGAGACGGCGGCGAGCAGCGTGCCCAGCCAGTGGCCGACGCGGTCGAGCCGGCGTCCGCCGCAGAGCAGGACGGCGGCTCCCAGCAGGGGCGCCGCGACGAGCAGCGCAATCAGGTTGTCCACGGTCAGCCCCTCACAGCTTCATCAGGGACGCGTCGTCGACCGAGGCCGAGTGACGGGAACGGAACAGCGACACGATGATCGCCAGGCCGACCACGACCTCGGCGGCGGCGACGACCATCGTGAAGAACGCGATGATCTGGCCGTCGAGGTTGCCGTGCAGCCGGGAGAAGGCCACGAACGCGAGGTTGCAGGCGTTGAGCATCAGCTCGACGCACATGAAGACCACGATCGCGTTGCGCCGGATGAGCACCCCGGCGGCGCCGATGGTGAACAACAGGGCGGCGAGGTAGAGGTAGTTGACCGGGTTCACTTGCTGACCTCCTCCTCGCGGCCCAGGCGCTCCGCGGAGCGCTGCTCCAGCGCCTTGAGGTCGCTGAGCGCCTCGCTGGACACGTCGCGGATCTGACCCCGGTCGCGCAGCGTCTTGTTGACGGTGAGCTCGGACGGGGTGCCGTCGGGCAGCAGGCCCGGGACGTCCACCGCGTTGTGCCGGGCGTAGACGCCGGGGGCGGGCAGCGGCGGCAGGTGCTTGCCCTCGCGGACCCGGCGCTCGGCCAGTTCGCGCTGGGTGGCGGGCCGCTCGGCGCGCTCGCGGTGGGTGAGGACCATCGCGCCGACGGCGGCGGTGATGAGCAGCGCGCCGGTGATCTCGAAGGCGAAGACGTACTTGGTGAAGATGAGGGCGGCCAGGCCCTCCACGTTGCCCGAGGCGTTGGCCCCGCCGGTGCCCTCGAAGTTCTTCAGGGAGGCGTTGCCGATGCCGGCGATCAGCAGGACGCCGAAGCCGAGGCCGCAGGCGGCGGCCCACCAGCGCTGGCCCTTGAGGGTCTCCTTGAGGGAGTCGGCGGCGGTGACGCCGACCAGCATGACCACGAAGAGGAACAGCATCATGATCGCGCCGGTGTAGACGACGATCTGCACGATGCCCAGGAAGTACGCCCCGTTGGCCAGGTAGAAGACCGCCAGGATGATCATGGTGCCGGCCAGGCACAGCGCACTGTGCACGGCCTTCTTCATCAGGATCGTGCACAGCGCGCCGATCACGGCGACGGTGCCGAGCACCCAGAACTGGAAGGCCTCGCCGGTGGAGGTGGCGTAGGCGGCGAGGCTCATGCTTCCGCCCCTTCCGGCTCGGGCTTCTCGCCCTTGGACACGGCCACCTGGCGCACGGTGCCCGGGGCGGCCTCGGTGACCGCGCCCCGGTAGTAGTCGCCCTCGTCCATGCCGGGGAAGATCGAGTGCGGCGCGTCGACCATGCCCTCGTCGAGCCCCGCGAGGAGCTGCTCCTTGGTGTAGATCAGGTTCTCGCGGGAGGAGTCGGCCAGTTCGAACTCGTTGGTCATCGTCAGCGCCCGGGTGGGGCACGCCTCGATGCAGAGCCCGCACAGGATGCAGCGGGCGTAGTTGATCTGGTAGACGCGGCCGTAGCGCTCGCCGGGCGAGTAGCGCTCCTCGTCCGTGTTGTCCGCGCCCTCCACGTAGATCGCGTCCGCCGGGCAGGCCCAGGCGCACAGCTCGCAGCCGACGCACTTCTCAAGCCCGTCGGGATGACGGTTGAGCTGATGCCGGCCGTGGAAGCGCGGCGCGGTCGTCTTCTGCTGCTCCGGGTACTGCTCGGTCAGGCGCTTCTTGAACATGGCCTTGAAGGTCACGCCGAAGCCCGCCACCGGGTTCTGGAAGTCAGACACCGTCCGTCTCCTTTCCGTCACTCGCAGTCGCAGTATCAGAGGCGCCACTGCCGATCAGCTCGCGCTCGCGGCGCGGCCGGCGCCGGGGCACCGGCGGCAGGGTCTGGCCGGGCAGCGGCGGCACGGGGTAGCCGCCGGCCATCGGGTCGAAGGCGGGCGGCTGTTCGGCCGCCTCGGCCCCGGACTTCTTGTCGCGGAACAGGTCGGCGACGAAGGAGAGCAGGAGGACGGCGATGACCGCGCCTCCGACGTAGAGCAGGATCTGCTGGAAGTCGTAGTTCTCGTTGCGCAGCGCCCGCACGGTGGCGACCAGCATCAGCCAGACCACCGAGACCGGGATGAGCACCTTCCAGCCCAGCTTCATCAGCTGGTCGTAGCGCACGCGGGGCAGCGTGCCGCGCAGCCAGATGAAGAAGAACAGCAGCAGCTGGACCTTGAGGACGAACCAGAGCATCGGCCACCAGCCGTGGTTCGCGCCCTCCCAGAAGGTGCTGACCGGCCAGGGCGCGCGCCAGCCTCCGAGGAAGAGCGTCACGGACACGGCCGAGACGGTGACCATGTTGACGTACTCGGCGAGCATGAACATCGCGAACTTGATGGACGAGTACTCGGTGTTGAAGCCGCCGACCAGGTCGCCCTCGGACTCCGGCATGTCGAACGGGGCGCGGTTGGTCTCGCCGACCATCGTGATGATGTAGATGATGAACGACACCGGGAGCAGGACCACGTACCACCGGTCCGCCTGGGCCTCCACGATCGCCGAGGTCGACATCGACCCGGAGTAGAGGAAGACGGAGGCGAAGGCCGCGCCCATGGCGATCTCGTACGAGATCATCTGCGCGCACGAGCGCAGACCGCCGAGCAGCGGGTACGTGGAGCCGGACGACCAGCCCGCGAGGACGATGCCGTAGATGCCGACCGAGGCGACGGCCAGCACGTAGAGCATGGCGATCGGCAGGTCGGTCAGCTGCATCGTGGTGCGGTGGCCGAAGATCGAGACCTCGTTGCCGGCCGGGCCGAAGGGGATGACCGCGATCGCCATGAACGCCGGGATGGCGGCGATGACCGGCGCGAGGACGTAGACGACCTTGTCCGCGCGCTTGACGATCACGTCCTCCTTCAGCATCAGCTTGATGCCGTCGGCGAGCGACTGGAGCATGCCCCAGGGTCCGTGCCGGTTGGGTCCGATGCGCAGCTGCATCCACGCGACGACCTTGCGCTCCCACACGATGGAGAACAGCACGGTCACCATCAGGAAGGCGAAGCAGAAGACCGCCTTGATCGCGACGAGCCACCAGGGGTCCCGCCCGAACATCGAGAGGTCCTCGGCCGCCAGGGTGTACGGGGTCATGCCTCCACCTCCGCGGGGGTCGCGGCCGCCCGGGCCGCGGGACCGATGCGCACCAGCTCGCCGGGGCGGGCGCCGGTGCCGTCGAGGACGCCGGGCCCGGCCGAGTTCAGCGGGAGCCAGACCACGCGGTCGGGCATCTCGGTGACCCGCAGCGGCAGCCGGATCTCGCCGGCCGGGCCGGTGACCGCGAGCTCGTCGCCGTCCTTGACGCCGCTCTCGGCCGCGGTGGCCGCCGAGAGCCGGGCGACCGCCGCGTGGCGGGTGCCCGCCAGCGCCTCGTCGCCCCGCTGGAGCAGGCCCTGGTCGAGCAGCAGCCGGTGGCCCGCGAGGACCGCCTCGCCGTCGCCCGGGCGGGGCAGCGGCTGAGCGGAGTCCAGGGGCTCGGTGGCCCGCGGCCCGTCCCAGGCGCCCAGCCGGTCCAGCTCGCGCCGTGCGGACTTCAGGTCCGGCAGCGCCAGGTGCACGTCGAGCGCGTCGGCCAGCATGTGCAGCACGCGCGCGTCGGAGGGCGGCAGGGTGCGGGTCATCTGCTCCGGCTTGAGGGCGGCCTCGAACATCCGGGCCCGGCCCTCCCAGTTGAGGAACGTGCCGGGCTTCTCGGCGACGGCGGCGACGGGGAACACCACGTCGGCCCGCTCGGTGACCTCGCTCGGACGCAGCTCCAGGCTGACCACGAACGCCTCGTCCAGCGCGGCCCGCGCGCGGGCCGGGTCGGGCAGGTCCGCCACCTCGACGCCCGCCACCAGCAGGGCGGCCAGCTCGCCGGTGGCGGCGGCCTCCACGATCTGCCCGGCGTCGCGGCCGTAGCGGTGCGGGAGTTCGCGCACGCCCCAGGCCGCCGCGGTCTCCTCGCGGGCCCGCGGGTCGGTGGCCGGGCGGCCGCCGGGCAGCAGCGACGGGATCGCGCCGGCCTCGACGGCGCCGCGCTCACCGGCGCGGCGCGGGATCCAGACCAGTGCGGCGCCGGTCGCGGTGGCGGCCCGCACGGCGGCGGTCAGCGCCCCCGGCACGGCGGCCAGCCGCTCGCCGACGACCAGCACGGACCCGGCGGCGCGCAGCGCCTCGGCGGCCGTGGCGCCCTCGCCCTCCAGGCCGACCCCGGCGGCCAGCGCGTCCAGCCACTCGGTCTCGGTGCCGGGGGCGGCGGGCAGCAGGGTGCCGCCGGCCTTGACCAGGCCGCGGGTCTCGTGGGTGGCCAGCGCGAAGGTGCGCTGGCCGTGCTTGCGGTGGGCCTTGCGCAGCCGCAGGAAGACGCCGGGCGCCTCCTCCTCGGCCTCGATCCCGGCCAGCAGCACCGCCGGGGCCTGCTCCAGGGAGGTGTACGTGACGCCGGAGCGGTCCAGGTCGCGTCCGCGCCCGGCGACCCGGGCGGCCAGGAAGTCGGCCTCCTCGCTGCTGTGCACGCGCGCGCGGAAGTCGATGTCGTTGGTGTCCAGGGCGACCCGGGCGAACTTGGCGTACGCGTAGGAGTCCTCGACGGTCAGCCGGCCGCCGCTGAGCACGCCGGTGCGGCCGCGCACCAGGCCGCGCGCGGCGGCCTCCAGCGCCTCCGGCCAGCTGGCGGGCTCCAGTTCACCGGTCTCGGCGCTGCGCACCAGCGGGGTGTCGAGCCGGTCGCGCTGCTGGGCGTAGCGGAAGCCGAAGCGGCCCTTGTCGCAGATCCACTCCTCGTTGACCTCGGGCTCGTTGGCGGCCAGGCGCCGCATGACCTTGCCGCGCCGGTGGTCGGTGCGGGTGGCGCAGCCGCCCGCGCAGTGCTCGCACACCGACGGCGTGGAGACCAGGTCGAAGGGGCGGGAGCGGAAGCGGTAGGCGGCGGAGGTGAGCGCGCCGACCGGGCAGATCTGGATGGTGTTGCCGGAGAAGTACGACTCGAAGGGGTCGCCCTCGCCGGTGCCGACCTGCTGGAGCGCGCCGCGCTCGATCAGCTCGATCATCGGGTCGCCCGCGACCTGGTTGGAGAAGCGGGTGCAGCGCGCGCAGAGCACGCAACGCTCGCGGTCGAGCAGCACCTGGGTGGAGATCGGCACCGGCTTCTCGTACGTCCGCTTCTTGCCCTCGAAGCGCGACTCGGCCTGGCCGTGGGACATCGCCTGGTTCTGCAGCGGGCACTCGCCGCCCTTGTCGCAGACCGGGCAGTCCAGCGGGTGGTTGATGAGCAGCAGCTCCATCACGCCGTGCTGGGCCTTCTCGGCGACCTGGCTGGTCAGCTGCGACTTGACGACCATGCCGTCGGTGCAGGTGATGGTGCAGGAGGCCATCGGCTTGCGCTGGCCCTCGACCTCGACGATGCACTGGCGGCAGGCGCCGGCCGGGTCGAGCAGCGGGTGGTCGCAGAACCGCGGGATCTCGATGCCGAGCTGTTCGGCGGCGCGGATGACGAGGGTGCCCTTGGGGACGCTGATCTCGATGCCGTCGATGGTCAGCGTGACCAGGTCCTCCGGCGGGAGGGCCGCCTCGCCGCCCCCGGAGGGAGCGCTCGTGGTGACGGTCATGCGTTCACCTCCACGTGGTTGTCGGCCCAGGCGGTGGACCGGGCCGGGTCGAAGGGGCAGCCCTTGCCGGTGATGTGCTGCTCGTACTCCTCGCGGAAGTACTTCAGCGAGGAGAAGATGGGCGAGGCGGCGCCGTCGCCGAGCGCGCAGAACGACTTGCCGTTGATGTTGTCGGCGATGTCGTTCAGCTTGTCGAGGTCCTCCAGGGCGCCCTTGCCGGCCTCGATGTCGCGCAGCAACTGCACGAGCCAGTAGGTGCCTTCGCGGCAGGGGGTGCACTTGCCGCAGGACTCGTGGGCGTAGAACTCGGTCCAGCGGGTGACCGCGCGGACCACGCAGGTGGTCTCGTCGAAGCACTGCAGGGCCTTGGTGCCGAGCATCGACCCGGCGGCGCCGACGCCCTCGTAGTCGAGGGGCACGTCGAGGTGCTCCTCGGTGAACATCGGGGTCGAACTGCCGCCCGGGGTCCAGAACTTGAGCCGGTGGCCGGGGCGCATGCCGCCGCTCATGTCGAGCAGCTGGCGCAGCGTGATGCCGAGCGGACCCTCGTACTGGCCGGGCGAGGCGACGTGGCCGCTGAGCGAGTACAGCGTGAAGCCCGGGGACTTCTCGCTGCCCATCGACTTGAACCAGTCCTTGCCGCGCTGGAGGATCGCGGGAACCGAGGCGATGGACTCGACGTTGTTCACCACGGTGGGGCAGGCGTACAGACCGGCGACGGCCGGGAAGGGGGGACGCAGCCTGGGCTGGCCGCGGCGGCCCTCCAGGGAGTCGAGCAGCGCGGTCTCCTCGCCGCAGATGTACGCGCCGGCGCCGGCGTGCACGGTGAGTTCGAGGTCGAGACCGGGGCCGAGCGCGTCCTTGCCGAGGTACCCGGCCTCGTACGCCTCGCGCACCGCCTCGTGCAACCTGCGCAGGACGGGGACGACCTCGCCGCGCAGGTAGATGAAGGCGTGCGAGGAGCGGATCGCGTAGCAGGCGATCAGGATGCCCTCGATCAGGCTGTGCGGGTTGGCGAAGAGCAGCGGGATGTCCTTGCAGGTGCCCGGCTCCGACTCGTCGGCGTTGACCACCAGGTAGTGCGGCTTGCCGTCGCCCTGCGGGATGAACTGCCACTTCATGCCGGTGGGGAAGCCCGCGCCGCCGCGGCCGCGCAGGCCGGAGTCCTTGACGTAGGCGATGACCTCGTCGGGCGTCATCGCCAGGGCCTTGCGCAGTCCCTCGTAGCCCTCGTGGCGCCGGTAGGTCTCCAGCGTCCAGGAGCCCTCCTCGTCCCAGAAGGCGGAGAGCACGGGCGCCAGCAGCTTCTCGGGGCTGGTCTCGTTGATCTCGGGTGCCATCGTCATCACTCCCCCTCCTCGGTGGCCGGGTCCGCCGGGTGCGCGGGGTCGGACTGCGCGGTCCGCTGCGGCGCGTCGTGCGAGCTCTGGTGCTCGGCGGGCGAGAGGCCGGAGGGCCCGGCCGGGGCCTCGTCGTGCGGGGTGCCGGTGCGCGGCGAGACCACCCGGGCGGGGGCCGTCTCGCCCTTGGCCAGCCGGAGCCCGACGAGCGAGGCGGGTCCCGCGCCGCCGGTGGCCTCGACGGCGCCGGGGCGCTCGTCGGGGAAGCCGGCCAGGATGCGCGCGGTGTCCTTGTAGGTGCACAGGGGGGCGCCGCGGGTGGGCTCGACGGGGCGTCCGGCGCGCAGGTCGTCGACGAGCCGCTTGGCGCTCTGCGGCGTCTGGTTGTCGAAGAACTCCCAGTTGACCATCACGACGGGGGCGAAGTCGCAGGCCGCGTTGCACTCGATGTGCTCCAGCGTGACCTTGCCGTCCTCGGTGGTCTCGTCGTTGCCGACGCCGAGGTGCTCCTTGAGCTCCTCGAAGATGGCGTCGCCGCCCATCACCGCGCAGAGCGTGTTGGTGCAGACGCCGACCTGGTAGTCGCCGGACGGCTTGCGCCGGTACATGGTGTAGAAGGTGGCGACGGCGGTGACCTCGGCGGTGGTGAGGCCGAGCACCTCCGCGCAGAACCGCATGCCGGTGCGGGTGACGTGGCCCTCCTCGGACTGCACCAGGTGCAGCAGCGGCAGCAGGGCGGAGCGGCTGTCCGGGTAGCGGGCCACGACCTCCTTGGCGTCCGCTTCGAGCCGGGCGCGCACGTCGGCCGGGTAGTCGGGGGCGGGGAGCTGCGGCATCCCCAGCGATACGTCCGTCATTACCGGTCGACGCCTCCCATCACGGGGTCGATGGACGCGACGGCGACGATGACGTCGGCGACCTGGCCGCCCTCGCACATCGCCGCCATGGCCTGGAGGTTGGTGAAGGAGGGGTCGCGGAAGTGGACCCGGTAGGGGCGGGTGCCGCCGTCGGAGACGACGTGCGCGCCCAGTTCGCCCTTGGGCGACTCGACCGCGGCGTAGGTCTGCCCGGCCGGGACCCGGAAGCCCTCGGTCACCAGCTTGAAGTGGTGGATCAGGGACTCCATGGAGGTGCCCATGATCTGCTTGATGTGGTCGAGGGAGTTGCCGAGTCCGTCCGGGCCGAGCGCGAGCTGCGCGGGCCAGGCGATCTTCTTGTCGGCGACCATGACCGGACCGGGCTCCAGGCGGTCCAGGCACTGCTCGACGATCCCGAGCGACTGGCGCATCTCCTCCAGGCGGATGAGGAAGCGGCCGTAGGAGTCGCAGGTGTCCGCGGTCGGGACCTCGAACTCGTAGTCCTCGTAACCGCAGTACGGGTCGGTCTTGCGCAGGTCGTGCGGGAGCCCGGCGGAGCGCAGGACCGGTCCGGTGGCGCCGAGGGCGAGGCAGCCCGCGAGGTCCAGGTGGCCGACGTCCTGCATGCGGGCCTTGAAGATGGGGTTGCCGGTGGCGAGCTTGTCGTACTCCGGCAGGTTCTTGCGCATGGTCTTCACGAACTCGCGCAGCTGGTCGATCGCGCCGGGCGGCAGGTCCTGCGCCAGGCCGCCGGGGCGGATGAACGCGTGGTTCATGCGCAGGCCGGTGATCAGCTCGTAGAGGTCGAGGATCAGCTCCCGGTCGCGGAAGCCGTAGATCATGATCGTGGTGGCGCCGAGTTCCATGCCTCCGGTGGCGATGCACACCAGGTGCGAGGAGAGCCGGTTGAGCTCCATGAGCAGGACCCGGATGACGCTGGCGCGGTCGGGGATCTGGTCCTCGATGCCGAGCAGCTTCTCCACGCCGAGGCAGTAGGCGGCCTCGTTGAAGAAGGGCGTCAGGTAGTCCATGCGCGTGACGAAGGTGGTGCCCTGCGTCCAGGTGCGGTACTCGAGGTTCTTCTCGATGCCGGTGTGCAGGTAGCCGATGCCGCAGCGGGCCTCGGTGACCGTCTCGCCCTCGATCTCCAGGATCAGCCGGAGCACGCCGTGCGTGGAGGGGTGCTGGGGGCCCATGTTGACGACGATGCGCTCGTCGTCGGCCTTGGCCGCGGACTGGACGACCTCGTCCCAGTCGCCGCCGGTCACCGTGTAGACGGTGCCTTCTGTCGTCTCGCGGGGAGACGCCTGGGAAGTGCTCACGAGTACGACCTCCGCTGGTCCGGAGCCGGGATCTGGGCGCCCTTGTACTCGACGGCGATGCCGCCGAGGGGATAGTCCTTGCGCTGCGGGAAGCCCTGCCAGTCGTCCGGCATCATGATCCGGGTGAGGGCGGGGTGGCCGTCGAAGACCAGGCCGAAGAAGTCGTAGGTCTCGCGCTCGTGCCAGTCGTTGGTCGGGTAGACCGCGACGAGCGAGGGCACGTGCGGGTCGCTGTCCGGCGCGGAGACCTCCAGCCGGATCAGCCGGCCGTGGGTGAGCGAGCGCAGGTGGTAGACGGCGTGCAGCTCGCGGCCCTTGTCGCCGGGGTAGTGCACGCCGGAGACGCCGGTGCACAGCTCGAAGCGGAGCGCCGGGTCGTCGCGCAGGGTGCGGGCGACGCGGTCCAGGTGCTCGCGGGCGATGTGGAAGGTGAGCTCGCCGCGGTCGACGACCGTCTTCTCGATGGCGTTCTCGGGCACCAGGCCCTGCTCCTCCAGCGCGCCCTCCAGCTCGTCGGCGACCTCGTCGAAGTAGCCGCCGTACGGACGGGAGGAGGCGCCCGGCAGGGTGACGGTGCGCACCAGGCCGCCGTAGCCGGAGGTGTCGGCGCCGCTGCTGGCTCCGAACATTCCGGTGCGTACGCCGATGACCTCGCCGGTGTCCGCGCGCTGGGCGGGGACGCCGTTCTGCTCGGCGGACTCGCTCATCGCAGCAGCCCCTTCATCTCGATGGTGGGCAGTGCCTTGAGCGCCGCTTCCTCGGCCTCGCGCGCGGCCTCCGCCGCGTTCACGCCGAGCTTGGAGCCCTGGATCTTCTGGTGGAGCTTGAGGATCGCGTCCATCAGCATCTCGGGGCGCGGCGGGCAGCCCGGCAGGTAGATGTCGACCGGTACGACGTGGTCGACGCCCTGCACGATCGCGTAGTTGTTGAACATGCCGCCGGAGGAGGCGCACACGCCCATGGAGATGACCCACTTGGGGTTGGGCATCTGGTCGTAGACCTGGCGCAGGACGGGGGCCATCTTCTGGCTCACCCGTCCGGCCACGATCATCAGGTCGGCCTGGCGCGGTGAGCCGCGGAAGACCTCCATGCCGAAGCGGGCCAGGTCGTAGCGGCCGGCGCCGGTGGTCATCATCTCGATGGCGCAGCAGGCGAGGCCGAAGGTCGCGGGGAAGACGGAGGACTTCCGCACCCAGCCCGCGGCCTGTTCGACGGTGGTGAGCAGGAAACCGCTCGGCAGCTTCTCTTCGAGTCCCATTAGGTGCCCCTCAGCCCCTCAGTCCCATTCCAGGCCGCCGCGCCGCCACACGTACGCGTAGGCGACGAAGACGGTGAGCACGAAGAGCAGCATCTCCACGAGCCCGAAAAGCCCCAGGGCGTCGAAGGTGACGGCCCAGGGGTAGAGGAAGACGATCTCGATGTCGAAGACGATGAAGAGCATCGCCGTCAGGTAGTACTTGATGGGGAAGCGGCCGCCCCCTGCCGGAGTCGGCGTCGGCTCGATACCGCACTCGTAGGCTTCAAGTTTTGCCCGGTTATACCGTTTTGGACCGATAAGCGCGGCCATCACCACGGAGAAGATCGCAAAACCTGCCCCGAGGGCGCCGAGCACGAGGACGGGCGCGTAGGCATTCACGCTCCTCGCTCCTTCCAGTCGTCCTTGACCGTTGGACCGCACACACGCGGGCCGCGCTCACGACCCCGTCACGACGCGAAGATCGCGCACATGTGAGGCAGTTCACAAGCCCGGCTGCCCCGCATCCTATGCCTGCCGGTCTGTGATCTGCGACACGGGGTACGTCAACGACTTTGTGATCTCCACCACCTGACGAAGGATCATGAAGTCGGATGAGCGGTGATCTTCGTACGTGAAGCACGCGAGTGATCACCAGACGTGACATCTGGTGGCGTTACCCCTGGTCAAGAAGGTGGCGCCCTATCAAGAGATGGGCACTGCAAGCAAATTGGCGATGGACCGTGCGGGGTGATAATGAGCCCGCGTCCACTCGTGCGGGGGACGGCGGCCCCACGCGGTGGACACGTGCACGCGTTCACGAACTCCGGGGGGACCAACCGGACATGGAAATGTGACCTGCGCCACTCGTACCAGGGGGCGGGAAAAGCGGGCTTGGCCATCCGCGTGAAGGGATGGTAAGTGCCGGGCAATTCGGGCGTTTCACGGAAAACCCATGATCACAGCCCTGATCACGCATGCCCGGTTTGCCCGTTAGGGCGTCAATAAGGGTCCACGAGAAGCGGATTTGATCCGTCCGGGCACAACTGTGGCGCACCCCACGTTTCTTGATGGGAACCGTGGACCCCTGATAGCGGTTGTACCCATGTCCCACACCGCTCACATACCCAGCCACCGGAAGCCCCGCCGGAGCGCCTCGAAGCTCGCGCTGCGGGCCGGAGTTGCCGGTGGCGTCCTCAGCACCATCGCGGTCGCCGGTGCCGCCGCCCCGGCGAACGCCGAGCCGGTGACCGAGACCATCGAGATGCCCACGCTCAACGCGGACCTCTCCTCCACCGTGCACGCCTCCGCCGAGGCCACCCAGCAGGTCGCCCTGGACCTGGAGCTGGACGTCCAGGAGCGCGCCGCGGCCGTCAAGGCGGCCAAGGACGCCAAGACCTCCAAGGACCAGGCGGACCGCAAGGCCGAGGCCGCGGCCAAGAAGAAGGCCGAGGCCGAGTCCAAGGCCGAGCAGCGCGCCTCCCGTTCCTCGGAGCGCACCCAGCTCGCCTCCGCGTCGGACGAGGGCGGCTCCTCCTCCTCGTCGTCCTCCTCGCGCAGCTCGAACGTCTCCGGCAACGCCGGCGCGATCGTGAACTTCGCGCTCGCCCAGGTCGGCGACGCGTACGTCTCCGGCGGCACCGGCCCGAACTCGTGGGACTGCTCGGGCCTCGTCCAGGCCGCCTACCGCCAGGCCGGCGTCGACCTGCCGCGCGTCTCCCAGGACCAGTCGACGATGGGCCGCGAGGTCTCGCTGTCGAACCTGCAGCCGGGCGACATCCTGTACTGGGGCGGCAAGGGCTCCGCGTACCACGTGGCCATCTACGTGGGTGGCGGCAAGTTCGTCGGCGCGCAGAACTCCTCCACCGGCGTCGTCGAGCGCTCCATGGACTGGGACAGCCCGTCGGGCGCCGTGCGCGTGCTCTGACACCCCGTCGTACGTGCTGAAGGGCCGCCGCTCCCCCGCTCGGGAGCGACGGCCCTTCGCCGTTTCCGGGGCCGGGCGCGGGGCCCGGCCGGTCAGCCCTTGCGCCGGAAGGCCTCGATGACCCGCGCGTAGCTGTCGCCGCCGTGCCCGGCCGCGACCACCTCGCGCATCAGCTCCAGGTGGAGCTCGGGCAGCCGCGCGTCCACGCCGCGGGCCTCGCCCGCCTCCAGGAGGTGCCCGATCGCGGCCACCTGGACGTCGACGGTGGCGTCGTGGCCGGGGTAGACGCCCGCGTCGACCTGCCCGGCGTACCCGGTCATGAACCAGGAGACCGTGCGCAGCCAGCGGTCGGCGACCGCGGTGAAGTCGGTGGCCGCCACCCCGTCCGCGCCGGTCAGCGCGGTGGCGTGCAGCCAGCCGCCGAAGACCGACCACATCAGGCCGAGCAGCCCCGCGTCGTACAGCGAGGCGAGTCCGGCGTCGGCGCCCAGGTCGACCGGGTCGCCGAATGCGGCCAGGACGGCGCGGTGGGCGGCCAGCACCGCGGGGTCGCCGCTGTAGAGCACCATGTTGGCCGGGTCGCCGACGCCCGGCGGCGTGGTCATCACCGCGCCGTCCAGGTAGCCGATGCCGCGCTCGGCCGCCCAGGCCGCCACGGCGCGGGCCTGTTCGGGCGATCCGCTGGTCAGGTTGACCACGTCCCGGCCGCGCAGCCGGTCCGCGACCGGCGTGAGCCGCTCAAGGACGGCCGCGTAGTCGAGGACGCAGACCACCACCGGGCCGTCCCCGGCGACCGCCTCGGCGACGTCGGCCGCGCGGACCGCGCCGCGCGCGACGAGCGGGTCGGCCTTGGCGGGGGTGCGGTTCCAGACGGTGACCCGGTGGCCGCCCTCCAGCAGGGCACCGGCGAGCGCGGCGCCCATCTGACCCAGGCCGAGGACGGTGACGTTCTGTGCGCTCATGACCGGTAACTCCCTTGTTCGTACGGTTCCTTGAACAAGATCCACACTCGCACCGGCCGGAGCGCCCCGACAGTGGCAGGACTGACCCCCTGCGCAAAATTCCTGCCACGCGGTCGCCTAGGGTGGGTCCATGCCGACCGGAAGCGTCGCCCTCGCCCTCGTCCCCGACCCCCGGGACGGCGTCTCCCTCTGGGAGCTCTACGAACTGTCCATCGCCTGCGCCGTGTTCGGCATCCCGCAGCCCGACCTGGCCGACCCCTGGTACGAGCTGCGGCTGTGCGGCGACGTCCCGGAGGGCCCGGTGTCGCTGCGCACCACCCACGGCCTCGAAGGGCTCGCGGGCGCGGACACCGTGATCGTGCCGTCCGTGCCGGACGCCGTCGTGGAGGGCCGCCGGGAGGTGCCGGACGACCTGGTCGAGGCGCTGCGCGCGGCGGCGGACTCCGGGGCCCGGATGGTCTCGCTGTGCACCGGGGCGTTCGCGCTCGCCGCCGCCGGACTGCTCGACGGCCGCCGGGCCACCGCCCACTGGAGCCACACCGCCGAGCTGGCCGCCCGCCACCCCCGGGTGCGGGTGGACGACTCGGTGCTCTACACCGACGAGGGCTCCGTCCTGACCAGTGCCGGGGCCACCGCCGCGCTCGACCTGTGCCTGCACCTGGTCCGCCACGACCTGGGCGCCACGGCCGCCAACCAGCTGGCCCGCCGGCTGGTGGTGCAGGCCCACCGCTCGGGCGGCCAGGCCCAGTTCATCGAGGCCCCGGTCGCGCCGGACGACGGGTCGGGGCTCGGCCCCGTGCTCCAGTGGGCGGCCGAGCACCTGCACGAGCCGCTCACCGTCGCGGACCTGGCGCGCCGGGCGGGCACCAGCCCGCGCACCTTCCACCGCCGGCTGCACGAGGCGACCGGCAGCACGCCCCTGAAGTGGCTGCTGCACCAGCGCATCGGCCGCGCCCAGTCGCTGCTGGAGTCCACCGACCTCTCCGTGGAACGGATCGGCGAGCGGAGCGGCCTGGGCACGGCCGCGAACATGCGCCGCCACTTCACCCGCACCGTGGGCGTCTCCCCCACGGACTACCGCCGCTCGTTCAGGAGGCCGGCCGGGCCGAAGTGACGCGGGGCATCCGGTTCGTCGCGGGTATCCGGATGTCGTCGCCGTCCCGCGCCCCGCGCGGCCGGGCGTGCCGAGGGCGTCGTGGTGCGTGCGGCTCGACCAGGCGTACGTGGACGGGATGCCGGTAGCAGTAGCACCGGAACTCCGTCCCCGGCGGCGGCGGGTCCTCGAACGCGCGGTGCGGGTCCGGGACCGCGTACCGGAGGGCGACGACCGCGACGACCGCGAACCCCACGCAGACGAGGCCCAGCACGACGACGGCCGAGGCCGGGGAGAGGAGGCCCAGCCGGTGGCCCGTCACGGCACGATCCCCCGGCCGCGCAGGTCGAAGCCGAACCAGACGCTCTTGGAGCGCGGACGGCCCGGGGTGCCGTGGACGGCCCAGCCCCACTCGTCGGAGAGGGCCTCGACGAGCGCCAGCCCCCGCCCGCCGGTCTCCAGGGGCCCGGCCGCCCGCAGGACCGGCGGCCGGAGCGGGGCGTCGTCGTGGACGTGGACGCGCAGCCCGTCCCGTCCGAAGGTGACGGCGACGCGGATGCGCGGGGTGCGGGTGTAGCGGCAGGCGTTGCCGACGAGTTCGTCCGTGCAGAGCACGGCGTCGTCGCGCAGGGGGTCGAGGGCCGCCCCGTGGAGCAGCGCCCCGACGACGCGCCGGGCGACGGCCGCGCTGCCGGGAGCGTTGGGGGTGGTGAGCCGGTAGGACCGGGGTGGGGGTGCTGGAGGTACGGGGGCGCATCGGTTCATGTCGCGCTCTCCTTCTGGAGTACGTCCGTACTGCGCTGCCGTGGCGATGGCCGCTCCCGCGGGAGGGCACGCCGGGGCGTGCCTCGCGGCTGCCTTCGGGCTTGGTGCGCGGTGCGCTTCCGAAGGTAGCGGAGCTAACTCACGAGTGAGCCCTGTTTGCGTTACTAGTTGCACGTCCTGGACCGCCAGAAACCGACGGGCCACACTGGTGCGGACACGAGAGGTAGGCCCATGCCCAATCGCAAGGCCCCCACGGTGCGGCAGCGCCGACTAGGCACTGAGCTGCGCAAACTCCGTGAGCACGCCGGCCTGAGCCCGGCAGCGGCCGGGCAGTTGATCGGTACGGATCGGACCAACATCGTCAACGTGGAATCCGGCCGGAGCGGGGTTAGCGGCGAACGCGCGCGCTTGTGGTCCGCGCACTACGGATCCACTGATGCCGCCTATATCGAGGCCCTCGCTGCGATGGCCGAGGAGCGGTCTTCGGGATGGTGGGAGGAGTACCGCGGACAACTGCCCGCAGCCGCGCTCGACCTGGCCGAACTTGAGTCCCGTGCAACGGCGTTGCGATCCGTTCAGATCATGCACGTTCCCGGACTGCTGCAGACCGAGGAGTACGCATCCGCGGTGTTCGAGCAAGCCGTCCCGCCCCTCACCCCACCCGGTCTCCGACGAGAGCTCTCCTACCGCCTGAAGCGGCGCGACGTGCTCGACCGCCCCGGTCCACCCCTGTGCACGTTCCTGGTGCACGAGGCGGCACTGCGCATGCAGTTCGGTGGACCGAAGGTGGCGAAGGCACAGCTCAAGCGACTTCTCGCGCAATCCGAGCGCGAGAACGTGACGGTCCGAGTGATCCCGTTCCCCTCGGGGTTCCCCAACGCCGGCTCTTCGACCCTGTACGCCAGCGGCGTCGTCCCGCAACTCGACACCGTCCAGATCGACACCGCCCAGGGACCTGGTTTCGTGGATGCCGAGACCCGGCTGGAGAACTACCGGGCACTACTGGACCGCACCGAGTCAAAGTCGCTTGACCCCGACGAGTCACGCGACTTCATCCATAACAAGGCACAGGAAATCTGAGGCGGGATAGTGGAACTTCACTGGGAGAAGTCGCAGTTCAGCACAGACGCGTCCGGGAGCAACTGCCTGGAGCTGGCTCTCGACGGGGACATAGTGCTGCTCCGCGAGAGCGAGCAGCCTGAGGTCGTCATCCGGACCAGCAGGGCCAAGCTGCAGGCGTTCCTCGACGGGGCGAACTCGGGCCAGTTCGACAGGTATGGGACACAAAGCAACTAGCTCTGTAAGCAACGGCCCCCGGCGACGGGGGCCGTTCTGCTGCGCACGAGTTGTCATATGCCACCTCACTCGTGAGGCGTCAAACTAGTGACGCCGAAGAAGCGCACGCGTTACCTTCCAAGGGAACACGAGTGGAGCTCGTTCCCCATTCGTCTTCAACTCCCCTTGCCCAGCGGTGGGTTGGGGAGTCGCATGACTCCCTCTACCGGTACTGCGTGACTTCTCCCCCGGTAGAGGGAGGTCATCGCCCTCTCCCGCGAGGAGCGCACCCCATGACCCAGCCGCCACCGCTCCGCCCCAACCACAGCGGCCTCGACTCCCTCGGACTCCAGCTCACCCCTCAGTGCGAGGTCTCGTGTGCGCACTGCCTCTCCGACTCCGGGCCCGAGGGCCTGCGGCTCCCCGACTGGAAACGGGTCATCAGCGAGGCCGCCGCGCTGGGCATCCCGCTGATCGAGCTGGGCGGCGGCGACCCGTTGGCCCACCGGGACTGCCCGGTCCTCGTGGAGCACGCGCTCGGGCACGGCCTGCGCATCGCGGTCCGTACGGCCCTCCTCGACGTCAGCCCACTGTGGTGGGACCTGCTCGCGCACGACGGCGTCACCCTCGTCACCCGCTACTACAGCGACCTCGCCCGGGAGCACGACCGGATCACCGGGCTCCCCCGCAGCCACGCGCGCACCCGGGCCCACCTCGTACGGGCCCACCGTCGGCACCTGCCGGTCCGCGTCCACGTCGAAGAGGTCTTCGAGGGGCAACGCGTACGGCAGGCAGTGGCCGACGTCGTCTCGATCGGGATCACCGACGTGACCGTCGGGGCCGTGCGGGCGGTGCACGGCGCGGACGGCGACGCGGTCGTACTCCGGACCGGCGATCTGGCGGTGTCCCGCTACCTGCCGTGCGGCAACGTCCTCACCAGCGGACTGGGTTCGCTGCTCGCGGTGGACGCGTGGGAGCGGGACACCAAAGCGCGCCGCTAGGTACGCGGCGTCCGGTCGTGGGCCAGCAGGCCGAAGGTGCTCGGCGGGGCCAGGCGTTCGCCCAGGCGCTGGAGCACGCCCGACTGGGTGGACCAGTAGCGCATCAGCTCCACCCGGCCGAAGGAGCCCGCGAGCCGGTCGCAGAGCGCCTGCTCGTCGACGCCCTGGCGCACCACGTGGTACTCGGCCATGTCCGCCGAGTTGGTCTCGTCCAGCACCCCGCGCGCCCGCCGCGCCCGGGTCGCCAGGCCGCGGCCCAGCTCGCCCTGGCCCAGCCGCCACAGGAAGTAGGCGCCGCGGTCGGCGGCCATCGACACCGCGGAGCGGCGCGGGTACCAGAGCGGGTCCTGGAAGCTCAGGAACGCGCCGCCCGGGGCGACCCGCGCGGTGAGCAGGTCCACGGTGGCGAGGTAGTCGGGGATGTGGTGCAGCACCGACAGGCACACCACCGCGTCCACCGCGTCGCCGTGCAGCGGCGCGGAGCCGTCCGGGTCGTGGACGACCGAGACCTTGGGGTTGTGGCGGAAGCGCCGCCGCAGCGCGTCCGCGCTCGGCCCGCTCATCTCCGTCACCTCGACCTCGGCGCCCGCCGCGAGCAGGTGGTCGGTGAACGTGCCGTGGCCCGCGCCGATCTCGACCACGCGGCAGCGGCCCCGGCGGTCGGTGACCTCGCCGACCATGGCGTGCAGCGCACCCACGAGCCGGTCGCGCAGCTGGTGGTGCCGGATGTGCGGGGAGCCGGCGGCGTAGTCGTGCCCCTCGCCGTGTTCCAGCTCCTGCAGCTCCGCCATGTCCGGGGCCCTGGACGGGCTCGCGGAGGGGGACTGCGTCGTCACGTCGGTCGGCATCGTGGAGGCCCTTTCGCTTGCGAGGTCGTCGCCCATCGTCGCGGCTCGCGGGGCGCCCGCCGGGCGCCGCACCGCAGTCGTCGCCCGATCGGCAAGGGGCTCAGTCCGGCAGCTGGACGTTCCAGGTGCGGTTGCCCGCCGGGGTCGCGTTCACCACTGCCGCCTTCTCGGGGTCTTCGCTGTCGAACTCCACCGTCACGCGGTGGACCATCTCGTCGCTCTCCCAGAACGGCTCGCCCTTCGTGAAGCGGCCGCCCTGCTTCTTGCGCACCTTCCAGCGGAACCTGACCTCGTAGGAGGTCAGGAAGTACCCGGCGGTCATCCGCATGCCCCCGGAGAAGCCCGGGTGGTCGTTGAAGGTGATGTGGTCCGCCGTGTTGGCGATGTTGCCGCCCTCGTCGTTGTACGGCGGGCGGAACGGGCCGTCGACGACCCAGTTCCGCTTGGACTTCTTGGGCCGGTAGTTCGTCGAATCCGGCGTGATCTGGTAGTTCTCGTCGGTCACTTCCTGCCAGAAGTCGTACGCGTCCGCGGTCGCCGTGCTCATCCCGGGCGCCCGGGTCAGGGTGGCCGTCTGCGCGAAGCCGATCGAGGCCGCGCCGTTCAGGGACTGGGTGCGGTCGCCCTCGTACCCCGAGTTGAAGGCGAGGGTCGGGTTGCCGATCTCCTCCTCGACCGCCTTCTCCTTGCCCTTCACCGAGGGCGTGGCACCGGCCTTGCCGCTGCGGGTGGAGCGGGTGGCCTTGCCCTCCTCGGTCTTCTGCTGGTTGGTCGGCGGGCTGTCGCCCCGCTCGACCACCTCGTCCTGGGTGCGCTTGGTGCGCGCGGCGAACGGCACCTTCGGGGCCGCGGCGACCATCCGGCCGACCACGTCGTTGCCCGCGCTGCCCTGGAGCGACCCGGCGCGCGCCGGGGTCATCGGGCCGCGGTCCGCCGCCCCGTGCCCGGGCCGCGGGGCCCGGTGGAGCGTGCTCCCGGGGGCCTCGGCCTCGTCCCGGCCCTTGCGTGCGCGCACTACAGACGCTCCCCCGTGTCGGTGATGCCCCTCCCGGTCGCGCGGGAGACCCGCACGAGGCTAGGGGGACGGGAGGGGCGCGCGCCAGGGGCCCGGGGACCGCACCAGGGGCATTTCGGCCAACCCCGGAGGGCAGGTGCCCCGGTCAGGCCTTGGGCGCCACCTTGGAGAGGCCGTTGATGATGCGGTCCATCGCGTCGCCGCCCGTCGGGTCGGTGAGGTTGGCCAGCATCTTCAGCGTGAACTTCATCAGCACCGGGTGGGTCAGGCCGCGCTGCGTCGCGATCTTCATGACCTTCGGGTTGCCGATCAGCTTCACGAACGCGCGGCCCAGCGTGTAGTAGCCGCCGTAGGTGTCCTTGAGGATCTTCGGGTAGTTGTGCAGGGCCAGTTCGCGCTGGGCCGGGGTGGCGCGGGCGTGCGCCTGGACGATGACGTCCGCGGCGATCTGGCCCGACTCCATGGCGTACGCGATGCCCTCGCCGTTGAACGGGTTGACCAGGCCGCCCGCGTCACCGACCAGCAGCAGCCCCTTGGTGTAGTGCGGCTGGCGGTTGAAGGCCATGGGCAGCGCGGCGCCGCGGATCGGCGTCGTCATGTTCTCCGGGGTGTAGCCCCAGTCCTCCGGCATCGAGGCGCACCAGGCCTTGAGGACCTCGCGCCAGTCCAGCTCCTTGAAGGCGGAGGAGGAGTTCAGGATGCCCAGGCCCACGTTGGAGGTGCCGTCGCCCATGCCGAAGATCCAGCCGTAGCCGGGCAGCAGCCGGTCCTGGGGGCCGCGCCGGTCCCACAGCTCCAGCCAGGACTCCAGGTAGTCGTCGTCGTGGCGGGGCGAGGTGAAGTACGTGCGCACCGCGACGCCCATCGGGCGGTCCTCGCGGCGGTGCAGGCCCATCGCGAGGGAGAGCCGGGTGGAGTTGCCGTCGGCGGCGACCACCAGCGGGGCGTGGAAGGTGACTTCGCGCTTGTCCTCGCCGAGCTTGGCGTGCACCCCGGTGATCCGGCCGGTGCGCTCGTCGAGGACGGGCGCGCCCACGTTGCACCGCTCGTACAGCCGCGCGCCGGCCTTCTGCGCCTGCCGGGCCAGCTGCTCGTCGAAGTCGTCGCGCTTGCGCACCAGGCCGTAGTCCGGGTAGGAGGCGAGATCGGGCCAGTCCAGCTGGAGGCGCACGCCGCCGCCGATGATGCGCAGGCCCTTGTTGCGCAGCCAGCCCGCCTCCTCGGAGATGTCGATGCCCATCGACACCAGCTGCTTGGTGGCGCGCGGGGTCAGGCCGTCGCCGCAGACCTTCTCGCGCGGGAAGGCGGTCTTCTCCAGGAGCAGGACGTCGAGTCCCGCCTTGGCGAGGTAGTACGCGGTCGTGGAACCGGCCGGGCCTGCGCCGACGACGATGACGTCCGCGGTGTGCTCGGAGAGGGGCTCGGTCACGGCGTGGTCTCCAGAAGACTCGAAATCGCGTACCGGAATTGCTTACCGGACGGCACTGGACATGTGCAGTCTATGGGGGCGTACTGATCACCGAGCCGAAGGGCCACCGATGACCGCTCAGCCCCCCGTGATCCGTCTGCGCGTCCCGCTCGACGAGGACGCGTACGAGTGGCACCGGGTCTTCGACGACCCCGAGGTGATGGAGTTCCTGGGAGGGCGTCCGTCCGAACTGTCCTTCTACCACGAGGCCACCGCCCGCCAGCGCAAGCACGACGCCGAGCGCGGCTTCTGCCTGTGGACGCTGCTGGACGAGGACGACCGGGTCGTCGGCTTCACCGGCGCCCAGCCCTGGGGTCCCGCGTGGGGCCCGACCGGCGAGATCGAGATCGGCTGGCGGCTGGCCCGGCACGCGTGGGGCCGCGGGTACGCGACCGCGGCGGCCCGGGAGACCCTGGAGCGGCTGCGGGCCGCGGGGGTGCGCGACGTGATCGCCATGGTGGACGAGGGCAACGAGCGCTCGGTCGCCGTCACGCGCCGGCTCGGGATGCGGCGTGCGGAGAGCTACCGCGCGCCGGGGCGCGAGCGGGACACGCACTGCTTCCGGCTGGAGCTGTAGTTCCCTACCCTGCCAGGGATGGGGGTGGCTCATGGAGAAGCCCGAACCCGGGGTCCCGGTCCCGGTCCTGCACGGCCTGATGCTCGTGGACGCGTTCGCCGTCGCCGCCGAGGCGGGGCTGAGGGTCGAGGTGCCGCGCCACCCCGACCACGTGGAGCAGGCCTTCTCCTTCGTGCGCCGCCAGTACCCGCCGCCGGGGGCCGGGGTGCCCGGGGGCTCCCCGGTGTCCGTCTGGCTCGACGAGGACGAGAGGGACGAGGGCGGCGGGGACGACGAGGGCGGCGCGGGGGTGCGCGAACCCCGCCGCCCGGCACCGCCTTCGGGCGGGCTGCGCCGCGAACTGCCCGAGCAGGGCGCCCCGTTGCCGCCTCCGGAGCTGCGGTCGGACGGCGACGCGGAGCCGGTGCTGCCCGCCTGAGCGGGCGTACGGGGCGCGGCTCAGGCCTGCTCGGTGCCGCGGCTCAGGCCTGCTTGGTGCCCCGGTGCAGGGCGACGATGCCGCCCGTCAGGTTGCGCCAGGCCACCTTCGACCAGCCCGCCTTCTGCAGCAGGCCCGCCAGCGCCGGCTGGTCGGGCCAGCTCTGGATGGACTCGGCGAGGTAGACGTACGCGTCGGGGTTGGAGGACACCGCGCGCGCCACCGGCGGCAGCGCCCGCATCAGGTACTCCTCGTACACCGTGCGGAACGGGCCCCAGGTGGCGTGCGAGAACTCGCAGATGACGACCTTGCCGCCGGGCTTGGTGACCCGGTACAGCTCGCGCAGCGCCTGGTCGGTGTCCTGCACGTTGCGCAGCCCGAAGGAGATGGTGACCGCGTCGAACACGTCGTCGCGGAACGGCAGCCGGGTGGCGTCGCCCGCGGTCAGCGGCAGCCAGCCGTGCTTCTTCTTGCCCTCGCGCAGCATCCCCAGGGAGAAGTCGCAGGGCACGGTGTACGCGCCGGTGGCGGCGAACGGCAGCGAGGAGGTGCCGGTCCCGGCGGCCAGGTCCAGGACCTTCTGGCCGGGCCGCGCGTCCACCGCACGGGCGACCTCCCGGCGCCAGCGGCGGTCCTGGAAGAGGGACAGCACGTCGTTGGTCAGGTCGTAGTTCGCCGCCACGTCGTCGAACATCGAGGCGACTTCGTGCGGCTGCTTGTCCAGGGATGCGCGGGTCACTGGGGTTCGGCCTCGCTTGTGTCGTGGGGCGGACGGCGTTGCGTCCGCATTGTCTCAGGAGCGGCGCGGCTCAGCGGCGCCGGTACACCAGGCGGCCCGCGAGGACCGTGGCCAGGCAGACGGAGGCGCCGAGGGCGGCCAGCGCCTCCTCGTCGGGGGCGTCGAAGACCGCGAGGTCCGCGCCGCCGCCCACGGTGAGCGGCGCGGCGTACGCCCGCCCGGGCGGCAGGGCCGCCAGCGGGTCCAGGGAGGGGACGCCCGGCGGGGTGCCGGTCCGGGGCCGGACGGCGAGACCGGCGCGCAGGACCGCGTCGCGCACCGGCTCGTGCGTCCACGCGCCCGCCACCGCGACGCAGCCGTGCGCGAGGAGCCGCTGCACCCCGCGGCGCGCCCCGGCGCCCCGGCGGGCCGGGTCCATGGGCAGGGCGGCCAGCGCCCCGCCGGTCAGCGGCTCGGTGCCGAGCGCGTCGGCCTCGCGCGGATCGGGGTGGTAGGCCCCCTCCAGGAGTTCGGGGCCGTACGGGTTGAGCAGCCCGGGCGCGATGAGTCCGGGCCAGCGCCGGGTGCGCGCGCCGGGGTGCGCGGCGGCCACCTCCCCGTACGGGCCGAGGGCGGCCACCTCGCGGCCGCGCACGGCGACGGCGCCGTCCGGCACGGGCGCCGCGCCGCCGCCGGGCAGCAGCAGGGCGGCGGCGTGGATCGTCAGCACACGGGTCCCGGTTCTCAGTTGGAGGCGAGCAGCTTCAGCTCGGGGTGCGCGGTGCCGCCCTCGATCGCGGTGGAGGAGATGTGCGAGGCCACGCGCTCGTCGACCGGGTCGTCCGCCGGGTCCTCGTGCACCACGATGTGCTCGTAGGTGGTGGTGCGCTGGGCGGGGACGCGGCCCGCGGTGCGGATCATGTCGATCATCTCGCGCAGGTTGGAGCGGTGCTTGGCGCCGGCCGAGGAGACGACGTTCTCCTCCAGCATGATCGAGCCCAGGTCGTCCGCGCCGTAGTGCAGCGTGAGCTGGCCGATCTCCTTGCCCGTGGTGAGCCAGGAGCCCTGGATGTGGGCGACGTTGTCGAGGAAGATCCGCGCGATGGCGATCATGCGCAGGTACTCGAAGAGGGTGGCCTGGGTGCGGCCCTTCAGCGCGTTGTTCTGCGGCTGGTAGGTGTACGGGATGAAGGCGCGGAAGCCGCCCGTGCGGTCCTGCACGTCGCGGATCATGCGCAGGTGCTCGATCCGCTCGGCGTTGGTCTCGCCGGTGCCCATCAGCATGGTGGAGGTGGACTCGACGCCCAGGCCGTGCGCCTCCTCCATGATCTCCAGCCAGCGCTCGCCGGACTCCTTGAGCGGCGCGATCGCCTTGCGCGGGCGCTCGGGCAGCAGCTCCGCGCCCGCGCCCGCGAAGGAGTCGAGGCCGGCGGCGTGGATGCGGCTGATCGCCTCCTTGGTGCTCACCCCGGAGATCCGCGCCATGTGCTCGACCTCGGAGGCGCCGAGGGAGTGGATGACGAGCTGCGGGAACGCCTTCTTGATCGCGGAGAAGTGCTCCTCGTAGTACTCCACGCCGTAGTCCGGGTGGTGGCCGCCCTGGAACATGATCTGGGTGCCGCCCAGCTCCACGGTCTCCGCGCAGCGGCGCAGGATGTCGTCGAGGTCGCGGGTCCACACGTCGGGGCTCTTGGGCGCGGCGTAGAAGGCGCAGAACTTGCAGGCCGTCACGCAGGAGTTCGTGTAGTTGATGTTGCGCTCGATGATGTACGTCGCGATGTGCTCCGTACCCGCGTAGCGCCGCTTGCGCACGGCGTCGGCGGCCTGGCCGAGGGCGTGCAGCGGGGCGTGGCGGTAGAGGTCGAGCGCCTCCTCCGGAGTGATCCGCCCTCCCTCTGCGGCGCGGTCGAGGACGGACTGGAGGTCGGCCTTCTCGGTCACCGGTGTCCCTTTCGGAGGGGTCTGGACGGACTGGCCAAGCCTAGCCGGACACCTTGGTGAGCGTGCCGGAGGGGCTGCCCGCCTTCACCTCGGCGGAGCGGTAGAGCAGGGTGCCGTCGTCCTTCAGGGTGAGGGTCAGCAGGGAGGACTCGCCGGTGCACAGGCCCGCCGTGCCGGGGCGGTCCGGGTCGTCGCGGTCGCGCAGGGTCAGCTGCCGGGAGGTGGCCGAGACCAGGGTGGCGAGCGCGTGGCACTCCACCTTCACCCCGAGGGCGTCGAGCGCGGTACTCAGGGTGGCCACGGTCCGTCCGGTGCCGCCCGCGCTGATCCTCGTGGTGAGGGTGCCGTGCGGGGAGCCGTTGGACTCGGTGGTGGGGCCCGACCAGGTGCCGAGGAACGCGTCGGGGACCGCGGTCACGGGGGCGCCCGGCGCCGTGGCCCGCGCGGAGGCCGTGGGGGAGCCGGACGGCGACGCGGCGGAGGCGGGCGGCCTGGCCGCCGAGCCGCCGCGGCCCTCGTCGCGGGTCCCGAACCAGTCGAAGAGGAAGGACCCGCCCACCGTCGCCACGGCCAGCGCCCCGGCCACGGCGAGCGCCACGGTGCAGCTGGCCCGCCGTCCGCGCCGCCCGGCGGTCGCGGTGAACGACAGGCCCGCCTCCTGGTCCCCCCGGGCCCCGCGCGGCGCGTCCGCGGGCGGCGGGGGCGTCGCCGGGAGGCCCGGCGGCGGGGTCGGCGGCCCGAACACCCCCACCGCGGGGCTGGAGAAGGGCACCGGGCCCGACGCGTCCACCGGCCCCGCCTCCAGGTCGAGCAGGCGTACGGCGGCCCGGCTGACCTGCTCCACCAGCGGGCCGGGCAGCCAGCCCGCCGCCATCGCCGCCGCCGCGCCGCCCGGGGCCAGCCGGCGGGCCACCTCGGCCGGTCCTGGCCGGGCGGCCGGGTCCTTGGCGAGGCAGCCGGCGACCAGGGCGCGCAGCTCGCCGCCGAGGGCGCCCAGCTCGGGCTCCTCGTGGACCACCTTGTAGAGCAGGGCGGCCGAGGAGTCGCCCGGGAAGGGCGCGCCGCCGGTCGCCGCGTACGCCAGGACGGCGCCCAGCGAGAAGACGTCGGCCGGGGCACCGGCGCCCCGGCCGAGGATCTGCTCGGGCGCCATGTAGCCGGGGGAGCCGACGGAGACGCCGGTGGAAGTGAGCGAGGCGGTGCTGTCGGTGGCCCGGGCGATGCCGAAGTCGATCAGGCGGGGGCCGTCCAGGGCGAGCAGCACGTTGGACGGCTTCACGTCGCGGTGGACCAGGCCCAGGGCGTGCACGGCGGCCAGCGCCTCGGCGAGTCCGGCGCCCAGCGCCCGTACCGACGCCCCGGGCAGTGCGCCGTGCTCGGTGACGGCGGCGGACAGCGGCGGCCCGGCCACGTACCCGGTGGCCACCCAGGGCACCGCGGCCTCCGGGTCGGCGTCCAGGACGGGGGCGGTCCAGGCGCCGCCCACCTGCCGGGCGGCGGCCACCTCGCGGCGGAACCGCTCGCGGAACTGCTCGTCCAGCGCGAAGTGCGGGTGGACGACCTTCACCGCGACGGTGCGCCCGCCGCCGCTGCGGGCCAGGTAGACCCGCCCCATGCCGCCCGCCCCGAGCCGGCCGAGCAGCCGGTAGGGCCCGATGGCGCGCGGATCGTCTGCTGCGAGCGGCTGCATGTCCCTGCCCACTCCCCCTGTGAGTACCGGTCCCTGTGCAGGAGCCTAGGGCGCCGCGTGCGCGGGATCACGGGAAAGGGGGCGCTGCTACCACGGAACCGATCGTGCGCGGGCCGCATCTTCAGTTCCGATTGAGGACTTGCTGCCCTATTGGTCCGATTGCCCGCGCCGCCGCACACCGGAGTACCCCCATGAACCGCCTGTCCAAGGCCCTCGCCGCCACCGTCGCCCTCGGCTCCGTCGCCCTGGTGGCCGGGTGCTCGGACGAGGGCGAGCCGGTCACCTTCGACGGGCCGTCCGCCTCCGCCCCGGCGCCGAAGCCGGACGCCGGCAAGGGCGGGGCGAAGACGCTCGACGAGGCCGCCCTGAAGACGCTGATGCCGACCGGCCCGAAGGCGGAGTTCCGTACCCAGAACACCCTGGAGGACGGCACCAAGATCGGCATGACGACGCTCACGGGCGAGAAGTCGGGCTTCACGGGCAAGGTCTGGGTGTGGGCGCCCAAGCAGTACTTCGACCCGAAGTACGCGAATTCCGGATTCCCGGTCCTGATCGCCCTGCCGGGCGGCAACGGATATCCGAACAATTACTGGATGGGCACCGACCTGAAGCTGCAGAGCAGCATCAGCAAGTGGTCCCAGGAGGGCAAGAGCCTGCCCTTCGTCGTGGTGATGCCGGTACTGAACCCGGACAAGAAGTTCTACTACGACGGCAGTGACATCCCGGGGCAGCCGAAAATGGGCACCTGGATGACCGAGGACGTGCCGAATTTCGTGAAGGCGAATTTCCGTACGTTCAAGTCCCGGGACGGCTGGGCGTTCATGGGCTCGTCCTCGGGCGGCTTCGTGGGCCTGAAGTCGGTGCTGCAGAAGCCGGACCGGTTCAAGGCCGTGATCGCCTCGGGCCCCGACACCGTGCCGGACTCGCCGCTGTGGTCGGGCCACGAGGCGGAGCGCCAGGCGAACAACCCGGAGAAGCTGGCCGCGGCGCTCGGCGCCAAGCCGGACAGCAAGAAGAACGACGTCTACCTGGCGTTCCAGGTCGGGACGAAGGAATCCGGCGTGAAGAACCTGAAGTCCTTCATCAAGGACCACACCAAGGGCCCGGTCAAGACGCGCCTGCAGGTCATCCAGGGCGGCACGCACAACGCCAAGACGTACGTGCGGGGCATGGAGGAGGGCTCGATCCAGTGGATCAGCGAGCACATGCAGGCCCCGATCCCCTCCTCCTGAGCCGCCCCTCCCGAGCCGCCACCGGGCCCCCGGGGGCTCAGGGGGCCAGCAGCTCCACCCGTACGTCCGCCGGGAAACCGGTGGTCGGACCGGTGCGGCGGGCGAACTCGCGCACGCCCTCCAGCTGGTCCGGGCCGAAGCGGAAGTCCAGCGTCGTGAAGTAGCGCTCCAGCAGCTCCGCGTCGAAGACCTCCCAGCGGGCGGCCTGCTCGGCGACCTTGCCGACCTCCTCAAGGGACAGGTTCCGCGAGGCCAGGAAGGCCTCGTGGACCTGGCGCACCACCTCGGGCTCGCGCGCCAGGTAGTCCTTGCGGGCGGCCCAGACGGCGAAGACGAACGGCAGCCCCGTCCAGTCCTTCCACATCTGCCCCAGGTCGTGGACCTGGAGGCCGAGGCGGGGCGCGTCGTGCAGCGAGGCGCGCAGCGCGGCGTCGCCGATCAGCACGGCCGCGTCCGCCTCCTGCATCATCACGCCGAGGTCGGGCGGGCAGGTGTAGTAGTCCGGGGCGACCCCGTAGCGCTCGGCGAGCAGCAGCTGGGCGAGGCGGACCGAGGTGCGGGAGGTCGAGCCGAGCGCGACGCGCGCCCCGTCGAGCCGCTCCAGCGGCACCTGGGAGACGATCACGCAGGACATCACGGGTCCGTCGCAGCCGACGGCCAGGTCGGGGAAGGCGACCAGGTCGTCCGCGTTGCGCAGGAACTCCACGAGGGTGATGGGCGCGATGTCGAGCTCGCCGCGCACCAGCCGCTCGCTGAGCTTCTCCGGGGTGTCCTTGGTCAGCTCCAGGTCGAGGAGCGTCCCGGTGCGGGCCAGGCCCCAGTACAGGGGCAGGCAGTTCAGGAACTGGATGTGGCCGACGCGGGGCCGGCTCCTGCGGTGGTCGGTTGAATTGTCCACATCGCGAGATTAGACCCGCCGGGTGCGGGAGGGGCGGGCGGGGGCCCGCGGCGCCGGGCGAAGCGGCGGTGACGGGGTGCCGTCAGCGCGTCAACGGGACGTCAAACCTACGGGTGAAGTGATCTTTCCCTCTATCGCGCCGAACACCCTGCGTGCTAGGCTCAGCGCAAGTTGCAGTTTGGTTTCCCTTGCAGTACAGAGCCTGCGGAGCATGTAACCCGCAGGCTTTTGTAGTTTTCAGACTTGGTTGCAGGTTCTGGAGCAGGGCGACCCTTTGGCCCATAGGAGGGCTCATGGCTACCGGAACCGTCAAGTGGTTCAACGCTGAAAAGGGCTTCGGCTTCATTGCCCAGGAAGGCGGCGGCCCGGATGTCTTCGTCCACTACTCCGCGATCAACGCTGCTGGTTTCCGCTCCCTCGAGGAGAACCAGCAGGTGAACTTCGACGTCACGCAGGGCCCCAAGGGCCCGCAGGCGGAGAACGTCACCCCGGTCTAAGCGGCCAGGGTCGGCGATCGCAACCGACTGAAGCAGTACCAAGGAGCCCCGGTCCCTGCGGACCGGGGCTCCTGCCCTTTTCACGGCTCCGGGTGGCCCTCCGACCGCCGCCGCTCCTGCCCGCCCCCGTCCGCGTAGAGCGCCTCGACCTCGGCGGCGTACCGCTCCAGGACGGCGCGGCGGCGCACCTTGAGCGTGGGGGTGAGGGTGCCGTCGGCGATGTCCAGGTCCTTGTCCAGGACCGCGAAGGCCCGCACCCGGGCCGGGCGGGCCACCTGCGCGTTCGCCGCGTCCACGGCCTCCTGGACCCGGGACCTGACCTCCTCGGGCGCCAGGTCCCTCGTCTCCTCGGGGTCCACCGTGACCAGCGCCACCGGGTACGGACGCCGGTCGCCGACCATCACGGCGTGCGAGACGAACCGGGAGCGCTCGATCGCCAGCTCCACCTGCGAGGGGGTCAGGTTCTTGCCGGACGAGGTGATGATCAGGTCCTTCTTGCGGCCGGTGATCGTCAGGTAGCCGTCCGCGTCCAGCGCCCCCAGGTCCCCGGTGCGCAGCCAGCCGTCCCCGTCCAGGGCCTCCGCGGTGGCGGCCGCGTTCGCGTGGTAGCCGGGGAAGACCACCGGGCCCCGGGCCAGCACCTCCCCGTCGTCCGCGATCCGCACCTCCAGGCCGGGCAGCGGGCGGCCCACGCTGCCGTGGCGGACGGCGCCCGGGTGGTTCAGCGAGATCACCCCGGCCGACTCGGTCATCCCGTACCCCTCGAAGACCGCGATCCCGCAGGCCCGCAGGAAGTCCAGGGTGGCCGGGGCGATCGGCGCGGCACCGGTCAGCGCCCAGCGCAGCCGCCCGCCGAAGGCCGCCCGCACCAGCGCGTACAGCCGCTCGTCGGCCTCCGCGTGGGCGGCCTCCAGCTCCTCGGGCAGCCGGCCCTCGGCGGCGAGCAGCCCGATCCGGACCGCCTCCGCCAGCCGCTCCCGGCCGCCCTCCTGCGCCTCGGCCAGGGCCAGCACGCCCTGGTGGACCTTCTCGAAGAGCCGGGGCACCGAGGGCAGGTGGGTGGGGGACGCCTCGGCGAGCTCGGTGACCACGTCCTCGATCCGGCCGCCGAAGTAGCACAGCTCGCCGCCGTACAGCAGGGTCGCGTACTCGATGAGCTGGGCCAGCAGGTGCGCGAGCGGCAGGTAGAGGTACGTGCGGTCGCCCGGGCCGCCCTCGATCAGCGGCAGCGTGGCGTCCTGCTCGGCGCCGATGTTGGCGTGGGTGAGGCGGCAGCCCTTGGGCAGTCCGGTGGTGCCCGAGGTGTAGACGATCGCGCTGTCGTCGCCCGGGGCCACGGCGGCGGCGCGGGCGAGCAGCTCCTCGGCCGTGACGCGCTGGTCGAGCCGGTCCAGGCCGCCGCCCTCCATGACCACCAGGTGGCGCAGCTCCGGCAGTTCGGCGCGCAGGGCGGCGACCCGCTCGGCCTGCGCGGCGTCCTCCACGACCGCCACCGAGGCGCCCGAGTCGGCGAGCACCCAGCGCAGCTCCTCGGCACCGGCGGTCGGGTAGACCGGCACCACGACGGCGCCCGCCGCGAGCGCCCCGAAGTGGGTGTACGTCCACTCCGGGCGGGTCTCGGCGAGGATCGCGACCCGGTCGCCGGGGGCGACGCCGAGGGCCATCAGGCCGCGGCCCACCCGGCGGACCCGGGTGCGCAGTTCCTCGTACGGGACGGACGTCCACGCGCCGTCGCGCCGGAAGCGCAGGGCCGGGGCGTCGCCGAAGCGCTGGGCGGCCCACTCGGTGAACACCGCGAGCGTGGCGGGGCGTTGGCCGGTGCCGTGTGTGGTCATGTACCCGACGGTAAGGACGGCGGCCGGTCCCGGGGGATGACGGAAAACGTCACCCCGGCTGCCCGGACCGCTCAACCCCGCTACGGTCCATGACCATGGCGAAGCGGACGATCACCGTGCACCACGTGCGGGCCGTGCTGCGCGGCGCCCGCCGCGGCGGTCTCGACACCGTGCCGTTGCTGCAGGCCGCGGGGATACCGCCGCTGCTGCTGGGCGACGACCGGGCGCGGGTCACACCGGCCCAGTTCGCCCTGCTGTTCCGGGAGTTGTACCGGGCCACCGGTGACGAGTTCCTCGGCCTGGGCAGTGTGGTCAGCCGCCCGGGCACCTTCGCGATGATGTGCCACGCCACCCTCGGCTGCCGCGACCTGGGCGCCGCGATCCGGCGCGGCACCGCCTTCTACGGGCTCTTCCCCGGCGGCCCCGAGCTGCTGCTCACCGAGGAGGGGGAGCGGGCGGTGTTCCGGGTGGGCGGGGACCTGTCGGGCGACGAGGACCGCTTCCTCACCGAGTGCCTGGTGATCATCTGGCACCGGCTGTGCAGCTGGCTGGTGGGGCGGCGCATCCCGCTGACCGCCGCGTCCTTCGGCTACCCGGCGCCGCCGCACCACGACGAGTACCCCGAACTCTTCGGCTGCGCCGTCCGGTTCGGCGCCCCGGCCACCGAGGCCGCCTTCGCCGCGCACTGGCTGGCGGCGCCGCTGGTGCGCGGCGAGGAGGAGCTGACCCGGATGCTGCGCCGCTCCCCCTTCGAGCTGCTGGGCCGGCACGCCTACGGCGCCACCACCGCCGAGCGCGTGCACGGGGCGCTGGCCCGGTCGCTGCGCGCCTCGCCCCGGCTGCCCTCGCTCGGGGAGGTCGCCGCGCGCCTCGCGGTCAGCCCGGCGACCCTGCGCCGCAGGCTCCAGGAGGAGGGCACCTCCTACCAGCGGCTGAAGGACGCGGTGCGGCGGGACGCGGCGATCGCGGGGCTGGCCGAGGGGCGCGAGCCGATCGCGGAGCTCGCGGCCCGGCTCGGCTTCTCCGAGGACACCTCCTTCCACCGGGCGTTCCGGCGCTGGACGGGGACGACTCCGGGGGCGTACCGCACGCGGTGAGCAGGCCGGGGCGGCGGCCCGGGGACGTACCGCACGCGCCGGGACGGCGGCCCGTGGTGCGCGCGGCCGTGCGGGCACCACGCGCGCGGTCAGTGAAGCTGAGCGTTCCGGTCAGCTCCGCGCCTACCGGCCGGTCACTACGGTCTCCCTACCGCTCCACACCCCCACCGCACGATGGGAGCCGCCATGCGTGTACGCAACGGAGTGCTGGCCTGCGTCGCCGCACTCGCCCTCACCGCCGCGCTGCCCGCCACGGCAGGCGCGGACCCCGCCGCACCGCCGGACCGGGCCGCGGCGGCCGCCGCGCCCGGCGACCTGGTGAGCGTGCGGGACTCCGCCTTCCACCCGCTGCCCGGGCAGCCGACGCTCACCAGGTCCTGGAAGATCGAGTACCGCTCGACCAGCGCGCTCGGCCGGGCGAACACCGTCTCCGGCACCGTGATCGTCCCCCAGGACGGCCGCACCGGGCCGCGCCCCCTGATCACCTACGCCGTGGGCACCGTCGGCCTGGGCGACTCCTGCGCGCCCAGCGCCAACTTCCCCCGGGGCACGGGCCTGGAGGCCAACCTCATCCAGCAGCTCACCTGGCGCGGCTGGGCCGTCGTGGTCACCGACTACGAGGGCCTGGGCACCCCCGGCGGCCACACCTACACCGTGGGCCGCTCCGCCGGACAGGCCATGCTCGACGCCGCCCGGGCCGCCCTCCGGCTCCCGCAGGCGGCCAGCTCCGGCCTGACCGCGAGCTCCCCGATCGGGATCATGGGCTACTCGCAGGGCGGCCAGGCCTCCAGCTGGGCGGCCGAACTGCACGACTCGTACGCCCCCGAGCTGAACGTGAAGGGCACCGCCACCGGTGGGGTCCCGGCCAAGCTGGACGCGCTGGTGCCGGTGCACGACGGCTCGTACGGGTCGGGGCTGCTGTTCATGGCGGCGGCCGGGCAGGACGCGGCCTTCCCCGAGCTGAAGCTGGACTCCTACCTCAACCCGGCGGGCAAGGCGCTGGTCGACTTCTTCCGGAACAACTGCGTGGCCGTCGACACCGTCGTCGGCTCCTTCAAGAAGATCTCCGACCTCACCGTCAGGGACCCGCTGAGCACCCCCGAGTGGCAGGCCAGGCTGCACGAGTCGGACCTCGGCACGCACGCGCCCGACCAGCCGGTGTACCTCTACCACGCGCTGGGCGACGAGCTGATCCCGTACGCCCTGGGCTCGGGGCTGCGGCGGGACTGGTGCGCGAAGGGCGCGGCCGTGGACTGGCGCACCATCGTGGTCGGCGAGCACGTCTCCGGGGTGATCACCGAGGCGCTCGCGGCGCAGAACTGGCTGGCCGACCGGTTCGCGGGCAAGGCCACCCGGGGCAACTGCTGACCCTCCCCGTACGCTGGAGGCATGACCGAACGCAAACCGCCCGGCGTCAGCTTCGAGTCATTCGTGGACAAGCAGATCCGTGAGGCTGCTGAACGGGGCGACTTCAAGACCCTGGCCGGGTTCGGCAAACCGCTGCCGAACGACTCGGCCCCCTACGACGAACTCTGGTGGATCAAGGGCAAGATGCACCGCGAGGGGCACGGCGTGCTCCCGCCCGCACTGGCCCTGCGCAAGGAGGCCGAGGACGCGGTGGCGGCGGTCGCCGACGCGAAGACGGAGTTCCAGGTGCGCCGCCTCCTCGGCGAGGTCAACAAGAAGATCGAGGCGGCGGTCCGCCGGCCGCCGCCCGGTCCCCCGCTGGGCCTGGAGCCGTTCGACATCCCGGCGGAGCTGGAATGCTGGCGCGAACGGCGGGCCGCCCAGGCCGACTAGAGCCTGCGGGCCGAGGGCGGCCAGGGCGTCACGGGCGTCACGGGCGTTCCAGGATCGCCGTGACGCCCTGGCCGCCGGCCGCGCAGACCGACACCAGGCCGCGGCCCGGCTCCCCGCGCTCGTCCAGGAGCTTGGCCAGGGTCGCCACGATGCGGGCCCCGGTCGCGGCGAAGGGGTGGCCGGTGGCCAGCGAGGAGCCCGCGACGTTCAGCCGGTCGCGGTCCACCGGGCCCAGGCCGCGCTTCTCCCAGGCCGCCAGGGTCGCCAGCACCTGGGAGGCGAACGCCTCGTGCACCTCGACCAGGTCGAAGTCGGCCAGGGTCAGCCCGGCCCGTTCGAGCAGCCGGGGCACGGCGTGCGCGGGTGCCATCAGCAGGCCGTCCGCCTCCGGGCCGCCCCCGGTGACGTCGCCGCGCACGTGGTCGACGGCCCCGGTCTCGTACAGGCTCAGGAAGGCCAGCGGGCGCAGGCCGCGCGCGGCGGCCCACTCCTCGCTCGCCAGCAGGACGGTCGCGGCGCCGTCGGTGAGGGGCGTGGAGTTGCCCGCGGTCATGGTGGCGCCGGGCCGGTCGGTGCCGAACACCGGCTTCAGGCGCGCCAGTTGCTCGGGCGTGGAGCCGGGGCGCAGGTTCTGGTCGCGCTCCAGGCCGCGGAAGGGGACCACCAGGTCCGCGAAGAACCCCCGGTCGTAGGCGGCGGCCAGGCGCTGGTGGCTGGTGGCGGCGAGCAGGTCCTGCTCCTCGCGGCCGACGCCCCAGGCGCGGGCGGTCACCGCGGCGTGCTCGCCCATGGAGAGCCCGGTGCGCGGCTCGGCGTTGCGCGGGATCTCGGGGACCAGGTGGCGCGGGCGGAACCGGGAGAGCTCCTTGAGGCGGCCGGGCAGGCCCTTGGCCCGGCGGGCGGCGAGCAGGATGCGGCGCAGTTCGTCGTTGATGCCGAGCGGGGCGTCGCTGGCGGTGTCGGCGCCGCCAGCGACCGCCGAGTCGACGGCGCCGAGCGCGATCTTGTTGGCGGCGGCGATGACGGCCTGGAGGCCGGTGCCGCAGGCCTGCTGGACGTCGTACGCGGGGGTGCGCGGGTCGAGCCCTGAGCCGAGCACCGTCTCGCGCGCCAGGTTGAAGTCCCGGCTGTGCTTGAGGACCGCGCCAGCCACGAACTCGCCCACCGCGCCCGGGACTTCGAGCCCGTACCGTTCGACCAGGCCGTCCAGGGCGGCGGTGAGCAGGTCCTGGTTGGAGGCGGTGGCGTAGGGGCCGTCGGAGCGGGCGAAGGGGACGCGGCTGCCCCCGATCACGGCGACCCGGCGCGGTGCGGGGGGCCCGGGGACCGGCGCGGCCCCGGGGACTGGCTTGGCGGACACCATCTCGACCAACTCCTGACCCTTGAGTAACCTTACTCTGGAGTAAATCTACGACCGAGCAGGGAGTCAGGACAATGGCCGACCGCTACCTCTCCTTCACCGGGTCCGCTCCGGGCCGCTTCCTGACCCGGACCCTGGGACTCCCCCAGCCCGTCCCCCTGCGCCGCTGGACGCCCCAACGCCCGGCCCTGGACGGGGTGTTGCTGATCCGTACGGCCGGCACGTCCGCGCTGGCCGACCCGCTGCCGGACGACCTGGGGCTGCCGGTGGCCGCCGAGGCGGAGCACCCCGCCGCCGTGCTCGTCGACGCCACCGGGGTGGCCACCACCGGCGACCTGGCCCGGGTGCACGCGGCGCTGCACCCGCTGGTCCGGGCGATCGCGACCAGCGGCCGGGTGGTGGTCCTGGGCGCGCCCCCCTCCCCGACGGACCATCACCAGGCGGCGGTGCAGCAGGCGTTGGAGGGATTCGTACGCTCCCTGGGCAAGGAGCTCGGCCGGGGGCGGACCGCCAACCTGGTGCGGGCCCGCTCCGGCGCGGCCGCCGCCTCCACCCTGCGCTTCCTGCTCTCCCCCAGGTCCGCCTACGTCAGCGGCCAGGTGATCGGGACCGGGGACGACGCCCCGGAGCAACTGGCCGACCCCGAGTGCCCGTTGGCCGGGCGCACCGCCCTGGTGACCGGCGCGGCGCGCGGCATCGGCGCCGAGGTCGCCCGGGTGCTGGCCCGCGACGGCGCCCGGCTGGTCTGCCTGGACGTGCCCGGGGCCGAGGAGGCGCTACGGGCCACCGCCGCCGCGCTGCCCGGCGGCGCGAGCGCGCTCGCCCTGGACGTCACGGCCGCCGACGCCGCCGAGCGGATCGCCGCCGCGCTGCCGGACGGACTCGACGTGCTGGTCCACAACGCGGGCATCACCCGCGACCGCCGGCTGGCCAACATGCCCGCCGAGCGCTGGAGTTCGGTGCTCGACGTGAATCTCACCTCGGTCCTGGACACCACCGACGCCCTGCTCGCGGCGGGCGTGCTGCGGCGCGGCGGCCGGATCGTCGCGACCGCCTCCATCGCGGGCATCGCGGGCAACAACGGCCAGACCAACTACGCCGCCAGCAAGGCCGGGATCATCGGCCTGGTGCGCTCCCTGGCGCCGCGCGCCGCCGCCGAGCACGGCGTGACCGTGAACGCGGTGGCCCCGGGCTTCATCGAGACGAAGATGACCGCCGCCGTGCCGCTGTTCATCCGCGAGGCCGGGCGGCGCATGAACTCCCTGGCCCAGGGCGGCCTCCCGGTCGACGTCGCCGAGACCACGGCCTGGTTCGCCAGCCCCGCGTCGGCCGCGGTGAACGGCCAGGTCGTCCGCGTCTGCGGCCAGTCCCTGCTGGGAGCGTGACACCGTGACCACCGTGGACAGCACGCCCACCACCGAACTGACCACCGCGCCCGCGCTGCTCCCGCTGCTGCTGCGCGGCGCCCTGCTCTCCCCGCTGAAGCGCCCGGCGCGCGGCGCGGCGCTGCCGCCCGAGCGGCTGCGGCTGGCCGGGGCCCGGATCGACCCGGACCGGCTCGCGGCGTACCGGCGCGTCTGCGGCTTCCCCGCCACCGGGCCGCTCCCGCTCGCCCACCCCCACGTCCTGGCGTTCCCGCTGGCCATGCGGCTGATGACGGCGCGGGCCTTCCCGCTGCCGGTGCTCGGACTGGTGCACACCGGCATCGAGGTCACCGCGCACCACCCGCTGACCGCCGCCGACAGCCCCGACCTGACGGTGTACGCGCGCGAGCTCGTCCCGCACCACCGGGGCACGCAGGTCGTCGTGGTCACCGAGGCCCGGCTGGACGGGGCGCTGGCCTGGGAGTCCACCAGCCGCTACCTGGCCCGGCACGCCACGGCTTCCGGCTCGGGCTCCGGCCCCGGGTCGCCCGCGCGCGGGGCGGAGCCCGCACCGCTCCCGGCCGTCGCCGAGTGGCGGCTGCCCGGAGACCTGGGGCGGCGCTACGGCGCGGTCTCCGGCGACCGCAACCCGATCCACCTGCACCCGCTGACCGCACGGGCCTTCGGCTTCCCCCGGGCCATCGCGCACGGCATGTGGACGTTCGCCCGCTGCCTGGCCGAGCTGCCGGGGGCCACCACCGTCCGGGCGGACTTCCGGGCGCCGGTGCCGCTGCCGTCGACGGTGACGTACGCGACGGACGGCGCGGGGGCCTTCGAACTGCGGGGCCGGGACGGCCGGGTGCACCTGACGGGCAGCACCCAGGGCCAGGACGTGTCGCGCGACGCCCGCGCCCAGGACCTGTCCTAGACCTTGCCGGCGGGGCTCCAGCGCTCGCCCGCCATCAGCGTGCCGAGCCCCTGCCAGGCGAAGTTCATCAGCGTCCCCGCCGCCTCCTTCGCGGACACCCCGGGCGTCTCGTTGGCCCACCCGGCCAGCGACTCCGCCGCCCCGACCAGTGCCTGGGCCAGCGCCATCACGTCCCGCTCGGCCAGCTCGTCCGCCCGGTGCGTCTCCCGGGCGGCGGCCCCGATCAGCAGCGACACGAAGGCCACGATCTCGTCGCGCATCACCACCACCTCGGCGGCGAACGGCTCCCCGTGCGTGCGGGCCTGGCGGTGCAGCACGGCCCAGGCGTCGGGGTGCTCGGCGGTGTGCGTGAAGAAGGCGAGCAGCCCCGCCCACAGCTGCCGGTCGGCCGCCAGGTCCGGCTCGGCGGCGTCGCGCACCGCCGCGATCAGCGCCTGCGCCTCGCGCCGGATGCACGCGGTGAACAGGTCCTCCTTGGAGTTGAGGTACAGGTACACCAACGGCTTGGACACGCCCGCCAGTTCGGCGATCTCGTCCATCGACGCGGCCCGGTACCCCCGCTGCCCGAAGGTCTGCACGGCGGCGTCCATCATCTGCTGCTCACGCACCGCGCGCGGCATCCGCTTGGCCTTCGGCACAGCTACTCCCCGGTAAGCTCCTCGGTCAGCGGTAAGCCTACGACCCGCTGGAAGTGCGGGCAGTCCACGATGCGCTCCGCGGTGCAGTCCAGGGCGTGCTCGACCAGTTCCAGGCGGGTGCGCACCGACTCCAGTTCGCGGCGCAGCTCGCGGCGGCGGGCGGCGAGCAGCTCGCCGGGGGCGCCCAGGAGTTCGCGCACCGCGGCCAGCGAGAGGCCCGCGGCCTTGGCCCGTACGACGGCGGCGACGGCCACCAGGTGCTCACGGCGGTAGCTGCGCCGGCCGTTGGGCAGCCGGTCGGGCGTGAGGAGGCCCTCGGACTCCCAGTGGCGCAGGACGTGGGTGGCGACGCCGAACCGCTCGGCGACGTCGGAGATGGTGTGACCGGTCATCGGGACCACGACCCCCTTCTGATACGCCAGTGCCCCCTGTGGCAGGCAGGGGGCACTGGCGTGGTCCGTTGGCGGATCAGACGCGGGCTCAGGCGGCGGCGGGCACGGCCTCGCGGGAGTCCTGGATCTCCTCGGCGTCCTCGCGGTCCAGCGGGGAGGACGACGCGGTGGCGTACGCCTCGCGGTCCAGGATCTTCTCACGGGCCGCGACGACGACCGGCACGAGGGCCTGGCCGGCCACGTTGGTGGCGGTGCGCATCATGTCCAGGATCGGGTCGATCGCCATCAGCAGGCCGACGCCCTCCAGCGGCAGGCCCAGGGTGGACAGCGTCAGGGTCAGCATGACCGTGGCGCCGGTGAGGCCGGCGGTGGCGGCGGAGCCGACGACCGAGACGAACGCGATGAGCAGGTACTCCTTGATGCCCAGCTGGATGTCGAAGATCTGCGCGATGAAGATCGCGGCGAGCGCCGGGTAGATCGCGGCGCAGCCGTCCATCTTGGTGGTCGCGCCGAACGGCACGGCGAAGGAGGTGTACTCCTTCGGAACGCCCAGGCGCTCGGTGACCTTCTGGGTGACCGGCATGGTGCCGACCGAGGAGCGGGAGACGAACGCCAGCTGGATCGCGGGCCAGGCGCCCTTGAAGAACTGGATCGGGTTCACCTTCGCAACGAGCGCGAGCAGCGTCGGGTAGACGCCGAACAGCACCAGGGCGCAGCCGATGTAGATGTCGGCGGTGAAGGTGGCGTACTTGCCGAGCAGGTCCCAGCCGTAGGTGGAGATCGCCTTGCCGATGAGGCCGATGGTGCCGATCGGGGCGAGCAGGATGACCCACCACAGGGCCTTCTGCAGCAGCGCCAGGATCGACTCGCTGATCTCCAGGATCGGCTTGGCCTTCTCGCCGAGCTTCAGCAGGGCGATGCCGGCGACGGCGGCCATGAAGACGATCTGCAGGACTTCCAGGTTCTGGAAGGGCGTGATGACGTCGGTGGGCACGATGCCGGTCAGGAAGTCGATCCAGCTGCCCGCGTGTTCGGGCTTGGAGCCGTCGGCCGGGGTCAGGCCGGTGCCGGCGCCGGGGTTGGTGAGCAGGCCGATCGTGATGCCGATCGCGACCGCGATCAGCGAGGTGATCATGAACCAGATCAGCGTCTGGGCGGCCAGCCGGGCGGCGTTGTTGACCTTCCGCAGGTTGGTGATCGACACCAGGATGGCGAAGAAGACGAGCGGGGCCACGGCCAGCTTGAGCAGCTGGACGAAGGTGTTGCCGATGGTCTCCAGGGTCGTCTTCAGCCAGCTGACGTCCTGGCTGCGGGCCAGCCAGCCGAGCAGTACGCCGAGGACGAGGCCGGCCACGATCTGGGCCCAGAAGGGCACCTTGGATATCGGGTTGGCGCGCTTGACCGGGGGGTTCGCGGTGTTCGCGGACACGGACACACTCCAGTGATGCGTATCGGTCGATACGTCAGGAAAAGAAGGGGGACGGGGGTGCGGCGCCCGTGCGCTCGAAGGGCGGCGCCGCTGCGTGATTGCCGGGTCAGACCTCGCGGCAACAGACCGCGGACATGCAGCGGCACAGATCGACATGCAGGCGCGCCACGAGCGGAACGCCGCCCATGGCATTGCGAGTGCGCACTGATGTCTTCATGTGGAACACGTTAACACTTGAACTTTGAGAACCTCAAAGCACTTCTTTGGTACCGCCGGGTAGTGGCCGGAACCCGACGGGGACGAACCGGCCGGAAAACGCCGACGCCCCAGGCGGGGAGCGGTGGCTCCGCGCCTGGGGCGTGGGAAGGGTGTGACGAAGGTTACCCGGGTGGGCCCCGTGTCCTACTGGACGGTGCCGTCCTCCTGGGACCGGTTGGCGTCGAGGCGGGCCTTCATGAGGTCGGCCCGCGCGGAGATCTGCACGGACATCGCGTCGCGCTGCTTGCGCAGCAGGACGAAGCTGAGCGGCGCGGAGATCACGATCGCGAGGAGCAGCACCCACAGCAGGTTGGAGTCGCCCAGCGCGCGCGGCAGCACCCGCAGGTAGACCAGGCCCCAGAGGGCCAGGAAGCACGCGGCGAAGATGCCGAGGCGGCTGGCGGTGTAACGGAGCGTGGCACTGGCGCTGTTGCCGGACACGACGGCCCCTTTCCCTGCGATTGGCGTTGCCCGACTAGTGAAGCACGCCCCCAAATCGATCAATTCAGCGGGAGCGGGATCAGTGCAGCGGGAGCAGCATCGTGATGTCGTCGCGGTCGTCGCCCGGGGCGACCCGGATCGCGCCGGGCACCCGGCCGACCTCCTTGTAGCCGCAGGAGGCGTAGAAGTGCTCCAGGCCGCCTCCGCCGCGGCAGGTCAGCCGTACCGCCTCGACGCCCACGGAGCCCCGCGCCGCGTCCGCGACGGCGGCCATCAGCTCGCGCCCGTACCCCCGGCCCTGGTGGCGGGGGTGCACCATCACGGTGTACGCCCACACCCAGTGGCGCATCAGGCGGTGGGTGTTGGACTGGAGGAACGCGGTGGCGGCCACCTCGCCCGCCGCGTCGAGGCCGACGAGCAGCCGGGTGCGGCCCTCGGCCATGGCGAGCAGGTGCTTGAGGAGTTCGGGCCGGACCTCGTCCGGGGTCACCGGCGGCACGAAGCCGACGGATCCCCCGGCGTTGGTCACCTCGGCCCACAGGCGGAGCACCCCGTCCTTGAGCGCGGGGTCGACCGGCGGGTCGAGGCGGAAGTCGAGCGGCACGGCTCAGACCCGCATGGCCTGCGGGGTCTCGCGGCGGTCGGCCTCGGGACCCGGGTACTCGCGGATGACCTCGTAGCGGGTGTTGCGCTCGACCGGGCGGAAGCCGGCGTCGCGGATCAGCTCCAGCAGGTCCTCGCGGCCCAGCTTGTTGGGCGTGCCGTAGTTGTCCGCGTCGTGCGTGATCTTGTACTCGACGACCGAGCCGTCCATGTCGTCGGCGCCGTGCTGCAGGGCGAGCTGGGCGGTCTGCACGCCGTGCATGACCCAGAACACCTTCACGTGCGGGACGTTGTCGAAGAGCAGGCGGGAGACCGCGAAGGTCTTCAGGGCCTCGGCGCCGGTGGCCATGGTGGTGCGGGCCTGGAGCTTGTTGCGGACCTTGCCGTCCTGCATGTCGACGAAGTCGTGCTGGTAGCGCAGCGGGATGAAGACCTGGAAGCCGCCGGTCTCGTCCTGGAGCTCACGCAGCCGCAGCACGTGGTCGACGCGGTGGCGGGGCTCCTCGATGTGCCCGTACAGCATCGTGCACGGGGTCTTGAGGCCCTTCTCGTGCGCCAGGCGGTGGATGCGCGACCAGTCCTCCCAGTGGGTCCTGTGGTCGACGATGTGCTGGCGCACCTCCCAGTCGAAGATCTCGGCGCCACCGCCGGTCAGCGACTCCAGGCCGGCCTCGATCAGCTCGTCGAGGATCTCCGAGGCGGACAGGCCCGAGATGGTCTCGAAGTGGTGGATCTCGGTGGCGGTGAAGGCCTTCAGCGAGACGTTCGGCAGGGCCTTCTTCAGCTCGCTGAGCGAGCGCGGGTAGTACCGCCAGGGCAGGTTGGGGTGGAGCCCGTTGACGATGTGCAGCTCGGTGAGGTTGTCGTTCTCCATCGCCTTGGCGAGGCGGACGGCCTCCTCGATGCGCATGGTGTACGCGTCCTTCTCGCCCGGCTTGCGCTGGAACGAGCAGTAGGCGCACGACGCGGTGCACACGTTGGTCATGTTGAGGTGGCGGTTGACGTTGAAGTGGACGACGTCACCGTTCTTGCGGGTCCTGACCTCGTGGGCCAGGCCGCCGAGCCAGGCGAGGTCGTCCGACTCGTACAGGGCGATGCCGTCCTCGCGGGTCAGCCGCTCCCCGGCCCGGACCTTCTGCTCCAGCTCGCGCTTGAGTCCCGCGTCCATCTGCGGCCGCCTCCCATTACATCCGTCGATCGGGCTCCACCAACCGTACGCCTACGCCTCGTCCGGCAGGTCGCCGACCCGGTTCTCCCACTTCGTGGAGAGCACGATCGTGGTACGGGTGCGGGAGACGCCCTTGGTGCCGCTGAGCCGGCGGATGGTCTTCTCCAGGCCGTCGACGTCGCCGACGCGGACCTTGAGCATGAAGGAGTCGTCGCCCGCGATGAACCAGCAGTCCTCGATCTCGGCGAGGTCCTTCAGTCGCCGGGCCACGTCCTCGTGGTCGGCGGCGTCGGAGAGGGAGATGCCGATCAGCGCGGTGACGCCCAGGCCCAGCGACGCGGAGTCGACGGTGGCCCGGTAGCCGGTGATGACACCGGCCGCCTCCAGGCGGTTGATGCGGTCGGTGACGGACGGCCCGGAGAGTCCGACGAGGCGGCCGAGCTCGGCGTACGAGGCCCTGCCGTTCTCCCGCAGGGCCTGGATGAGCTGCCTATCAACGGCGTCCATAGGTCTATGCCTTCCATTTTCCAGCGATACCGCAAGTTTACGTGTAGAATCTAAGGCATGCAGGGCCGACACCCTGCGAATCTTTCAGACGATCAAAGACGATCTTTCAGGAGTGGTTACCCCGTGTACACGATCGAGATGGCCTACGCCCACATGCGCTCGCTGCAGGAGCTGGCCAACCGCTCGCGTGCCCACCAGCCCGCCGCCGCGCACCGCGTGGACCGGACCGTGCGGACGCGCCGCCCGGCCAAGAAGGCCTAGTTCCCCCGAGAGCCCCCCAGCTCTCCCTCCCATCGGCGGTACAGCCGGTGCGGCACCTCCGCCGCGTCCAGCACCCGCCCCGCGACGAAGTCCACCAGGTCCTGGATGTGCGTCGCACCCGCGTAGAACGCCGGAGAGGCGGGCAGCACCACGGCGCCCGCCTCGTCCAGCGCCACCAGGTGCTTCAGTGTCTGCCCGTTCAGCGGTGTCTCGCGCACCGCGACCACCAGCCGTCGCCGCTCCTTGAGCGTCACGCTCGCGGCCCGCTGGAGCAGGTCCTTGGAGAGCCCGAGCGCCACGCCCGCCACGCAGGCCGTCGACGCGGGCACGATCAGCATCCCCTTCACCGGGTACGACCCCGAGGACGGCCCCGCCGCCAGGTCACCCGCGCCCCAGTACCGCACGCCCGAGACGTCCGCCTCGAAGGCGTCCGGCTTGCCGTCCGCGCCCCGCGCCAGCCACTGCGCCAGGTCCTCGCGCCAGTGCGCGTCCCGGAAGGCGATGCCCGTCTCGTCCAGCAGGGTCAGCCGGGACGCCCGCGACACCACGAGGTCCACGTCCTCCCCCGCGTCCAGCAGCCCCCGCAGCACGGCGGCGGCGTACGGCGTCCCGGACGCCCCGGACACCCCGACGACCCAGGGACGACGCCGCTCCGCCAGGTCCCCGCTCACACGCCCAGCCCCCGCACCACCAGGTCGACCAGGGCACAGGCGAACAGCGAGATGCCGATGAAGCCGTTCGTCTGGAAGAAGGCGCGGTTCAGGCGGGACAGGTCGTGGGGCTTGACGATCGTGTGCTCGTAGCAGAACGCGGCCACCACGACCACCAGGCCCAGCCAGAAGAACAGGCCCGCACCGGTCGCCAGGGCGTACCAGACCAGCAGCGCCGTCGTGACCACCGCGGAGCCGCGCGCGCCGTACAGCGCCGCCGGGATGCCGAAGCGGGCCGGGACCGACTTCACGCCGTGCGCGCGGTCCGCCTGGACGTCCTGGCAGGCGAAGATCAGGTCGAAGCCGCCGATCCACACGCCCACCGCGACGCCCAGGACCACCGCGTCCCAGGACCACTCCCCGGTGACCGCGATCCACGCGCCGACCGGGCCCATCGCCTGGGCCAGGCCCAGGATGGCGTGCGGGAAGTTGGTGAACCGCTTGCCGTACGGGTAGACCACCATCGGCACCACCGCGACCGGCGCCAGCGCCAGGCACAGCGGGTTCAGCAGCGCCGCCGCGCCCAGGAACACCACGACCGCGACCAGCGCGCCGGTCCAGGCCGAGCGCACGCTGACCGCGCCCGTGACCAGCTCGCGCCCGGCGGTGCGGGGATTGCGGGCGTCGATCTCGCGGTCGATGATCCGGTTGCAGGCCATCGCGAACGTGCGCAGCCCCACCATCGCCACCGTCACCAGCAGCAGCTGCACCCAGTGCACCGAGCGGTCCACCTGGAACATCGCGGTGAGCGCGGCGATGTACGCGAAGGGCAGCGCGAACACCGAGTGCTCGATCATCACCAGCCGCAGGAAGGCCTTCACCTTGCCGGCCGGCCGCGGCGCGGGCCCGCCCAGGACCCCGTCGGCGGTCGTCGTCATGCCAGGCTCCCGCGGAAGTCGTCCAGGCCGGCCAGCAGGGCGGCGGTCGCCAGCGGGCCGAGCTCCAGCGCGCACGCCTCGCCCTCCTGGCCCTCCGGCGGGGTCAGCCGGGCCGTGAAGGTCCACGCCTCCCCGGCGGGCCGGGCGTCGAGCACGAGGACGTCGCCGGCCTCCACCTCGTACGCCTCCCCGGACCTCAGCACCATCGCCAGGCGTTCGGCGAAGTCCTCGGCCTCCGCGTCCCGCAGGCCCGGCAGCTCGAAGCCGCCGCCCTCGCCGGACGCGCCGTCCTCGTAGAGCACGCTCCACACGTCGCCGTCACCGGCGAACTCCTCGGGCGTGACGCCCGCCCCGGCGGCGGCCTCGACCACGCCGGGGTCGGCCGGGTCGAGCTTCGGGCGCTCCAGGGCGACGTACGTCCCGTCGTCGCCGATGAAGAGGGCGGGGCCGCCGAGTGCGATGGGGCTCACAGGCCGTACTCCTTCCAGCGACGGTCCACCGTCGCCTTCGTCGCCGGGTCGGACTCGACCATGTTCGGCCAGCCCCCGTCCCGGGTGTAGCCCTCCTCGGGCAGCTTCTTCGTCGCGTCGATGCCCGCCTTGCCGCCCCAGAACTGCTGGTACGACGCGTGGTCCAGGTGGTCGACCGGGCCCTCGACGACCGTGAGGTCGCGGGAGTAGTCGACGTTGCCCAGGGCCCGCCAGGCGACCTCGTGGTAGTTGTGCACGTCGCAGTCCTTGTCGACGACCACGATCAGCTTCTCCAGGGAGAGCATGTGGGCGCCCCAGATCGCGTGCATCACCTTCTGCGCGTGCTTGGGGTACTTCTTGTCGATCGAGACGATCACGCAGTTGTGGAAGCCGCCCGACTCCGGCAGGTGGTAGTCCACGATGTCCGGCACGATGATCTTCAGCAGCGGCAGGAAGAACCGCTCGGTGGCGCGGCCCAGCGGCCCGTCCTCCGTCGGCGGCCGGCCCACCACGATCGACTGCAGCAGCGGGCGGCGCCGCATGGTGACGCAGTCGATGGTCAGCGCCGGGAAGTCCTCCTGCGGCGTGTAGAAGCCGGTGTGGTCGCCGAACGGGCCCTCGGGCAGCATCCGCCCCGGCTCCAGCCAGCCCTCCAGGACCACCTCGGCCTCGGCCGGCACCTGGAGCGGGACCGTCCTGCAGTCCACCATCTCCACCCGCTTGCCCTGCAGGAAGCCCGCGAACAGGTACTCGTCGATGTCCTCCGGCAACGGCGCCGTCGAGGCGTACGTCACGGCCGGGGGCGCCCCGAAGGCGATCGCGACCGGCAGCTTCTCGCCGCGCCGGGCGGCCACCTGGTAGTGGTTGCGGCTGTCCTTGTGGATCTGCCAGTGCATGCCGATGGTGCGCTTGTCGTGGCGCTGGAGGCGGTAGAGCCCGAGGTTGCGGATGCCGTTCTCGGGGTGCTTGGTGTGCGTCAGGCCGAGGTTGAAGAAGGAGCCGCCGTCCTCGGGCCAGGTGAACAGCGCGGGCAGCCGGTCCAGGTCCACCTCGTCGCCGCGCAGCACGACCTCCTGCACGGGCGCTTCCTTGACCTTCTTCGGCGGCACGTGCGCCATCGAGCCGAGCTTGCCGAAGGCCTCGCGCACCCCGATGAAGCCCCGGGGCAGCTCCGGCTTGAGCAGGCCCGCGACCTTCTCGCTGATCTCGTCGTACGACTTCAGGCCGAGCGCCTTGAGCAGCCGGCGGTCGGTGCCGTACACGTTCATCGCCAGGGGCATGTCCGAGCCCTTGACGTTCTCGAACAGCAGCGCCGGGCCGCCCGCCTTCTGGACCCGGTCGACGATCTCCCCGACCTCCAGGTACGGGTCGACTTCGGCCTTGATGCGCTTGAGGTCGCCCTCGCGCTCCAGCGCCCGGAGCAGGGAGCGAAGATCGTCGTAAGCCATGGGGTCAAGTATCCCCGAGCCGCTACCCTGGGCCCGTCACCGGGGCCGCACCACGGGCTCCGCCACTGCTTCCAGGGGGCTGCTCCACATGCTCAGGGCGCTGGTCTACATCCTGCCGCTGGCACTGACGATCTTCGCGTTCATCGACTGCCTGAACACCCCCGAGAAGGAGACCAAGCACCTGCCGAAGGTGGCCTGGGTCTTCATCATCCTGCTCTTCTGGATCGTCGGGCCGATCGTCTGGCTGGTGGCCGGGAAGGTCCGCGCCACCGGCCCGCGCGGCGGCCGGGGCGCCCGGGGCGGCTGGGTCGCCCCCGACGACAACCCCGAGTTCCTCAAGTCGCTCGGTGACGCGCGGAGCACCGGCCCCGAGGACGGGAAGGACGCGGCCGACCTGAAGGACTGGGAGGCCGACCTGCGCCGCCGCGAGGAGGAGCTCAAGCGCCGCGAGCGCGGCGACGAGGGGCGGCAGGAGGGCTGACGGAGCCCGCCCGCGGTCCTCGGCGGACCGGTGTGCTCCTCCGCGCTCCTTCGCGTACGAACGACGAGTCGGCCCCGCGCCCGGGATGTGGGGGGGGGCCGCGGGGAACGAAACCAAAGGGGTGACGCGCCCGCCGAGGT
>NZ_JBEOYE010000023.1:0-46251 GCF_040296945.1 Streptomyces sp. NPDC001941 | reverse complement strand
ACACCCCCCCCCCGCGCGCCCCGCCCTCCGCGCGCCGCGCCCCCCCGCCGACTCGTACGTACGCCTACGGGCTCAGACGCCCGCGTAGGAGTGCTTGCTGCTGACGAAGATGTTCACGCCGTAGTAGTTGAACAGGAAGCACCCGAAGGCGATCAGCGCGATGTAGGCGGCCTTGCGGCCCTTCCAGCCGGCCGTGGCGCGGGCGTGCAGGTAGGCCGCGTACGCCACCCAGGTGATGAAGGACCAGACCTCCTTGGCGTCCCAGCCCCAGTAGCGGCCCCAGGCGTCGCCCGCCCAGATGGCGCCCGCGATGATCGTGAACGTCCACAGCGGGAAGACCGCGGCGTTGATGCGGTACGAGAACTTGTCCAGCGACGCCGCCGAGGGCAGCCGCTCCAGGACCGAGCGGGCGAAGGAGCCCGGGTTGCCGCCGGAGGCCAGCTTGTTCTCGTAGCTGTCGCGGAACAGGTAGAGCACCGTGGCGACCGCGCCGAGGTAGAACACCGCGCCGCAGAAGATCGCGGTGGAGACGTGGATCCACAGCCAGTACGAGTGCAGCGCCGGGACCAGCTGGTCGCTGTCGGTGTAGAGCCAGGTGGTGGCGATGCCCAGGTCGAGCAGGACCGTGGTGACCAGCGGCAGGCCGATCCAGCGCACGTTCTTCTTGGCGACCAGGAAGCCCAGGTAGGCGCCCACGATCACGGTGGAGAAGGTGGTGGAGAACTCGTACATGTTGCCCCAGGGGGCGCGCTGCACCGACAGGGCGCGGGTGACCACGCCCACCGCCTGGACCAGGAACGCCAGGACGGTCAGCGAGATCGCGATGCGGCCGTACAGGTCGCCCTTCTCGGTGCCACCCGCGGCGCCCGGGCCGTCCGGCACGTCGCGGCGCCCGGCCGCGGACCGGGTCACCACCTTCGGCTTCTCCAGCACGGCGGTCCCGCCGCCCTGCTGCTCGACCCGCACCTCGACCGCGGCGGCGGTCTGCTGCTCGGCGGTCAGCGCGGCGGCCGTGCGGCCCACCTTGCTGCGGCTGCCGAGGACCCACTCGGCGATGTGCGCCAGGAAGGCCAGGGTGTACACGGCCATGGACGAGTAGACGAGCACGTTGCTCATCTGCGCCAGGTTCTCGTTGGCGGCGGCGAGGATCACTTCTCGGCCCCTTCGGCAGGAACGTCAGCTGGTTCGGGCGCGGTCGGCGCCTGTTCGTTGAGCGTGACCGCGAGGTCGGCCAGCTCCTCGGCGAGCTTCGGCGACTCACTGCGCCCCAGCCCCGCCATCTCGACGACGGTCACCCCGTCGTCCCCCCGCACGGCCCTGACCCAGACCCGGCGCCGCTGGATGAACAGCGAGCCGACCAGGCCCAGGATGGCCGCGATCGCGCCGGTCAGCGCGAGGCTGTTGCCGGGCTGCTGCGACACCTGGAAGCTGGCCCACTCGCGGACCTCCTTCTCGAAGGTGATCGAGCCCGCCCCACCCGGCAGCTTCATGGTCTCGCCCGGGAGCAGCCGCTGCGCGAGCGCCTGGCCCTTCCCGGCCGTGAACTGCTTCATCTCCTTGGTGTTGAGCTGGTACACGTTCTGCGGCAGGCCCGAGTCGACGCCCAGGTCGCCGTGGTAGCCGGTGAGCGCCATGACGGGGAAGTCCAGGCCCGGGTACTGCGAGAACATGCTGCCCTTGCCGGCGCCCGCGAAGGTCGGCACGAAGAACGCCTTGAAGCCGAGCTGCTCCTTCGCGCCCTTGGCGTCCCGGTAGCCGTCCATCACCTTGATCGCGCCGGTGGAGGTGATGTTGTTGTCGATCGGCAGCAGCGGCACGGCGCCGTTGAAGACCACCTTGCCCCTGCCGTCCTTGACGGTGACGACCGGCGCGTAGCCGTGCGAGATCAGGTAGACCTTGGAGCCGTCCACCTGGAGCGGCTCGTTGACGCGGATCACCGCGTCCTTGTCCGGGCCGCCGTCGACGTGGTACTTCACGGCCGCCTCGAAGGTGCGCGGGGTGCCGCGCTGCGGGCCCGAGCGCTCGTAGGTGCCGGTGAACTTCTTCAGCGTGAAGCCGAACCGCGCCAGCTCGTCGGTGTCGAAGAGCGAGCCGGAGCGGAAGTCGTCGTACTGGGTGAGCGTGTTGGAGAAGCCGTCGCCCTCGACGATCAGCTTGCCGCCCTCGGACTTGAAGAGCTGCCCGGTGGCGAAGGCCACCAGGATCACGATCAGCGCGACGTGGAAGAGCAGGTTGCCCGCCTCGCGCAGGTAGCCCTTCTCGGCGGCGACCGCGTCCCCGGCGACGTGCGCCCGGAAGCGGCGGCGCTTCACCAGCCGCAGCGCCGCCTCGCGGACCTGCTCGGGGTCGGCCTCGGTGCGCCAGGTGGTGTACGCGGGCATCCGGGTCAGCCGGCCCGGGGCGCCCGGCGGGCGGTTGCGCAGCTGGCCGACGAACTGCCAGGTGCGCGGCACGATGCAGCCGATCAGCGAGACGAACAGCAGGATGTAGATCGCGGAGAACCACACCGAGCTGTAGACGTCGAACAGCTGGAGCTTGTCGTAGAGGGGGCCGAGCGTGGTGTGCGCCTGCTGCCAGGTGCGCACCTTCAGCTCGTCCGCGCTGTTCTGCGGGATCAGCGAGCCGGGGACGGCCGCCAGGGAGAGCAGGAACAGCAGGATCAGCGCCACCCGCATCGAGGTGAGCTGGCGCCAGTACCAGCGGATCCAGCCGATGACGCCGAGCCGGGGCCCGCCGACGGCCGTCTCCTCCCGGGGCGCGGTGGAGAGCTGGGCGCCCGCGGCGGCCTCGCCGGGGTCCTTCTCGTCCTGTGTCTCTGTCGTGCTCATGTACCTAGATCCCCACCGTGAAGCCGGACGACCAGACCTGCATCTGCTGCACCACTGTGTCCCACGCGCCTGTGAGGAGCAGGAGACCGGTCGCGATCATCATTCCGCCGCCGATCCGCATGACCCACGCGTAGTGCTTCTTGACCCAGCCGAAGACGCCCAGCGCCTTGCGGAAGGCGATCGCGGCGAACACGAAGGGCAGTCCGAGCCCCAGGCAGTACGCGACCATCAGCAGGGTGCCACGCCCGGCGCTGGCCTGGTCGGTGGCGAGCATGTTCACCGAGGTGAGCGTCGGCCCGAAGCAGGGTGTCCAGCCGATGCCGAACAGCGCGCCGAGCAGCGGTGCCCCGGCGAGCCCGGACACCGGCCGCTTGTGGATGCGGAACTCGCGCATCGTGAGACCGGGAACGGCGCCCATGAAGAAGAGGCCCATCACGATCATGAGCCCGCCGAGCACCTTCGTCGTGACGTCCCGGTAGAGCAGCAGCTCGTTGCCGAAGGCGCCGAAGAGCGCTCCGGTGGAGACGAAGACGGCGCTGAAGCCGAGGACGAACAGCGAGGCCCCGGCGACCATGCGGCCCCGGCGCGCCTGCGCCAGGTCGGTGCCGCTGACCCCGGTGACGTACGAGAGGTAGCCCGGGACGAGCGGCAGCACGCAGGGCGAGAAGAAGGAGACCAGGCCGCCCAGGACGGCGATCGGCAGGGCGAGCAGCAGCGCGCCGCTGTAGACGGTCTCGTTGCGGCCCAGCTCGGCGGCGAGGGTGGTGACGGGGTGCACGGGGGTCACTTCTCCGCGAGGACCGGGTCGATCATCGCGCGGAGCTTCTCCTCGGTGAGCGCCTGCTGGGCCCGCGCGGCGATCTTGCCCTCGCGGTCCAGGACGATCGTGGAGGGGATGCCCATGGGGTTCAGCGACCCCTTGGGGAACCCGGTGAGCACCATCCGCCCGTCCGGGTCGTACAGGCTCGGGTAGCCGATCCCGTAGCTCTCCTCGAAGCTGCGCGCGGGCGACTTGCTGATGTCGCGGGTGTTGATCCCCACGAACTGGACGTCCTTGCCCTTGAGGGACTCGGACACCTTCTTGAAGTTGGGTGCCTCGGCCCGGCAGGGCGAGCACCAGGAGCCCCAGACGTTGAGGACGACGACCTTGCCCTTGAAGTCGGCGACGTCGAGCCGCTTGTCGTCGATGGTCTCGCCGGCGATCTCGTTGACGCCGACGCGCTTGCCCTTGGCGACGGTCGCGATCCCGCTGGAGTTCGTCACGAAGTTGGTGTTGCCACCGCCGCCGGACTTGCCGTTGGAGTCGCCGCCGCACCCCGACAGGGCGAGCGCTGCGGCGAGGGCTCCGACGGCGAGCAGGGTGCGTCGGGGGGCACGGCTAAGGCTCATGTGAAAAGTTTCGCATGGGCGTTCCAGGGATCTTCCGCGCCCCCCTCACTGCCCGCAAAGCCCCTTGTCAAGAGGGCGTGAGTGAGGTTATGCGGTCGCCTTGAGGAAGGTGTTCCAGCCTCCGGCGGGCTTCTGTCCCACTTCCAGCCCGCGCAGCTTCTCCAGCACCTTCGGGTCCTGTACGTCGAGCCAGTCCACGAACTGCTTGAACGACACCAGGCGTACGTCCTTCTTGCCCGCCATCCCCTTCAGCGCGGCCTCCACGGCGTCCATGTAGATGCCGCCGTTCCACTGCTCGAAGTGGTTGCCGATGTAGAACGGCGCGCGGTTGGTGTCGTACGCCCGCTGGAATCCCGCGAGATACGCCTCGGTGGCCTGCTTCTTCCAGCCCGGATAGCGCGAGGGCATGCCCTTGGTCGAATTCTTCGACTGGTTGGCGAGCATGTTGTAGTCCATCGAGAGGACCTCGAAGGAGTGGCCGGGGAAGGGCACCTGCTGGAGCGGCAGGTCCCAGATCCCCTTGCGCTTGACGGGCCACATCTGCCGGCCGCCGGGCGAGGAGGCGTCGTAGCGCCAGCCGAGCTTCTTGGCGGTGGGCAGCAGGTTGTCCTGGCCCAGCAGGCAGGGGGTGCGGCCGCCGACGAGCTCCTTGCGGTAGTCGAAGGGCAGCGGGTCCTCGTCCTGCCAGCCGGTGTTCGTCTTCCACTCGGTGACGAACTTCACGGCCTGGTCGATCTCGCTCTGCCACTGCGCGGACGTCCAGTGCTCCACGGAGCCGTGCCCGGCGCAGAAGTGGCCGTTGAAGTGCGTGCCGATCTCGTGGCCGTCGAGCCACGCCTGGCGCACGTACTTCAGCGTCTCCTTGACGTGGCCGTCGGTCAGGTAGCCGATGTCGGAGGCGCCGGTGCGGTTGTTCGGCGGCTTGTAGAGGTTCTTCTTGCCCTCGGGCAGCAGGTAGATGCCGGAGAGGAAGAAGGTCATCGCCGCGTCGTGGTTCTTCGCGAGCTCCAGGAAGCGCGGGAACAGGCCGTTGCCGACCTCGCCCGCCCCGTCCCAGGAGAAGATCACGAACTGCGGCGGGGTCTGCCCCGGCTCCAGCGGCACCGGCTTCTCCGGCTGGTGCGGCTGCTTGCCGGTGTCGGAGGTCGAGCCGTCGCCGATCGGGCGGCCCTCGGGCTTCTGCGACGGCGACGCTCCACCGCCGCCCGACTCGTCCTTGCCCGGGCCCGACCGGCCCTCCTTGTCGTTGCCCGTGAGCCCGCACCCGGCGATGCCGACCGCCGCGGCCGCGCCCAGGCCCGCGCCGAGCAGGTTCCTACGACTCATGTCCCGCATTACGTCCCCATCCGCGCTCGCTTCGCGCCCGAAATCCCGTCCAGACGGCAACGACTGAGATGCGGTGCGGAACACGCGGGTTCCGGGATTTAGCACGTCTTTGCCAAAGCGGACTGGATTTTCGACAGCATTCGACGTGCGCCCCTACCCGTGAGGGGCGCGGTTACTCACGTATGTCCCATGAGTTCTACCGCGCCCCCCCGGCGCGCGCCGGTACCGGCTGATATTCCGTCAGCGGAATCTGGCCGAAAACGCGCGCCGGTCCGGGCGCACCGGAAAACGACCCCGGCAGCCCCGTCAGGCGCCGAAGGCCTTCGACTTCCCCTTCACCGGCTTCGCGCCCGCCAGCAGGTGCGCGGGCACCAGGTCCCTGGCCGGCTCGCCGTACCCGACCGAGACGATCTCGTCCCCGCGGTACGTGAACGTGGTCAGCGACGCCAGCGTGCACTGCCTGCGGCGCGGGTCGTGCCAGAGCCGGCGGCCCTCCACGAAGCTGCGCACGATCCAGATCGGCAGCTGGTGGCTGACGCAGACCGCCTCGTGGCCGCGGGCCGCGTCCTTCGCCGCGTTCAGCGCGCCCATCATCCGTACGACCTGCTCGACGTACGGCTCGCCCCAGGACGGCCGGAACGGGTTCGTCAGGTGCTTCCAGTTGGCGGGCTTGCGCAGCGCGCCGTCGCCCACCCCGAAGGTCTTGCCCTCGAAGACGTTGCCCGCCTCGATCAGCCGCCCGTCGGTCGCCAGGTCCAGGCCGTGGCTCTTGGCGACCGGCGTGGCCGTCTCCTGCGCCCGCTCCAGCGGCGAGGCCACCACGTACGTGACGTCCCGCGACGCCAGGTGCTCGGCGACCTTGTCCGCCATCCGGCGGCCCAGCTCGGACAGGTGGTAGCCCGGGCGGCGGCCGTAGAGCACGCCCTCGGGGTTGTGCACCTCGCCGTGGCGCATCAGGTGCACCACGGTGATGTCGTCGGCGTTCCCCGGCTGCTCGCTCATGCCGTGGCCTCCGCGGCGGCGCGGGCGGCGGCGGGCAGCGCGGCCGCGATCCGCTCGATCGCGCGCTCGTCGTGGGCGGCCGAGACGAACCAGGACTCGAACGCCGAGGGCGGCAGGTAGACGCCGTCCGACAGCATCGAGTGGAAGAACGCGTTGAAGCGGAACGCCTCCTGCTTGCGGGCGTCCTCGTAGTTCCTGACCTCGCGGTCGGTGAAGAACACCGAGAACATGTTGCTCGCCGTCTGCAGCCGGTGCGCCACGCCCTCCTTGGCCAGCGCGTCCGTCACCAGGGAGCGGACCTCGGCGGAGACCGCGTCGACCTTCCCGTACGCGGCGTCGTCGAGCAGCCGCAGCTGGGCCAGGCCCGCCGCCGTCGCCACCGGGTTCCCCGACAGGGTGCCCGCCTGGTAGACCGGGCCGGCCGGCGCGAGGTGCGCCATCACGTCGGCGCGGCCGCCGAACGCCGCGGCCGGGAAGCCGCCGCCCATCACCTTGCCGAAGGTCATCAGGTCCGGGGCCACCCCGTCGACGCCGTACCAGCCGGCCTTCGAGGTGCGGAAGCCCGTCATCACCTCGTCGGAGACGTACAGCGCGCCGTTCTTCGCGCAGGCGTCCTTGAGCGCCTGGTTGAAGCCCGGCAGCGGCGGCACCACGCCCATGTTGCCGGGCGACGCCTCCGTGATCACGCAGGCGATCTCGCCCGGGTGCGCGTGGAAGGCCTCGTGCACGGCCTCGATGTCGTTGTACGGCAGGACGATGGTGTCCCCGGCCTGCGCGCCGGTCACGCCCGGGGTGTCCGGCAGCGCGAACGTCGCCACGCCCGACCCGGCCGCCGCGAGCAGCGCGTCGACGTGGCCGTGGTAGCAGCCGGCGAACTTCACGACCTTGGCGCGGCCGGTGAAGCCGCGGGCCAGCCGGATGGCCGACATGGTCGCCTCCGTACCGCTGGAGACCAGGCGGACCTGCTCCACCGGGGCGACCCGGGCCACGATCTCCTCGGCGAGCGCGACCTCGCCCTCGCCGGGCGTGCCGAACGAGGTGCCGCGGGAGACGGCGGCCTGGACGGCGGCGGTGACCTCCGGGTGCGCGTGGCCGAGGATCATCGGCCCCCACGAGCACACGAGGTCGACGTACTCGCGTCCGTCCGCGTCCGTCAGGTACGGACCCGTACCGGACACCATGAACCGGGGCGTACCGCCCACGGCGCGGAACGCGCGGACCGGAGAGTTCACGCCGCCGGGCGTCACGAGGGACGCGCGGTCGAAAAGCGTCTGCGAAACTGGGGCGTCATAGGGAAAGCTCACGGAATCCATGGTGTCAGAGCCTCCGACGGATCCGCGGACCGGTGTTTCGCCGCACGTCCACTGGGGAGGTCACTGTCACGATGATCGGATCGCGCGGGCGCCGGGCCGGTCCCGGCCGGTGCCGTCCGGACCGGGTTGCGCGGCGAGGGCCGCTGCATCTACAAAACAGTCGGGCGACAAAGCAGTCGGGTGAAAGATATGCATCGCGGTGGCGGACTGGGCGAGGGGACCGACGACCTGGGGCCCGAGCCTGCCCGGCGGGGGAAGCACCGGCGACGTGAGGCGCGCGAACCCGCGGGGAGCAGGGGTGGCCGGTTGGGGGTGACGTACAAGTACTTCGGTGCGCCCGACGGTGCCACGGCGGCACGCGTGCCCATCTCGATGCGCCCGGAGGAGCTGGGCGGCGACGAGCTCGGCATGGGCGGGATGTTCACCAAGATCAAGCCCGAGACCATAGCCGCGATGGTGCTCACCGGCATCCAGGGCATGCCCCTGCACAAGGTGCCGCCGCTGGAACTGGTCGTCCTGCACCCCGACTACGCCGTGGTGAAGCTGCCCATGACCGTGGTCGACCCGCTGCGCGGGATCGGCGAGGAGTCGGTGGGCGCGGCGGCCTTCATCTGGTCCACCGTCCCGGACCGGGGCGGACCGCGGGACGCCTTCAACGTCTACCGACTGCTGCACGAGTGGCAGCAGTTCAGCGAGCGCCTCCACGAGAACGGGCACCAGCCCTACTGCCTGGTCTGGCCGTAGACCCTTCCCCCCTCCCCCGAGGCCCCCTCCCCCGATGGCGCTAGCGCTTGGCGTTGCGCGCCAGGGACAGTGCCGACGCCGGCCACCAGTGCCCGGCCGGCGGCCCCCCGCGGCAGCTGCCGTCCGACTCGCCCGGCCGCTTGACCCACAGGTAGGCGTCCAGGAGCCGGTCGCGCGTGCGGCGCGTGGGCGCGGTCCCCAGTCCCCGCCCCGGCGGATTGCACCAGGCCTCGGGCCCGGCGAACGGCCCCCGCCCGTTGCGGCTGCTGTCGATCACGAAGTGCTTGCCGCCCAGCGCGCGGCTCAGCGCCCTGCCGTACGCCAGACTCGTCGCGTCCGTCTGGTAGTTGGAGACGTTCAGCGCGAACCCGTGCGCCCGCGCGATGCCCGCCTTGCGCAGCGGCGCCACCAGCCTGCGGTGGTCCGGGATCCAGCTCGCGTTGCCCGCGTCCAGGTACACCTCGGCGCGCGGCTGCCGGCGCAGCCGCTGGACGGCGTACGAGAGCAGCGCGAACCGCTCGTCGGCGTCGCGCACGGCCCGGCACCCGGCCTCCAGGTGCGCCACCGCGTCCGGCTCCACGACCACCAGCGCGGGCCGGTCGCCGATGCCCGCCGCGAACGCGTCGATCCACCAGCGGTACTCCGCGGCGTCCCCGGAGCCGCCGTGCGAGTAGGCGCCGCAGTCCCGGTCGGGGATGTTGTACGTGACGAGGACGGCCATCCGCCCCACCCGCGCCGCACTGGTGGTGAGCCGGCGCACCGTGGGCCCCGGGTCGGGCCCGCCGGGCCACTCGGCGAGCGGGCGGCCGGAGATCCTGGTGAGCAACCGGGCGTCCCCGCCGCGCCCCTGGCGCCGCCAGGCGGAGACCTGCTGGGCGGCGACCGAGTCGGGGTTGATCCAGAACGGCGGCGGCCCGGGCCTGACGGGGGCGGGTCGCCGCCCGGCCAGGGGGCCGGTTTCCGGGGCGTGCGCCGCCGGGGCCAGCAGGCCGGCGAGGGCCGCCAGGGCGACGGCGGCGGTACGGACGGACGGCACGCGGCCCCTCCTCGGTGAGCGCTCGGCGCCGTGGCGCGGGGGCGCCGGGCGCGGTCACCTCGGAGTGTGCGGCCGGGGTCAGCGTTCGGCGCGCAGGTGCTCCAGCGCGTCGGCGACGGCCCGGAAGAACCGCCCGTACGCCACGGGGCTCGGCGGCGTCTCCGGGTTCCACGGCAGCGCCGCCGCGTCCAGGGCGGGGGGCCGCGCGGCGTGCGCGCGGTCGTCGACGAGCAGCAGGTCGGGGCGCAGCTCGCGGACCCGGTCCCAGCCGGTGGTCAGCCAGTTGACGCCGGGCCCCTCGTCCGGCTCGGCCAGGTCCACCCCGAGCGCGCGCAGCCGGCGCAGCTCGGGCCAGGTGTCGGGGCGGGCCAGGTAGACGGTGTCGGGGCCGGCGCCGGACAGGGCGAGCACCCGGGGCCCTCCCCCGTCGCCCGCGGCCCGGCGCACCGCGTCCTCGGCGTCCGCGTCGAGCAGCGCCCCGGTGCCGCCGAGCGCCGCGGCCAGGTCCCCGAAGCGCTCCACGACGCCCGCGAGGGGGCGGTCGCCGGAGACCGCGAGGGCGGCCACGGGGACGCCGAGGCGGGCGAGCGCGTCCTCGTCGCACGCGTACGCGCCCTTGCCGTCGTAGGTGACGTCCACGACCAGGTCCGGCCGCTCCCGCTCCAGCGCGGCCAGCGCGCCGGCGTCCGGGAAGCCGGTGCCGAGGTAGCCGGTCGCGGCGGGCAGCCCGCCCGCCTTGGCCGGGTCGAGGCGCGGTCCGTCGTGCCCGGAGCCGTACACCGCGACGGGCGTCACGCCCAGGTCGTGCAGGGCCGCCCCGGCCCGTACGTACGCCACCACCCGACGTGGCCGCGCGGGCGCGCGCACCAGCGCGCCCCGGTCGTCGGTGAACCGCCACTCCGTCGCTCCGGCTGTGCCTGCCATGCCCACGCTCCTCCCGGCCCGTTCCCTCCCCCACCTTGGTGCGGGCGCGCACCGGCGCACAAGGGCGCCGTGGGCAGCGGGCGTGCGGTGCGGGGGTGCCCGGTGTGACGCGTCCCTCGGGACTTTCGTCCCGGCCCCCCTGCCGAAGGTCCCGGTCGCTGGTGTTCACTGGGGCCGTCGGGAGGAAGCAGTGGGGACCGTGCGGTCCCGCCTGTTCGCGTTGCCTGCCTGGTACCCAACTGGAGGCCCTCATGTCCGACCACCTCACCGACCCGCGCGTGCTCGCCCTGATCGCCGCCCTGGCCGGTCTCGCCGTCGCCGCGGGCGTGCGCACCGTGCGCCGGATGCGCCGCCCGGTGGCACCGGTCCTCGAACGGGTCTGGCACCCCCTGGAGTCCACCCGCCTCAGCCTCGACGAGCAGGCCGCGTTCGGCCGACTGACGGCGGGGCTCTCGTTCCGCGCACCGGGCCGGCTGGGCTAGGCCCGGGAGCGCGGCGTGGTGTCGACGCGGGACCGGGGGCCGGGCGCCGGGCGTCCGGCGGGTCCGTCGGGTTCGGTGCGGATCGACCCGTGGAGCGAGGACGACTGGGACCTGCTGGTGGCCGCCAACGCCCCCGCGCTCATGGGCCACCTGGGCGGTCCCGAGACCCACGAGCAGCTGGTGCGGCGCCACCGGCGGTACGTGGAGCTGAGCGCGGACCGCACCGGGGCGGGGCGGATGTTCCGGGTCGTCGTGCTGCCCGAGGGCGTGCCCGCCGGGACGATCGGCTTCTGGGAGCGCCAGTGGGACGGCACGGCCGTGTACGAGACGGGCTGGGCGGTCCTGCCGGGCCACCAGGGCCGGGGCGTCGCGACGGCGGCCACGCTGGCGGTGGTCGAGCAGGCGCGGGCGATGGCCGGGCACCGCGACGGCCACCGCTACCTGCACGCGTTCCCCTCGGTGGACAACGCGCCCTCCAACGGGGTGTGCGCGAAGGCCGGGTTCACGCTGCTGGGCGAGCGGGACTTCGAGTACCCGCCGGGGACGCCGCTGCGGACGAACGACTGGCGCCTGGACCTGTGGACGTCGGCACCGGTCAGCGCGCACGGGTCCTGAGGCGCGTCCCGGGTCGTTCCCCGGGGCGCTTCCCGGGCGCTTCCCGGAGCGCCCGCCCGCGACGGCGTTCCTCCGTGGCGGCATGCCCGGGGCGCGCGCCCTGAAATGCCGTGGCCGGGACGGTGTCCGCGCTGGCATCCTGCCCCCGTGACCGCGCGCCCCGAGATCCGCATCAGCTTCGCCCCCGGCCTCCACCTGTTCGTCCCGCCGAGGCACCGGGGCGCCCCCGCCGCCCACCCCACGGACGGCTCCTCCACGCTGGGGCACGTCGTGGAGTCCCTGGGCGTCCCGCTCACCGAGGCCGGGATGCTGCTCGTGGACGGCCGTCCTGTCCCGTCCTCGCACGTGCCCGGCGCGGGGGAGGACGTGGAGGTGCGGGGCGTGGAGCGCCCGCAGCGGGTGCCGGGCGCGCCCCTGCGGTTCCTGCTCGACGTGCACCTGGGCACGCTCGCCCGCCGGCTGCGGCTGCTGGGCGTCGACGCGGCGTACGAGAGCGAGGACATCGGCGACCCGGCGCTGGCCGCGCTGTCGGCGCGCGAGCGGCGCGTGATGCTCTCGCGCGACCGGGGGCTGCTGCGGCGCCGTGAGCTGTGGGCCGGCGCGTACGTCTACAGCGACCGGCCGGACGACCAACTGCGGGACGTGCTCTCCCGGTTCGCGCCCGCCCTCGCGCCGTGGACCCGCTGCACGGCGTGCAACGGGGAGCTGGGGGCCGCGGACAAGGACGACGTGCGCGAGCACATCGAGCGGGGCACGGAGCGCACGTACGACGTCTTCGCCCGGTGCACCGCGTGCGAGCGCGTCTACTGGCGCGGGGCCCACCACGCCCGCCTGGAGGCGATCGTGGACGGGGCGCTGGAGGAGTTCGGCGGCGGCGCGGCCGCCTGACGCGGACGGTCCGGTGGCCGGGTCTCGCGGGCGGTGCGGCCCGTGGCGGGCGGGCCCGGTCGGGTCAGGTGCGGAACTCGTCGCCGCGCAGCCGCTCCACCTGCGCCGCGCTGAGCTCCACCGTGCGCCGCATGTGCGCGGTGAGCAGGGCGACCTCCTCGTCGTCGTAGACGTCGAACATGGTGCTCCAGGCCTGGTTCAGCCGCCCCCAGAAGGCGCCCAGCTCGGCCGCCTTCTCCGGGACGGTCCGTACGAAGACGCGCCGCCGGTCCTCGCTGTCGCGCTCGCGCGTGACCCAGCCCGTGCGCTCCAGGCGGTCCACCAGCCGGGTGGCCGAGCCGGTGGTGAGGCCGGTCATCTCGGCGATGCGCCCGGTGGTGACGGGCCCCTCCTCCAGGGACAGCAGGTTGAGGCACTGCAGGTCGGTGGGGTGCAGCCGCAGGTGGTCGGCGACGGCCTGGTTGAACAGGGCGTAGGAGGCCATGTAGCGGCGGGACTGCGTGGTCAGCTCGTCCATCAGCCGCTCGCGCCCGGACCCCGGTGACTTCTTCTGCGACATGCAGAGAGTGTACGGCGCAGACGTGACCGGCACGGCGCGGACGCACGCGCGGAGACGGCGGAGACGGCGGAGACGTACGCGCCGGGGACGGCGGAGACGTAGCGTTGAGCGACGACCGTCGGCAGTCGGGGAGGCAGCCGTGAACGGACCGACGCACGACCGCACCAGCACCAACAGCGGCACCAGCACAAGCACCGGCACCGGCTCGGACCCCGGGCTCCTGGACGTCCTCGTGGTGGGCGCGGGCCCGACCGGCCTGCTGCTCGCGGGCGACCTCGCCGACCGCGGCCTGCGCGTCGCGCTCGTCGAGCGCCGCCCGGGCACGGGCACCAACACGACCCGCGCGTTCGCCGTGCACGCCCGGACGCTGGAGCAGTTCGACGCCCGCGGCCTCGCCGACGAGCTGGTCAAGACCGGCACCCCGCTGTCCCGGCTGCGCCTGTTCGGGCGGCTCGCCCTGGACCTCGGCCGGCTGCGCTCCCGCTTCCCGTTCGTCCTGATCACCCCGCAGTACCAGGTGGAGGCGGTGCTGGAGCGGCGGGCCGCCTCCGCGGGCGCGGACTTCCGGTACGGGACGGAGCTGCTCGCCCTGGCCCAGGACCACGAGTCGGTGACCGCCCAGGTGCGCGGCCCCGACGGGCGGCCCGCGGCGCTGCGCGCCCGGTACCTGGTCGGCACCGACGGGGTGCGCAGCACGGTCCGCGAGGCCCTCGGGCTGCCGTTCCCCGGCGAGTCGGTGATCCGCTCCCTGGTCCTGGCCGACGTCCGCCTCACCGACCGGCCGGACACGCTCCTGACGGTCAACGGCAACGGGAAGGCCTTCGCGTTCGTCGTCCCGTTCGGCGACGGCTGGTACCGGGTCATCGGCTGGAACCCGGAGCACGAGGCCCCCGACACCGCCCCGGTCGGCATCGACGAGCTGCGCGAGATCTGCCGGCGCGCGTTCGGCACGGACTTCGGGATGGGCGAGGCCCGCTGGATCTCCCGCTTCCACAGCGACGAGCGCCAGGTCCCCGCCTACCGCACCGGCCGCGTCTTCCTCGCCGGGGACGCCGCGCACGTCCACTCCCCCGCGGGCGGCCAGGGCATGAACACCGGCCTGCAGGACGCCGCCAACCTCTCCTGGAAGCTCGCCGAGGTGCTGGGCGGCCGGGCCGGGGACCCCGAGGCGCTGCTCGACAGCTACCACGCCGAGCGCCACCCGGTCGGGGCCGCCGTGCTGCGCAGCAGCGGCGCGCTGGTCCGCCTCGCCATGGCGCACACCCCGCTGCGGCTCGCCGCCCGGGACGCCGCGGCGCGCCTGGCCGGTGCGCTGGGCCCGCTGTCGGGGCGGGCGATGGGGCAGATCAGCGGGATCGGCATCCGTTACGGGGCCGGGCGCGGCGCCCACCGGCTGACCGGGCGGCGCGTGCCGGACCTGCGGCTCGCCGAGGGGCGGCTGTACGAGCTGCTGCGCGAGGGCCGGTTCGTGCTGGTCGCCCCGGAGGGCGCGGACACCTCGGACGCCCCGGCCACGGCGGCCCGGGCGGTGCGCGCGACCTGGACGGGCCCGCGGCGCACGGCCCTCCTGGTCCGCCCCGACGGGTACGCGGCGTGGGCCCGGGACTGAGGCGGACGGTTCGCCGGAGGGGCGGGGGTTGCCGACAATGGGGGCGTGATCGTCGAACGCGCGTACGCCCACATCGCCTCCCACGACGAGGCCGAGTGGCCCTGGTCCGTGCCCTGCGTGCGCCAGCTCCTCGCGGAGGGGCTGCGCTTCACCGCCCCGGTGACCTTCCTGGTCGGGGAGAACGGCTCGGGCAAGTCCACCCTGGTGGAGGCCCTCGCCGAGGGCTTCGGCCTGGACTCCTGGGGCGGCTCGCACGACTGGCGGTACGCCACCCAGCGGGGCAAGTCCGTCCTGGGCGAGCGGGTCCGCTTCGACGCCGCGCCCGGCGGGCGCCGGATGCTGGGCAGCCGGGCCGCGCGCAAGGGCTTCTTCCTGCGGGCCGAGACCGCGCTGGACGCCCTGGACCGGGAGGGCCTCGGGCCCGACGAGCTCAGCCACGGCGAGGGGTTCCTCGCGGCGTTCCGCGGGAAGTTCCTGGTGCCCGGCCTCTACGTGATGGACGAGCCGGAAGCCGCCCTGTCCTTCACGTCCTGCCTCGAACTGATCGGCCACCTCGACCGGCTGGTGGCCCGGGGCGGCCAGGTCGTCTGCGCCACCCACTCGCCGCTGCTCACCGCACTGCCCGGTGCCGACGTCGTGGAGGTCGGCGAGCACGGGATGCGCCGCACCGCCTGGGGCGACCTGGCCCTGGTCGACCACTGGCGCCGCTACCTGGCCGACCCCCGCGCCTACCTGCGCCACATCGTGGGGCCCGACGCGGTCTGAGGACGCGCCGGCCGGTCCCGGCGGCCGGGGGGTGATGGCCGCGGGCCTCAGAACACGTACGCGTCGCCCGTGGCGGGCACCAGGACCTGGTGCTCGTTGTTGTCCGGGTTCCCGTCGACCGCCCCGCCGTTCCACTGCGTGGAGATCCGCACCGTCACCTCCTGCGGCAGCCCCGCCGCCTTCAGGTCGAGCGCGATCTCGTGCGCCGCGCCGTCCGCCCGCAGCGGGCCCGTCCGGCACACCACGGCTCCCGCGCCGCTCCACGCGCAGCCCCGCGGCAGCGCCTGCGCCGCCGCCAGCGGCACCGAGAAGGCGAGCCGGACCGTGGTGTTCGGGACCGTCGAGGGGCCGTGGTTGCCGCTCGCCAGCCACACTCCGATCCGTCCGTCCCACAGCGTCACGTGTCCGTGGTGCGCCACGTCCGCCTCGGGACCGGCCGCCCGGGCCGCCCCGCCCGCACCCATCACCGTCGCCGCCGCGACGGACACCAACAGCGCCTTGCGCATCGCCACCATGTCGCGTACATACCCATTTCCACCCAAATGTGTTCATGATCGACCGTCATGACACCCTGAGCCCATGCTGATCGCCCGTTCCGCCGCCCTCTTCGTCGCCGCCGCCCTCTTCGAGATCGGCGGCGCCTGGCTCGTCTGGCAGGGCGTGCGCGAGCACAAGGGGTGGATCTGGATCGGCGCCGGGGTCATCGCCCTCGGCGCCTACGGCTTCGTCGCCACCCTGCAGCCCGACGCCGCGTTCGGCCGCGTCCTCGCCGCCTACGGCGGGGTCTTCGTCGCCGGCTCCCTCCTCTGGGCCAGGGTCGCCGACGGCTACCGCCCCGACCGCTGGGACGTGGTGGGCGCCCTGGTCTGCCTGGCCGGGACGGCCGTCATCATGTACGCCCCCCGCGGCCGCTGACCACGCCGCCTGCCTATCCTGGCGGCACACCGACCCACCGCGAGGAGCACGTCATGACTGCCGCCGGGACCCCCATCGCCGTCGTCACCGGAGCGAGCAGCGGCATCGGCGCCGCCACCGCCCGGCAGCTGGCCGCCGCCGGGTACCGCGTGGTGCTCACCGCCCGCCGCACGGACCGCATCGAGGCACTGGCCGCCGAGATCACCGAGGCCGGCCACCAGGCCACCGCGTACGCCCTGGACGTCACCGACCGCGCCGCCGTCGACGAGTTCGCCACGGCCTTCCGCAGCCTCGCCGTCCTGGTCAACAACGCCGGCGGCGCGCTGGGCGCCGACCCGGTGGCCACCGGCGACCCCGACGACTGGCGCCGGATGTACGAGACGAACGTCATCGGCACGCTCCACGTCACCCAGGCCCTGCTCCCCGCCCTCACCGCCTCCGGCGACGGCACGGTCGTGGTCCTGTCCTCCACCGCGGGCCACGCCACCTACGAGGGCGGCGCGGGCTACGTCGCCGCCAAGAACGGCGCCCGCGTCCTGGCCGAGACCCTCCGCCTGGAGATCGTCGGCACCCCGGTCCGGGTGATCGAGGTCGCCCCCGGCATGGTCAGGACCGAGGAGTTCGCCACCACCCGCTTCCGCGGCGACGCCGACAAGGCCGCCAAGGTCTACGCGGGCGTGGCCGAGCCCCTCACCGCGGACGACGTCGCCGACACCATCACCTGGGCCGTCACCCGCCCCCCGCACGTCAACATCGACCTCCTGGTCGTCCGCCCCCGCGCCCAGGCCTCCAACACCAAGATCCACCGGGAGCCGTAGGCCCGGACGGGCCCGAGCGGAAGGGGCGGCGCCGTACCCCCGTACCGGCGCCGCCCCCGCTCTCCCCCGTCCGCGTGCGGGTCAGCCCTTCACGCAGATGACCTGCTTCAGCTTCGCGACCACCTGGACCAGGTCGCGCTGCTGGTCGATGACCTTCTCGATCGGCTTGTACGCCCCCGGGATCTCGTCCACCACCCCGGAGTCCTTGCGGCACTCCACGCCCTGCGTCTGCTCCGCCAGGTCCCGCGTGGTGAACCTGCGCTTCGCCGCCGACCGGCTCATCCGGCGGCCCGCGCCGTGCGAGGCCGAGTTGAAGGACGCGTCGTTGCCGAGGCCCTTCACGATGTACGAACCGGTGCCCATCGAGCCCGGGATGATCCCGTACTCCCCGGACCCGGCCCGGATCGCGCCCTTGCGGGTGACCAGCAGGTCCAGGCCGTCGTACCGCTCCTCCGCCACGTAGTTGTGGTGGCAGGAGATCTCCTGCTCGAAGGTCACCCGCGCCTTCTTGAACTCCTTGCGCACGACGTCCTTGAAGAGCGCCATCATGATCGCGCGGTTGTTCTTCGCGTACTCCTGCGCCCAGAAGAGGTCGTTGCGGTACGCCGCCATCTGCGGGGTGTCCGCCACGAACACCGCCAGGTCCCGGTCCACGAGACCCTGGTTGTGCGGCAGCTTCTGCGCCACGCCGATGTGGTGCTCGGCCAGCTCCTTGCCGATGTTCCGGGAGCCGGAGTGCAGCATCAGCCAGACATTTCCCTCTGAATCGATGCACAGTTCACAGAAGTGGTTTCCGGACCCGAGCGTCCCCATCTGCTTCGCGGCCCGCTCCTGACGGAACTTGACCGCGTCCGCGATCCCGTCGAACCGCCCCCAGAAGTCGGCCCACCCCGACGTCCCGAACCCGTGCAGCCTGCCCGGGTCCACCGCCTCGTCGTGCATGCCGCGGCCCACCGGGATGGCCTGCTCGATCTTGGTGCGCAGCCGGGAGAGGTCGCCCGGGAGGTCATTGGCCGTCAGGGACGTCTTCACGGCGGACATGCCGCAGCCGATGTCCACGCCGACCGCCGCCGGGCAGACGGCGCCGCTCATCGCGATCACCGAGCCGACCGTGGCGCCCTTGCCGTAGTGGACGTCCGGCATCACGGCCAGGCCCTTGATCCACGGAAGGGTCGCGACGTTGTGCAGCTGCTGCATCGCGGACCCCTCGACCGTCGAGGGGTCGGCCCACATCCGGATCGGGACCTTGGCGCCCGGTACCTCTACGTACGACATAATTTCCTCTATCCCCCGAAAAGTCCGTGATCGCAGAGCCGGTGCCCTGGCCGCGAATGGACGGCGGCCCGGCAGCGACGGCCGTGCGTGCGATAGACATTGTGTCCACCGCCGCGCGAGGGGCGGCAACCCGTTTTCGGCGCGGCCCGCGCCGGAACAGGGGCGAGAGCAGCGTGAGAGGAGTCCGACGCGTGCAGCGGAAGACGTACGTTTCCGGTCGCGTCCCCGGCGTGGCGGTGCTCCTGGCCGCGCTCGTCACGGGCTGCTCCACGGGCGGCGCCGACGACGGCGCCCCGGGGGACACCAAGCCGAACGGGGAGGCCCAGTCGGCCGCCGCGCCGGGCAGGTACCGGAACCTGTTCGAGCCGTGCGGCGCGGTGTCCAGCGCGACGCTGAAGGACCTGCTGCCGGGCGCCGCGGAGCTGCCGCAGGCCCAGCAGGAGCGGGTGCTGCGGGGCACGGCCGCGCTGACGTACGACAACGACCGCCGGGTGGGCTGCTCGTGGCAGGCGGAGTCGCCGGACGCGACGCACCAGCTGTCGGTGGACATCGAACGGGTGGTGTCGTACGACGCGTCGGTGAGCGACGACACCCGGGCGCAGGAGGTGTTCGCGCGCAAGCAGGCGTCGTCGTCGCTGGGGACGGCGTCCGCCCCGCCCGCGACGGGCGGGAAGCAGCCGCTGGGTTCGCCCGGGCCCTCGGCGCCCGCGGGCAGCCCGTCGGGCACGCCGTCGCCGTCCTCCTCCGCACCGTCAGGGACGCCCTCGGGCTCCGCCTCGGAGGGCGCGGACCAGGAGGACCTGCGGCCGCGGGCGCTGGAGGGCCTGGGGGACGCGGCGTTCCTCGACGACGTCGCGGGGAAGGCCGGGTCGGCGGCCCAGGGGCGGACCGTGAGCGTGGTGTTCCGCACATCCAACGTGATCGTGACGGTGCGGTACGCGGAGCAGCCGGGGCGCTCCGCGGAGGCGCCGGACAGCAGGGAACTGCAGGACAAGGCGCGGGGACTGGCCCGGAAGCTGGCCGAGCGCTTCAACGAGTAGCGGCGTCCGGGCGGGCTCCGCGGCCGGGGGCGGATCGCCCGCAGTGACCCCGGCCACGTCCGCTGTCGGGCTAACGTGGCCGGGCTGTCCGTTCTGCCGGACGGTGGACCCGTACGCCGAGCGACTGAAGGAACCATGCGCCGATCTGCCCGACTCTCCCGCATACTCGCCTGCGCAGCCGTCCCGGTGGTGCTCGTGGCCGCCGGCTGCTCGTCGGACTCGGACAAGGACGCGAAGGGCACGAAGGACGGTGCCGCGTCGGCGTCGTCGTCGGATGGCTCGGCGAAGAAGGAGTCGGCGCCCGCCGTGGCCCCGGCGAAGTACACCAAGCTCCCGGTGGCCTGCAAGGTCGTGGCGGCGAAGACGGTGGACGAGCTGGTGCCGAAGGCGGCGTCGAAGTCGGGGACGCCCGGGACGTCGAAGGACCTGATGAGCCGGGCGAGCTGCCGGTGGAACGGTCTGGTGGACAAGGGCGTGGACGGTTCGCAGTACCGCTGGCTCGACGTGTCGCTGCTGCGCTACGACTCGGACGCGGCGCTGGGCTCCGGCGAGAAGCGCGCGCAGCAGAACTTCGCCAAGGAGCTGTCGAAGGCCCAGGCGACGCAGGGCGCGAAGAACGTGAAGACGGCGCCGGTGGCGGGCCTGGGCAGCCAGGCCAGCGTGGTGACGTACGACCTGGAGCGGGGCGCCTCGTTCCGGTACGCGACGGTGGTGACGCGTACGGAGAACGCGGTGGTGACGCTGTCGTACAACGGCGCCGGCTACGCGGGCGCGGACAGCCCGAAGGGCTCCGACGTGCTCGCGGACGCGCAGAAGGCCGCGAAGGAGGCCGTCGCCGCGGTCGTCGCGGCCAACAAGTGACCGGTCGTCACGGCTGACGGCCGACCCGTCGCGTGACCCGTCGCGCGCCCCGCAAGTGGACGGCGGCGCAGGCGTTTTGCGGAGCCCGGACCTCCCCAGGGGGCCGGGCTCCGCACGCGTGTGCCAGGCTGTGCCCCGCAGTATGCCGACGACGGGAGGGGATCGCGGGTGGCCGCGATGCAGTTGACACGTACGCACCGGATACTCATCGGCGTGGTGGTGGCCGGTGCGGTCGTCATCGCCGGGATCGGTTTCGCGGGCTCGTACGCGGCGGTGCGCGAGCTCGCGGAGCAGAAGGGGTTCGGCGACTTCTCGCTGGTCTTCCCGATCGGGATCGACGCGGGCATCTGCGTGCTGCTCGCCCTGGACCTGTTGCTGACCTGGATCCGCATCCCGTTCCCGCTGCTGCGGCAGACGGCGTGGCTGCTGACGGCGGCGACGATCGCGTTCAACGGCGCGGCGGCCTGGCCGGACCCGCTGGGCGTGGGGATGCACGCGGTGATCCCGGTGCTCTTCGTGGTGTCCGTGGAGGCCGCCCGGCACGCGGTGGGCCGGATCGCCGACATCACCGCCGACAAGCACATGGAGGGGGTGCGGCTGACCCGCTGGCTGCTGTCGCCGGTGCCGACCTTCCGGCTGTGGCGGCGGATGAAGCTGTGGGAGCTGCGCTCGTACGAGCAGGTGATCAAGCTGGAGCAGGAGCGGCTGATCTACCAGGCCCGCCTCCAGGCCCGCTACGGGCGCGGCTGGCGCCGCAAGGCCCCGGTGGAGGCGCTGATGCCGCTGCGCCTGGCGCGGTACGGGGTGCCGCTGGCCGAGACCGCCCCGGCGGGGCTCGCGGCGGCGGGCGTCGACCCGGTGCTGCTGCCCCCGGCGCCGCGGCCCGAGCGGCCCGAGCTGGAGCAGGCGCCGGCACCGGTGGAGCGGCCGGGGGCCGAGCCGCCGGTGGAGCCGGAGCACCAGGCGGCGGGGGCGCCGCTGCCCCAGGAGCAGGGGGCGGCGCAGCACGGCAGCCCCTGGTTCGCGGCGCAGCAGCTGCCGCAGCAGGCGTACGAGGGCGCGTACGACCCGACGTACGTGGAGGGTCTCGAACCGACGCCGGTGCGGGTGCCCGCGGGCCCCGGGCCCGAGCAGCAGCCGCGGCCCGAGCCGGTGGCGCAGCAGGTCCAGGAGCAGGTCCCGGCGCAGAGGCCGGGGCAGGTCCCCGCACCGATGCCGGCGCAGGTCCCGGCGCAGGCCGGGGCGCCCGCCCAAGAGCCGCTGCCCGAGGAGGAGTACGAGCCCTCGGAGGCGGAGTTCGCCAAGCTGGCGTACGACGTGTTCGGCACCTTCGTGAAGGAGCAGGGCGCCTTCCCGAGCCCGGAGCAGCTCGACATACTCCTGGCCGACAACTACGGCTTCCAGCACCCGCGCAGCGCCTCGATGCTGCGCAAGCTGACGCCGGAGTTCCAGCAGCGCTACAACGCCGACATGGCGGCCGAGCACATCGCCTGACGGCCGGTCAGGCCCCTGGGGCCCCCGGGGCCGCCTTGGCCCCGCGCTTGCGCCCGGCCTCGGCGGTCAGCGCGATCGCGAGGCCGACGGCGAGGAGCACGACGTACCCGGGGGTGGGGATGTCCCACCACTTGTGCAGCAGCCCCCAGGGCTGTTCGCCCCAGAGGCGTCCGGCGGTGCCGAGTCCGCCCTGGACGGCGCTGATCCAGCCGACGGCGCTGACGATTTCGTAGGTGGCCTTGTCCATGGCTCCACGCTCTCGCGCGGACCTGCGGCTTTCGTCGTGCGCGCGGGGGAAGCGCGGGTACGCCGAAGGGTGCAGTCCGGGTGGAGCGCCCGCGGCCCGGCGGGTGGAGCGGGGTGCGGACGAAAGGCGCCGCCGCCCGTCGCGTCCGGTGGGCGCGGTGGTACGCGTCAGTACGCGGAAGGGCCCGCGCCCCGGTGGGGTGCGGGCCCTTCCGCGCACGCCTCGCGCGCGTACGTCCTCGGTTACGCGCCGAGCAGCTTGCGCACCCGGTCGGCACCGACCGCGAGCAGCAGGGTGGGCAGGCGCGGGCCGGTCTCGCGGGTCACCAGGAGCCGGTAGAGCAGGGCGAAGAACTCGCGCTGGGCGACCTTGAGCTCCGGGGTGGGCTTGGCCTCGGGGTCGAGGCCGGCCATCACCTTGGGGACGCCGTAGACCAGCGTGGTGAGCCCGTCGAGCGACCAGTGGCTGTCCAGGCCCTCCAGGAGCAGCCGCAGCGACTCGCGTCCGCTGTCGTCGAGGCCGCCGAGCAGCTCGGCGTCGGGCTCGGTGCGCACGATGGTGCGGGCGTCGGCCGGGACCTGGGTGGTGATCCAGTTCTCCGCGCGGTCCAGGCGCGGGCGCACCTCGTCGAGGCCGGCGACCGGGTGGGCCGGGTCGAGCTCGGTGAGGATGCGCAGGGTCTGGTCCTCGGCGCCGGCGGTGATGTCGGCGACGGAGGCCAGCGTGCGGTACGGCAGCGGGCGGGCGGTGCGCGGCAGCTCGCCGGCCGCGGTGCGGGCGGCGCGCGCGTGGGCGGCGGCGTCGGCGGGCAGCACCGTGCCGTCGGCGACCTTGGCCTCCAGCTTGTCCCACTCGTCGTACAGCCGCTGGATCTCCTGGTCGAAGGCGATCTTGAAGGACTGGTTGGGCCTGCGGCGGGCGTAGAGCCAGCGCAGCAGCTGCGGCTCCATGATCTTCAGGGCGTCGCCGGGGGTGGGCACGCCGCCCTTGGAGGAGGACATCTTGGCCATGCCGGAGATGCCGACGAACGCGTACATCGGCCCGATGGGCTGCTCGCCGCCGAAGATGCCGACGATCTGGCCGCCGACCTGGAAGGAGGAGCCGGGCGAGGAGTGGTCCACGCCGGAGGGCTCGAAGACCACGCCCTCGTACGCCCAGCGCATGGGCCAGTCGACCTTCCACACCAGCTTGCCGCGGTTGAACTCGCTGAGCTTCACGGTCTCGGTGAAGGAGCACTCCGCGCAGACGTAGGTCAGCTCGGTGCTGTCGTCGTCGTAGGCCGTGACGGTGGTGACGTCCTTGCCGCAGCCGCCGCAGTAGGGCTTGTACGGGAAGTAGCCGGCGGAGGTCGCGCCGTCGTCCTCGGAGGCGGCGCCGGAGCCCTCGGCAGCCTCCAGCTCGGCCTCGTCGACCGGCTTCTGGGACTTCTTCTGCTGCTTGGGCTTGGTGCGGTACTGGGCCAGGATCGCGTCGATGTCGCCCCGGTGCCGCATCGCGTGCAGGACCTGCTCGCGGTAGACGCCGGAGGTGTACTGCGCGGTCTGGCTGATGCCGTCGAACTCCACGCCCAGCTCGGCCAGGGCGGCCACCATGGCGGCCTTGAAGTGCTCGGCCCAGTTGGCGTGCTCCGAGCCCGCCGGGGCGGGCACCGAGGTCAGCGGCTTGCCGATGTGCTCCGCCCAGGACCCGTCCACGCCCTCGACGCCGTTGGGCACCTTGCGGTAGCGGTCGTAGTCGTCCCAGGAGATCAGGTGGCGCACCTCGACGCCCCGGCGGCGGATCTCGTCCGCGACCAGGTGCGGGGTCATGACCTCGCGCAGGTTGCCCAGGTGGATGGGGCCCGACGGGGAGAGGCCGGACGCGACCACGACCGGTTTCCCAGGCGCACGTCGCTCCGACTCGGCGATGACCTCGTCCGCGAAACGGGAGACCCAGTCGGTCTCGGTGCTGCTCTGAGCCACGATCGGCACGTCCTTGGTTGCTCGGGATTCTCGAAGCTGTGTGTAGCCATCCTCCCAGACGGAAGAACCCGCTCCGGGGTTGTCCACAGGGCGGCACCGGCTCGTCCACAGGCGAGGGAAACAGGTTGCCCGCCCGTGGGACACTTGACTACCTGATTCAGGGACGTCAGCGCCGGGACACCGGACCCGGCGCGGCGGCCCAGCCCGACCAGACTCGACCAGAACGGAAGCTCATGGCCTCGGTCCCTTCCCTCGCTTCGACCGTTCAGCAGCACCTCGCGGACGCCCTCGCGGCAGCCCTGCCGGACGCCGGCGCCGCGGACCCCCTGCTGCGACGAAGCGACCGGGCCGACTTCCAGGCCAACGGCATCCTGGCGCTGGCCAAGAAGCTGAAGGGCAACCCGCGCGAGCTGGCGACCCAGGTCGTCGGGGCGCTCGGGGAGAGCGGCACGCTGAAGGAGGTCGAGGTCTCGGGCCCCGGCTTCCTGAACATCACGGTCGCCGACCGGGCGATCACCGAGACGCTGGCCGCCCGCTGGGCCGACGACCGGCTCGGCGTGCCGCTGAAGGAGAAGCCGGGCGTCACGGTCATCGACTACGCCCAGCCGAACGTGGCGAAGGAGATGCACGTCGGCCACCTGCGCTCCGCGGTGATCGGCGACGCCCTGCGCGGGATGCTCGACTTCACCGGCGAGAAGACGATCGGCCGCCACCACATCGGCGACTGGGGCACCCAGTTCGGCATGCTCATCCAGTACCTGATCGAGAACCCCGAGGAGCTGGACGCCGACGCCCCCGACGCCGACGGCGCCCGGGCGATGTCGAACCTGAACCGGGTCTACAAGGCCTCGCGCGCGGTGTTCGACGCGGACGACGACTTCAAGGAGCGCGCCCGCAAGCGGGTGGTGGACCTGCAGTCGGGCGACGAGCGGACCCTCGCGCTGTGGCAGCGGTTCGTGGACGAGTCGAAGGTGTACTTCTACTCGGTCTTCGAGAAGCTCGACATGGAGATCCGCGACGAGGAGATCGTCGGCGAGTCCGCGTACAACGACATGATGGCCGAGACGGCGCGGCTCCTGGAGGAGTCGGGCGTCGCGGTGCGCTCCGAGGGCGCCCTGGTGGTGTTCTTCGACGAGATCCGCGGCAAGGACGACCAGCCGGTGCCGCTGATCGTGCAGAAGAAGGACGGCGGCTTCGGCTACGCGGCCTCCGACCTGTCCGCGATCCGCGACCGGGTGTTCGGCCTGCACGCCACGTCCCTGCTGTACGTGGTGGACGTGCGCCAGTCGCTGCACTTCAGGATGGTCTTCGAGGCGGCCCGCCGGGCCGGCTGGCTGACCGACGAGGTCACCGCGCACAACATGGGCTACGGCACGGTGCTCGGCGCGGACGGCAAGCCGTTCAAGACCCGTGAGGGCGAGACGGTGCGCCTGGAGGACCTGCTGGACGAGGCCGCCGAGCGGGCCACGGCCGTGGTGCGCGAGAAGGCCGAGAAGGTGGGCCTGAGCGAGCAGGAGATCGTGGAGAACGGACGGTACGTGGGCATCGGCGCCGTGAAGTACGCGGACCTGTCGACCTCGGCCAACCGCGACTACAAGTTCGACCTGGACCAGATGGTCTCGCTCAGCGGCGACACCTCGGTCTACCTGCAGTACGCGTACGCGCGCATCCAGTCGATCCTGCGCAAGGCGGGCAAGGCGAAGCCCGCGGCCCACCCGGAGCTGGCCCTCGACCCGGCCGAGCGCGCGCTGGGCCTGCACCTGGACTCGTTCGGCGAGCAGCTCGCGGAGGCCACCGCGGACTACGCGCCGCACAAGCTGGCCGCGTACCTCTACGAGCTGGCGACGCACCTGACGAAGTTCTACGACCAGTGCCCGGTGCTGAAGGCGGACACCCCGGAGCAGGTGGAGAACCGGCTGTTCCTGGTGGACCTGACGGCGCGCACGCTGCGCCAGGGCATGGCCCTGCTGGGCATCCGCACGCCCGAGCGCCTCTGAGCACGCACGCGTGACGAACGGCGCGGGGCGCCACCGGGATCCCGGTGGCGCCCCCCCCCCCCAAACCCCGGGGGCGGCCCCACCAGGGCGTTGACCCACCCCCGCCCCACCCCCGCGAGGGGGCGGGGAGCCACCGGGATCCCGGTGGCGCCCCGCGCCGTCATGCCGTGGTGCCGGACCTCAGGAGGCCTTGCCCCAGGCCGTCCACTCGCCCTTGTCGGGCAGGTACTGGTACTGGTCGTGGCCCGCGATGGCGCTGAGGCGGAACGGCTTGCCGTCGTCGTCGATCCGCAGCGTGCCGTGGCGGTCGCCCAGGCTCCAGTCCAGCTCCAGGTACCAGCTGACGTCGTGACCCTTGGTGTGCAGGTCCAGGTTGAAGACCTGCGGGTCACTGGCGGACACCTTGTACGGGAAGTCCTTGGCGGGCACCTTGAGTTCGCCGTCGGTGCCCGCGACCGCCCTGGCCACCGGCCGCCCCGCGTCGAGGTCGACGTCGAAGGTCTGCGGGGTGATGCCGCCGCCGCAGCCGTTGTCCAGCGTGTAGACGTCCCAGTCCAGCGGCTGGGAGCGGCCCACCATCCGCACGTGCAGGCCGTTGAGTACCGCGGCCCGGTCGAGCTTGCCGGTGGCGGTCAGCTGGAGGTACATGCTGCCGCCCTGGACGGCGCCCAGGGTGCCGGCCCAGCGGTGGGCGTCCTGCGGCGCGGGCGGCGGCACGACCTCGTCGGGCTTGCGGTCCATCAGGTAGTTCTCGCCGCAGGGCAGTTCCCAGTTGTACGCGCTGATGCCGACGGCCACCGGGGTGCCCGTGTACTCCGGCCCGGAGTCCCGGCCCCGCGCGTCGTCCGACGGCGAGGGCGGACCGCTGGGCGCGGGGGCCGAGGAGGACGCGGAGGCCGACGGCGAGGGGGACTTCCGCGCCGGCAGGTCACGGGGGGCGGCGGTGCCGGTCGGGGCGCTGGCCCCGGCGACGGGGCGGCGGCCGGGGTCGGGGTCCTCGTCCCGCTGGGTGACGACGGCGGCGGTCGCGGTGACGGCCAGCACCACGACGGCGGAGGCCGCCGCGACCAGCACGGCACGCTTGCGCGGGAAGCGCCCGGAGGAGCCGGAGGAGCCGGAGGGCGGGGCGGCGGGGCGGTCGGTGACGACGACGGTGGCGTCCGGGTCCGCGCCGGAAGCGCTCCCGGGAGCGGGCTCGGGCTCGGTCGCCGAAGCGGGCTCGGGCTCCGCAGCGGGCCCCGGGGCCTGCGCGGCCGTCACGGCCTCCGGCGCGGGACCGGGGGCCGCCGGGGCCGGTGCGGGCGTCGGGGCCGCCTCCGCCGCGCTCCCCCTCCCCCGCCGGGCCTCGTCCGCCAGGATCCAGCTGCGGTGCAGGGCCACCATCTCGTCGCGGGTCGCCCCGCACGCCCGGGCGAGCCGCTCCACGGGGGCGAACTCGGTGGGGACCGCGTCGCCGTTGCAGTAGCGGTGCAGGGTCGACGTACTCATGTGGAGCTTCTTGGCCAGGGCCCCGTAACTGAGCCCCGAGCGCTCCTTGAGCTCCCGCACCCGCTCGGCGAAACCGCCCGCAGCAGTCGTCACGCCGCCGTCCCCCTCACTCGTACCGTCCCGGGAACGCGTTCCAGGCGGTGGTCTTCGCCGCAGGTCACCGTGTGCGCGACCGTTCCAGCTTCCCCCATTGTCCCGTGCCGATTGCGGGCCCCTGACGGCGCCCCACAGGCTGGGGACATGCGAACAAGCCCCGTCGACGCGATGGCGCTGACCGTGCTCGTCATCTGCACCGCGATCGTCATCGCCCTGCTGCACCGGCACTGAAGCGCCCGGCCGCGCCACCACGAAGACCTCACGCACCGGTCACCGGACGCACACCGCCGGACCGGCCCACCGCCCCACTCCCACCACGATCCGCACCACCCACGGGGAGACCTCACCGCCATGCGCACCGCCAGGAAGCACGCCCTCGCCGCCGCCTCCACCCTGCTGGCCGCCCTCGCGCTCACCGCGTGCCAGGGAAACGACGCGGCGGCCCCGGCCGCCGACAAGCCCGCCGCCGCACCGTCCGCCCAGGGCGCCGCCGACAACGCCCCCGGCAGCGACGGCAGTACGGACCAGGCCCCACAGGCCCCCTCGACGCCCCGGCCGGAGAAGCCCGCGCCGAGGCGCGAGGCGCCGAAGCCGGTGTCGAAGCCCAGGCCCAAGCCCGACACCACCCCGGTCACCTGCACCGGCGCCAACGTCAAAGTGCGCGCCACCGTGGTGGCACGCCCGCTCGATCACCTGCTCGTCACCGCGACCAACACCGGCTCGCGCCCCTGCTACGCGTACTACGCCCCGGCGCTGCGCTTCGGCGACGCCCAGGCCGCCGCGCGGGTCGACCGCGACTCGGTGCCGCAGGCGGTGGTGACCCTGGAGCCGGGCGAGTCGGCGTACGCGGGCGTACGGACCTCCCGGGCCGACGGCGGCGCCGGGAAGGGCTACACGGCCACGTCCCTGGAGGTGTGGTTCACCGGGCGCGACGACAAGGGCTCGGAAGGCCCGGCGGCCCGGCCCGCCCTGCCGGCCGCCGGGGTGTACGTGGACCCGTCGGTGACGGTCTCGTACTGGCAGACGTCCATGGACGCGGCCCTCGACTAGGACGGAACGCGCGGACCGGCCCTGCGGAGCCTACGGGCGCAGCATGAGGGCGGCCTCGGTCGCCCAGTAGGTGAGGACCATGCGCGCCCCGGCCCGGCGGATGCCGGTGAGAGTCTCGATGATCGCCTTGTCCCGGTCGATCCAGCCCTTCTCGGCGGCGGCCTCGACCATCGAGTACTCCCCGCTGATCTGGTACGCCGCGACCGGCACGTCCACCGCGTCGGCGACCTTGGCCAGCACGTCGAGGTAGGGACCCGCGGGCTTGACCATGACCATGTCGGCGCCCTCCTCCAGGTCCAGCGCCAGCTCCCGCAGCGACTCGCGGACGTTGCCGGGGTCCTGCTGGTACGTCTTGCGGTCGCCGCTCAGCGAGGAGGCGACGGCCTCCCGGAAGGGCCCGTAGAAGGCCGAGGAGTACTTCGCGGTGTAGGCCAGGACGGAGACGTCCTCGTGGCCGGTCTGGTCCAGGGCGTCGCGGATGACGCCGACCTGGCCGTCCATCATGCCGCTGGGGCCCACCACGTGGACGCCCGCGTCGGCCTGGACCTGGGCCATCTCCGCGTACCGCTCCAGGGTGGCGTCGTTGTCCACGCGCCCGTGGGCGTCCAGGACCCCGCAGTGCCCGTGGTCGGTGTACTCGTCCAGACACAGGTCCGACATGATCACCAGGTCGTCGCCGACCTCCGCGCGCACGTCGCGGATCGCGACCTGGAGGATGCCGTCGGGGTCGGTCCCGGCGGTGCCCTGGGCGTCCTTCTTGGCGTCCTCGGGGACGCCGAACAGCATGATCCCGGAGACCCCGGCCTCGACGGCCTCGACGGCGGCCTTGCGCAGGGTGTCCCGCGAGTGCTGCACGACGCCGGGCATGGCGGCGATCGGCACGGGCCCGGCGGCACCCTCGCGCACGAACGCGGGGAGGATCAGGTCGGCGGGGCTCAGCCGCGTCTCGGCGACCATGCGGCGCATGGTGGCGTTGGTACGAAGCCGGCGGGGCCGGGCGCCGGGAAACGATCCGTACGAAGTCATGCCCCCCACGCTACGCCGCGCACCACCCCCCACTTGCCGACCGCCTGTGGGCAACCGGCGGGCCCCGCGCGGGACATGGGTGAGGGCCCGCACCCCCGTCGGGGTGCGGGCCCTCACGGTGCCTCAGGTGGTGCGGCGCCTGCGCGCGCCGGGGCGGCGCTCGCTCGGGCGGGTGACCGGGTCGCCCGCCTCCAGGGCCGCCTCGCGGCGCCGGGTGCCGAAGTCGGCCAGCGCCTCCGCCAGCTTGTGCACCGACGGCTCGGGCGAGAGGACGTCGACCCGCAGGCCGTGCTCCTCCGCCGTCTTCGCGGTGGCCGGGCCGATGCAGGCGATGACCGTCACGTTGTGCGGCTTGCCCGCGATCCCGACGAGGTTGCGGACCGTGGAGGACGAGGTGAACAGGACCGCGTCGAAGCCGCCGCCCTTGATCGCCTCGCGGGTCTCGGCCGGCGGCGGCGACGCGCGCACGGTCCGGTAGGCGGTGACGTCGTCGACCTCCCAGCCCAGCTCGATCAGGCCCGCCACCAGCGTCTCGGTGGCGATGTCGGCGCGCGGCAGGAAGACGCGGTCGATCGGGTCGAAGACCGGGTCGTAGGGCGGCCAGTCCTCCAGGAGGCCGGCGGCCGACTGCTCGCCGCTGGGCACCAGGTCCGGCTTCACGCCGAACTCGACCAGCGCCTTCGCGGTCTGCTCGCCCACCGCCGCGACCTTGATCCCGGCGAAGGCCCGCGCGTCGAGCCCGTACTCCTCGAACTTCTCGCGCACCGCCTTGACCGCGTTGACCGAGGTGAAGGCGATCCACTCGTAGCGCCCCGTCACCAGGCCCTTGACCGCGCGCTCCATCTGCTGGGGCGTGCGCGGCGGCTCGACGGCGATCGTCGGGACCTCGTGCGGCACGGCGCCGTACGAGCGCAGCTGGTCGGAGAGCGAGGCCGCCTGCTCCTTCGTGCGCGGCACCAGCACCCGCCACCCGAAGAGCGGCTTCGACTCGAACCACGACAGCTGGTCGCGCTGGGCGGCGGCACTGCGCTCACCGACCACGGCTATGACCGGCCGGTGGCCCTCGGGCGAGGGCAGCACCTTGCCCTGCTTGAAGACCTGCGCGATGGTGCCGAGCGTGGCGGTCCAGGTGCGCTGGCGGGTGGTGGTGCCGGCCACGGTCACGGTGAGCGGGGTGTCGGGCTTACGGCCCGCCGACACCAGCTCGCCCGCGGCGGCGGCCACGGCGTCCAGGGTGGTGGACACCACGACGGTCCCGTCGCTCGCGCCCACCTCCGTCCAGCAGCGCTCCCCGGCGGTGCGCGCGTCGATGAAGCGCACGTCGGTGCCCTGCGCGTCGCGCAGCGGCACCCCCGCGTAGGCGGGCACGCCGACGGCCGCGGCGACGCCGGGCACGACCTCGAAGGGGATGCCCTCGGCGGCGCACGCGAGCATCTCCGAGCCGGAGTTCCCGTCGAGTCCGGGGTCCCCGGTCACCGCACGGACGACCCGCCTGCCGCCCCGCGCGGCCTCCATGACAAGATTGGTGGCGTCCCTGAGGACCGGGACCGCGGATGCTGACGCGTCGTCAACAACCGTCAGTTCAGGCGTGCTCACGCCCGCGCGCGCATGCGTGCGCACGACGTCGAGGACGTCCGGCTCGGCGATCAGCACGTCCGCGGCCGCCAGCGCCTCCACGGCGCGCAGGGTCAGCAGCCCGGGGTCGCCGGGTCCCGCACCCAGGAAGGTGACGTGCCCGTGGCTCCAGGGCGCCGAAGTTGCAGAGGTGGTGGGGCTCAAAGTGCTCGCTCCCCCATAAGACCGGCCGCACCCTTGGCGAGCATCTCGGACGCGAGTTCGCGCCCGAGCGCCACGGCGTCGTCGTGCGACGTGGGTACGGGACCGGTGGTGGACAGCTGCACCAGCTCGGAGCCGTCGGTGGTGCCGACGACGCCGCGCAGGCGCATTTCGTTGACAATCTGCCCGTCGGCCAGCAGGTCGGCCAGCGCCCCCACGGGTGCGCTGCAGCCGGCCTCCAGGGCGGCGAGCAGGGATCGCTCGGCGGTCACGGCGACCCGGGTGTACGGGTCGTCGAGCTCGGCGAGCGCGGCGGCGAGTTCGGGGCTGGACGCCGCGCACTCGATCGCCAGGGCCCCCTGGCCGGGGGCGGGCAGGACCGTGTCCACCGAGAGGTGCTCGGTGATCTCCTCGGCCCGGCCGATCCGGTTGAGCCCGGCCGCGGCAAGCACCACGGCGTCCAGCTCTCCCTTGCGTACGTATCCGATCCGCGTGTCGACATTGCCGCGGATCGGCACGGTCTCGACGCGCAGGCCGTGGCTGCGCGCGTACGCGTTCAGCTGGGCCATGCGGCGGGGCGAGCCGGTGCCGACGCGGGCGCCGTCGGGCAGCGCCTCGAAGGTCAGCCCGTCGCGGGCGACCAGCACGTCGCGCGGGTCCTCGCGGGGCGGGACCGCGGCGAGCAGCAGCTCGTCGGGCTGGGCGGTCGGCAGGTCCTTGAGCGAGTGGACGGCGAAGTCCACGTCGCCCGCGACCAGCGCCTCGCGCAGGGCCGCGACGAACACACCGGTGCCGCCGATCTGCGCGAGGTGCTCGCGCGAGACGTCGCCGTAGGTGGTGATCTCCACCAGTTCGACGTCCCGGCCGGTGAGTCGCCGCACCGCCTCCGCGACGTGGCCGGACTGGGACATGGCGAGCTTGCTGCGCCGCGTCCCGAGCCTCAGTGCCCTCTCGGTCATACTCGCCCTCGGTTCTTGACGTCGGTGTCGTTCGTGTCGGCCCGGCTGACGGACGCCACCGTCTCCGGGTCGAGGTCGAAGAGTGTGCGCAGCGCGTCCGCGTACCCGGCGCCGCCGGGCTCGCTGGCCAGCTGCTTCACCCGCACGGTCGGCGCGTGCAGGAGCTTGTCCACCACGCGGCGCACGGTCTGGGTGATCTCGGCGCGCTGCTTCTCGTCGAGCCCGGGCAGCCGGCCCTCGAGGCGGGCCACCTCGCTGGCCACCACGTCGGCGGCCATGGTGCGCAGGGCGACGACGGTGGGGGTGATGTGCGCGGCGCGCTGGGCGGCGCCGAAGGCGGCCACCTCGTCGGAGACGAGGGCGCGGACCTGGTCGACGTCGGCGGCCATGGGGGCGTCGGCGGACGCCTCGGCGAGCGACTCGATGTCGACGAGCCGGACGCCGGGGACGCGGTGCGCGGCGGCGTCGATGTCGCGGGGCATGGCGAGGTCGAGCAGGGCGAGCGGGGCGGCGCTGCCGCGGCGCGCCTCCTCCATGACGGCCCCGGTGAGCACCAGGCCGGTGGAGCCGGTGCAGGACACCACGATGTCGGCACGTGTCAACTCGTCGGCCACCGCGGCCATCTCGACGACCCGGGCGGCCACGCCGGTGGAGCCGGGCTCGGTGAGGATCTGTACGAGGCGGTCGGCGCGGGCACGGGTGCGGTTGGCGACCACGATCTGCTGGACGCCGGCCCTGGCGAGGGTCGCCGCGGCCAGCGAGGACATCGAACCGGCGCCGATGACCAGCGCGGTCTTGTCCTTGGCCCAGGCGTCGACGGCCTCGCCCGCGGCCAGCTGCTCCAGGCCGAAGGTGACGAGCGACTGCCCGGCCCGGTCGATGCCGGTCTCGCTGTGGGCGCGCTTGCCGACCCGCAGGGCCTGCTGGAACAGGTCGTTCAACAGCCGCCCGGCGGTGTGCAGTTCCTGGCCGCGGGCCAGGGCGTCCTTGATCTGGCCGAGGATCTGGCCCTCGCCCACGACCATCGAGTCCAGTCCGCAGGCCACCGAGAACAGGTGGTGGACGGCGCGGTCCTCATAGTGCACGTAGAGGTAGGGGGTGAGCTCCTCCAGGCCGACGCCGCTGTGCTGGGCGAGCAGCGTGGACAGCTCGGCGACCCCGGCGTGGAACTTGTCCACGTCCGCGTACAGCTCGATGCGGTTGCAGGTGGCGAGCACGGTGGCCTCGGTGGCCGGCTCGGCCGCGAGGGTGTCCTGCAACAGCTTGACCTGGGTGTCCGTGGCGAGCGAGGCGCGCTCCAGGACGCTGACCGGGGCGCTGCGGTGGCTCAGCCCGACGACGAGGAGGCTCATGCGGGCATCACCGCGGGCACGTCCCCGTCGGGTCCCTTGCGCTCGCCGTCGGCGGTGCGCACGGCGGGCGGCACGGCGCCCCCGGCCGCGTGCTCCTCGCCGGCCTTGCGCTGCTCGTGGAAGGCGAGGATCTGCAGCTCGATGGAGAGGTCGACCTTGCGCACGTCCACGCCCTCGGGCACCGAGAGGACGGTGGGCGCGAAGTTCAGGATGGAGGTGACACCGGCGGCGACCAGGCGGTCGCAGACCGGCTGGGCCGCGCCCGCGGGGGTCGCGATGACGCCGATGGAGACGCCGTTGTCGCTGATGATCTTCTCGAGCTCGTCCGTGTGCTGCACGGGCATGCCGGCGACCGGCCGGCCCGCCATCGCGGGGTCGGCGTCGATCAGGGCGGCCACGCGGAAGCCGCGGGAGGCGAACCCTCCGTAATTGGCCAGTGCCGCACCGAGGTTGCCGATGCCGACGATCACGACGGGCCAGTCCTGCGTGAGGCCGAGCTCGCGGGAGATCTGGTAGACGAGGTACTCGACGTCGTAGCCGACGCCGCGCGTCCCGTACGAGCCGAGGTAGCTGAAGTCCTTGCGCAGCTTCGCGGAGTTGACCCCGGCGGCGGCCGCGAGCTCCTCGGAGGAGACCGTGGGCACGGAGCGCTCCGACAGTGCGGTGAGCGCTCGCAGGTACAGCGGAAGCCGGGCGACGGTGGCCTCGGGGATTCCTCGGCTGCGGGTCGCCGGTCGGTGAGTTCGGCCAGTTGCCACGGTGCTCCTGCGGGATGAGCGGGGCTGCAGGCGGCCATGTGTCCCGAGGCCGCCCCGTCGAATGCAGGCTATGTCTTTGTGAACGCGTGCACAAAGATGGTGTCCGCTTTGTCCGCGCAAAGTGACCGGGCTCACGCATATGGATCGCGTCATCGCGGAACCGGAGACGGTTGCGACCCGTTGGGGGCCCGAAGGGGGCAAAGCCGTACACACCTCTCGCGACCACGCCCCCAAAGCCAACAAAACGTCCACGATGGTAACCGTCTTTCGGTCACGCACCCAGTTCGCGCCTGAGGCGGGCGGGGTCCACGCGCCAGAAGGTGTGCTGCTCCCCGTCCACCAGGACGACCGGAATCTGCTCCCAGTAGGCCCGGTACAGCTCCTCGTCCGTACTGATGTCCTTCTCCTCCCACACCGCACCGGTCTCTGCGCACACCTCCTCGACCACCGCGCGCGCGTCGTCGCACAGGTGACACCCCGGCTTGCCGATCAGTGTCACCACCCGGGGCCCCTCGGCCCCCTTCCGCTGGTTCTTCCTTCGCCCGAACATGCCCCCATTCTCGGGGGCGCGCCGAGGTGTCCGATTGGCCCGGTTAACAGAGCGGCCGCCGAGAGTTCACGCCATCGCACCAGGACGAGTCGGGAAGTACCGAACACAGTGGCTATGCTCACGGCATGGCCGCACTTGGATGGCTCACCCCCCGTAAGCGATCGGCGACGGCCCGGAGCGTACTGGCCGGCGAGGCCGCGGCCGAGGCCGCGCGCAAGACCTCCCGCGAACTGGAGGAGGCCGCGCCCCCCGAGAAGGGGGACGAGCCCCAGTTCCCGGTCGTCGGCGACGACCGGGCCGCCGCGTTCTTCGACCTCGACAACACCGTGATGCAGGGCGCCGCGCTCTTCCACTTCGGCCGCGGCCTGTACAAGCGGAAGTTCTTCCAGCGCCGCGAGCTGGTCCGCTTCGCCTGGCAGCAGGCGTGGTTCCGGCTGGCCGGCGTGGAGGACCCCGAGCACATGCAGGACGCGCGCGACAGCGCCCTGTCCATCGTCAAGGGGCACCGCGTCTCCGAGCTGATGTCCATCGGCGAGGAGATCTACGACGAGTACATGGCCGACCGCATCTGGCCGGGCACCCGCGCGCTCGCCCAGGCCCACCTGGACGCGGGCCAGAAGGTCTGGCTGGTCACGGCCGCCCCGGTGGAGACCGCCACGATCATCGCCCGCCGCCTGGGCCTGACCGGCGCCCTGGGCACCGTCGCGGAGTCCGTGGACGGCGTCTACACCGGCAAGCTCGTCGGCGAGCCCCTGCACGGCCCCGCGAAGGCCGAGGCCGTGCGCGCGCTGGCCGCCGCCGAGGGCCTGGACCTGTCGCGCTGCGCCGCCTACAGCGACTCGCACAACGACATCCCGATGCTGTCCCTGGTCGGGCACCCCTACGCGATCAACCCCGACGCCAAGCTGCGCAGGCACGCGCGCGAGCGCGACTGGCGGCTGCGCGACTACCGCACCGGCCGCAAGGCGGCCAAGGTCGGCATCCCCGCGGCCGCGGGCGTGGGCGCCCTGGCGGGCGGCACGGCCGCCGCGGTGGCCCTGCACCGCCGTCGCCGCTGAGCCGTACGGCCCAGCCCGCGCGGACACCGGCGGTAGCTCCGGGTGGCGTCGCCCCCGGAGCCGTACCGACACCCGTACGTGGTCGAACAGGCCCGCGCCCGCGCATTCCGTACGTCCTACCCGCGCCCGGGCCCCCGCAGACACCCGTTCTCAGCTCGGCCACAACAGAGCACCCAGCTGACCAGATCGCGAAGTAATCCGATCAACAATCGGTCACGATGTGCGACTTGATCCGTCACCTAGAGGTAACAGAAGCGACGGAATCGATGATTTGAGCAACTGGGTGTAGCGCTCCCTGCACGAAGCGTTATTCTCCTCAGACGCATACCGGACCCCCACTCGTCGCCACGACGGGTGAACGGTCCCGCACTGAACGTGATGGAAGCTCTGCCTCTGGGAGTCCCGTGTACCCACACGTCGGGGTTGACGCCTCGGGCCTGGCTACGCTGCGCGCAACGGTCGTCGACCACTTGCGCGGCTTCGTCCCCACCGCGTACGCCACCCCCGCCTTCGCCGCACCGGCACCCGCCGGTCCCTGCTACGCCCTTGCCGACGGCGGTGCCGCCGTCGGCAGACGGGGCGGCCGGGGCGGCGCCGGCAACGGCACCTCGACGGCCGCCCGACGCCCCAGCGCGGACAGCGACAGCGCCCGCATGATGGACCTGGTCGAGCGCGCGCAGTCGGGCGAGGCCGAGGCCTTCGGAAGGCTGTACGACCAGTACAGCGACACCGTCTACCGCTACATCTACTACCGGGTGGGCGGCAAGGCCACGGCCGAGGACCTCACCAGTGAGACGTTCCTGCGCGCCCTGCGCCGCATCTCCACCTTCACCTGGCAGGGCCGCGACTTCGGCGCCTGGCTGGTCACGATCGCGCGCAACCTGGTCGCCGACCACTTCAAGTCGAGCCGCTTCCGGCTGGAAGTGACCACCGGCGAGATGCTCGACGCCAACGAGGTGGAGCGCAGCCCGGAGGACTCCGTCCTGGAGTCCCTGTCGAACGCCGCGCTGCTCGACGCCGTGCGCAAGCTCAACCCCCAGCAGCAGGAGTGCGTCACGCTCCGCTTCCTGCAGGGCCTCTCGGTCGCCGAGACCGCGCGGGTGATGGGCAAGAACGAGGGGGCGATCAAGACCCTCCAGTACCGGGCCGTGCGCACCCTCGCGCGCCTGCTCCCGGACGACGCCCGCTGACCGCGACGCACGCACGGTGACCGCTCGATGACGCACTGGTCCGATCATCTTTCGTGCGTAACCCAAGTGCCGCGCCGCTCGTTGTGCGGGATGCAGGCTCCCTGTGGTCACGCCATGTCCGCAGTCGCTCACTCGATCGTGTGGATGTGCTCAAGGCGTGCAACCTTCAGGACCCCCCGGGGAGTCGACCGTCATGACGAGAGGAGGTGCCGCCAGTGATCGCGAACGTATCGGCGCACCGGCGGGCGCACGCCTTCGCCCAGGCCCTGGAAGATCAGGCGGCCGAGCAGCCTGACGCACCGGTCGAACAGGCCGATCAGGGACGGCTGTTGGCCCTGGCGAACGGGCTCGGCGAGCTGCCGAAGCCGAAGATGGACCCCGAGACCAAAGTGGTGCAGCGGGCCCAGCTCGTCGCCGCCATGGAGGCGATGCTCGCCCAGGGGGGTGCGTCAGCGGGCCCCATGGTGCCCGAGCAGCGCACGACCCCGGGGCGGCACCGTGCTTCTCCCCTGCGCAAACTGCGCCCGCGCTCGCGCTGGACGAAGGGCCTCGCGGCCGGCGGCCTCACGGTCGGCGTCGCCGCGGGGGCGTTCACCGGTGTGGCCGCTGCCAGTTCCGACGCCCTTCCCGGTGACTCGCTCTACGGGCTGAAGCGCGGCATGGAGGACCTCAAACTCGGCATGGCCGAGGACGACTCCGACCGGGGCGAGATCTACCTGGACCAGGCTTCCACCCGGCTGAGCGAGGCGCGCCGACTGATGGAGCGCGGGCGCACGGGCGACATGGACCACGAGCACCTGGCGGAAGTCCGCCGCGCGCTCAACGGCATGAAGCACGACGCGTCCGAGGGCCACCGCCTGCTCCACCAGGCGTACGAGCGGGACGGCGCGATCGGTCCGATGGCCGCGCTCTCCTCCTTCGCCGACGCGCACCGCGACGCGTGGAACGGGCTGCGGGACCGCCTGCCCGTCCAGCTGACCGACGTCGGCCAAGAGGTGAGCTCGGTCTTCGACGCCATAGACGACGAGGTCGGCCCGCTGCAGTCGCTGCTCCCCCGCGCCCCGCAGAAGGGCCAGGCCCCGGCCACCGGGCAGGCGGACAAGCCCGGGACCGGCGGTCAGAGCCCGGGGCGGCACGCCCGCCCGTCGTCGTCCCCGGCCACGCACCCCTCGGGCAGCACCAGGCCCGCGCCGTCCGGCTCGGAGAAGGCGCCGGACGACGGGCTCCTCGGCGGGAACACCGGCGGTCTGCTCGACACGCCGTCCTCGGGGGCGTCGACCCCGGCGTCCGGCGGCGGCCAGACGCCCTCGGCACCGGACGTCACCCTGCCGCCGCTGCTGCCGGGCATCCTGCCGGGCCTCGGCATCGACGGCGAGGACGCCAAGTAGGGCCGTGCCTACGGGGGTGGGGCCGGGCTTCTGGAGAAGCCCGGCCCCACCCCCGTACGCGTACGTCCCGGACCTAGAAGAACCTAGAAGAACACCGACCGCCGCTGCACCAGCAGCTTGTAGAGGGTGTGCTGGATCTGCTCGCGCACCTGGTCGGTCAGGTTGAACATCAGCATCGGGTCCTCCGCCGCCTCCGGCGGGTACCCGTCCGTCGGGATCGGCTCCCCGAACTGGATGGTCCACTTCGTCGGCAGCGGCACCGCGCCCAGCGGCCCCAGCCACGGGAAGGTCGGCGTGATCGGGAAGTACGGGAAGCCCAGGATCCGCGCCAGCGTCTTGGAGTTGCCGATCATCGGGTAGATCTCCTCCGCCCCGACGATCGAGCAGGGCACGATCGGCGCCCCCGCCCGCAGCGCCGTCGAGACGAACCCGCCCCGGCCGAACCGCTGCAGCTTGTAGCGGTCGCTGAAGGGCTTGCCGATCCCCTTGAAGCCCTCCGGCATCACCCCGACGACCTCGCCGCGCCGCAGCAGCCGCTCCGCGTCCTCCGCGCACGCCAGCGTGTGCCCCGCCTTGCGGGCCAGCTCGTTGACCACCGGCAGCATGAAGACCAGGTCGGCGGCGAGCAGCCGCAGATGGCGCCCCGCCGGGTGGTTGTCGTGCACCGCGACCTGCATCATCAGCCCGTCCAGCGGCAGCGTCCCGGAGTGGTTGGCCACCACCAGCGCCCCGCCCTCGGCCGGGATGTTCTCGACGCCCTTCACCTCGACCCGGAAGTACTTCTCGTACACCGGCCGCAGCAGCGACATCAGGACCTGGTCGGTGAGCTCCTCGTCGTAGCCGAACTCGTCGACCTCGTAGTCCCCGGTGATCCGGCGCCGCAGGAAGGACAGGCCGCCGGCGATCCTGCGCTCCCAGCCGCCCTCCTCCCGCTCGCGGGGCTCGGGGGCCGAGGGCCCGGTCCCGGCCGTCCCCGCGGGCACCTGGCGCCCCTCGGGGGCCTCCTGGACCGGCCGGGCGCTCTGCTGGCCGGGCAGCGGGCTCACCGGGGACGGCTCGCCCGGGCGGGCCTGCTCACCGCTCCGCGGCTTCCCGGCCGGGGCGCGCCGCCGTGCCGGACGTGCCGTGCCGCCGCGCGACCGGTCGTCGTCGAACGGGATGACCTTGGCGTCCGCCATCGTTGCTTGCGCTCCTTATCCGGCGCTGTGGCCTGGTGCGTACGGGACCGCGGGCCCGGTCCTCAGGCGCCCGGGGGCGTACGGGGCACGGACGCGGCGATCCGGTCGACCGCCGCGGCCAGCTTGTCGGGCGGCAGCAGCCCGGGGCCCCTGCCGCGCGCGAAGTCCGCGAACGTCTCAGCGGTGCTGTACTTCGGCTCGAAACCCAGTGTCTCGCGCATCTGTACGGTGCTGACCACCCGGCCGTGGGTGAGCAGCCGGATCTGCTCCGGCGCGAAGTCCGTCACCCCGACGGTCCGCAGTGCCGAGCCGATCCAGGTGACCGCGGGCAGCAGCACCGGCACGGTGGGCCGGCCGAGCCGCCGCGAGCACTGCGAGAGCAGCAGCACGCCCTCGCCGGCCACGTTGAAGGTGCCGCTGTTGAGCGTCCCGCGGCGCGGGTCGTGCGAGGCGATGCGCAGCACCTCGATCACGTCGTCCTCGTGCACGAACTGCAGCCGCGGGTCGTAGCCGAGGACGGTCGGCAGGACGGGCAGCGAGAAGTACTCGGCGAGCGGCGAGTCCGGGCTCGGGCCGAGGATGTTGGCGAACCGCAGCACGCAGACGGCGACGTCGGGGCGGCGCCGGGCGAAGCCGCGCACGTACCCCTCGACCTCGACGGCGTCCTTGGCGAAGCCGCCGCTGGGCAGCGACTTGGGCGGGGTGGTCTCGGTGAAGACGGCGGGGTCGCGGGGCGCCGACCCGTACACGCTCGTACTGGACTTGACCACCAGGCGCTGGACGGTCGGGGACTTCTGGCAGGCGCCGAGCAGCTGCATGGTGCCGATGACGTTGGTCTCCTTGACCGACGCCCGGCCGCCGGTGCCCAGCGGTGTCCCGGTGACGTCCAGGTGCACCACGGTGTCGACCCGGTGCTCGGCGAGGAGCCGGCCGACGGTCGGCTGGCGGATGTCCGCGCGGACGAAGTCGGCGCCGCCCAGGTGGTGCTCGGGCGGCACCGCGTCGACGGCGATCACCCGCTCCACCTCGGGGTCGCGCTGGACGCGGCGCACGAGCCGCCCGCCCAGCTGACGGGCCGCTCCGGTGACGAGCACGACCTTCCCCAAGATCTGCGCCTTCCCTGTTCCTCGGCGTTGCCCGACGTTCCCCGGCGTCCCCGGGTACCCGCCCCGCGCGCTGCCATCCGGCACGGCGTACCCCGGGTCACGCTCCCTAGCCGCCACCGTAGCGGCTGGACGTTGCCCTGTGATGACCGCAGGCCACTCCTTGCGATTCCTTGGCCACGTCTCGCGCACGCCTCCGGCGCGATCCCGGGCCCGGCCCCGCCCCCGGAAACACCGCAGCCCTCCCACCGGACGGTGGGAGGGCTGCGAATGCCTCACGTACAGCGCCGCTTACTTCTTGTTGCGACGCTGGACACGCGTGCGCTTGAGCAGCTTGCGGTGCTTCTTCTTGGCCATCCGCTTGCGCCGCTTCTTGATAACAGAGCCCACGACTACCCTCGCTCACTTCTCTTCACTCGGTGCGGGGCGTCTGGGCCCACACGACCTACGTCGGCCTAGCCTACCCGCCGCCGAGTGAGGGACGTAATCCGAGGGGTTGCGACGGTCTCCCGGAACGGCGCCCGCGGACCTCAAATCCCCCCTAAGCGGTCTCGACCCCCACGTAGGACTCGCGGAGGTAGTCGTGCACCGCCTGTTCCGGGACGCGGAAGGACCTCCCCACCCGGATCGCCGGCAGATGACTGCTGTGCACCAACCGGTACACGGTCATCTTCGACACTCGCATCACCGAGGCGACCTCCGCCACGGTCAGGAACTTGACCTCGTTGAGAGGCCTCTCTCCAGCAGCCATGACCCACCTGTACCTTCCGCCCGCGACGCGCACCGGCTTCCCCTCCGGTGACTCTTCGTCGCGATGCGCTCACTCCCCAGACTAGGGGCGGGTGGTACGAGTGGGGAAGAGGAGCTGCCATCGGCCGCCTACTGTGACAGACACGCTCGATTGAGTACATAGCGAGTAAGCGGTCGGTAGTAATCAGACCGCACAGCGTCATCAAGCGGAACGGCGACCGACACCCGGCCCTCGGCCTCACCGACGAACAGCGCGGGATCGTCCGTATCGGCCAGGCCGATGGCCTCGATGCCCAGCTGACCTGCTCCGCAGACCCATCCGTGGTCCCCGACCACGAGCTCGGGCAGCGGCCCGCCGCCGTCCGCGGCGGCCTCCAGGGCCAGCCGAACCGGCAGTGGAGAATGCGTGTGCGCCCCCGTCTCGCGCCCCTCGCCCCGCGCGCCGGGTTCCCGCACCAGCGCGACTCCCCGTACGTAGTCAAGGTTGTACGTGCGTACCCCGAACCGGGTCACTATGTCGACACATCGCCCCTGCGCCGGGACGAGTACATCGCATCCCGCCGCCGACAAAGCGTCTGCGAGATCCGCATAGAACCCCAGCAGCCGGTGCGGATGGCCGGTTCCGAAGAGTACGGGAGCCCGCCGCGCCGCCGCCGCCGCGAGCCGCCCGGCGAACGCGTCCAGCGCGCCCAGCGTCCGCTCGGGATCGATCACGTCGGGCCCCGAGCGGTGCGCCGGATCCGCCGAGACCCCGCACTTGTCGGCCATCAGCGCCAGCAGGTCCCGCTCGCTCCACCCCCACTCGGGATCCAGACCGATCAGCACCCGCGGATCACGCGCGGCGAAGAGCCGGTAACTGCGCAGGCTCTCCTCGCGCGAGGTGGCCACGGGCCCCGCCAGTCCTGCCGCCAACAGATGCGCCCGCAGCGCCGCGACACTCAACATCCCGCCGATACTTCCGGACTCGGGAGGGAAAAGCCCCGGAACGGCCCGGGCGCCCCACAGTTGGAGTAACCGCGCCCGCCGGCGCCCGGGGCTTTCAGGCCAGCAGCCCCCGCAGCGGGAACGCCGCCCGCCGGGTCGCGAGCACCGCCTGGTCCACCCGGTCCGAGGGGTCGTACCCCGCGTCCCACGACGCCCACCCCACCGGCCACCGCCCGTCCGTCATCCGCCAGGGCCCCGCCTCCCGGGTCCGCGCGTACACCAGGTCGCGCCACTCCCCCGGGATCTCCGCCGTCGGCTCCACGGGCGCGTGCCCCGCGATCCCCACCAGGTGCGTCCACGACCGCGGCACCACGTCCACCACCGCGTAGCCACCGCCCCCCAGCGCCACCCACTTCCCGCCCGCCACGTACTCGTGGGCCAGGTCGTGACAGGCCAGCTGCACCGCCCGCTGCGCGTCCAGCGACACCGCCAGGTGCGCCAGCGGGTCCTCGAAGTGGGTGTCGGCACCGTGCTGGGTGACGAGCACATCCGGCCGGAAATCGGCGAGCAGCTCGGGCACCACCGCGTGGAAGGCCCGCACCCACCCGGCGTCCCCGGTCCCGGCCGGCAGCGCCACGTTCACCGCGGAGCCCTCCGCGGGGCCGTCCGCCCCGGTCTCCTCCGGCCAGCCGGTCTGCGGGAACAGCGTGCGCGGATGTTCGTGCAGGGAGATCGTCAGCACCCTGGGGTCGTCCCAGAAGGCCGCCTGCACGCCGTCCCCGTGGTGCACGTCCACGTCCACGTACGCGACCCGCTCCGCGCCCAGTTCGAGCAGCCGGGCGATCGCGAGGGCCGCGTCGTTGTAGACGCAGAAGCCCGCCGCCGCCCCCGGCATCGCGTGGTGCAGGCCGCCCGCGAAGTTCACCGCGTGCGCCGCCTCCCCGCGCCACACCGCCTCCGCCGCCGCCACCGACTGCCCGGCGATCAGCGCGGACGCCTCGTGCATCCCGGAGAACGCCGGGTCGTCCGTCGTACCGAGCCCGTACGCCTGGTCGGCGGCCCGCGGATCCGCCGAGGCCGCCCGCACCGCGCGCACGTAGTCCTCGCGGTGCACCAGCCGCAGCGTGGACTCGCCCGCGGGAGGGGCGGCGACCACGTCCACGGCGCGGTCGAGCCCGTACGCCCGTACCAGCCCCATCGTCAGCGCCAGGCGCACCGGATCCATCGGGTGGCTGGGCCCGAAGTCGTACGCCGTGACAGCTTCATCCCACATCAACAGTGCGCGGCCGCTCATGCCCGCCACCGTATCGGTCGCCCTCCGAGCCGAACGAGCGGGCGTACACCACCGTGACCAGCACCAGCGCCATCGGCACCAGCATCGCCCCGCGGTAGCTCCAGGCGTCCCCGATCACCCCGACCAGCGGCGAACCGACCAGGAAGCCCACGTAGTTGAAGACGTTCAGCCGCGCGATCGCCGCGTCGCTGCGCGCCCCCGGGAACAGCCGCCCCGCCGCCGCGAACGTCTGCGGCACGATCACGCACAGCCCGAGCCCGAGCAGCGTGAACCCGAGCATCCCCGTCCAGGCCCCCGGCGCCACCGCCACCACCGCGAACCCGCAGGCCGCGAGCACCGCACCGGCCCGCACCACCGCGGCCGCCCCGAACCTGCGCACCCCGAGGTCGCCCACGGACCGCCCGATCAGCGTGGTGACCATGTACGCGTTGTACGGCACCGTCGCCAGCTCCTCCGAGCTGCCCAGCACGTCCTGGAGGTACTTGGCGCTCCAGTTGGAGACCGTCGAGTCACCGATGTACGCGAACGCCATCACCAGGCACAGCGGCAGCAGCAGCCGGAACGAGACCCCGCCCGCGCCGCCCTCCGCCGCCTTCTCGGCCGGCGCCCCGTCCACGTACCACCGGCTCCCCACCAACACCGCGGGCAGCAGCAGGCAGACCACCGGCAGGTACGAGACGAACAGCGACAGGTGCCAGTGCGCCCCCGCCCAGGCCAGCGAGGCCCCCGCGATCCCGCCGAGGCTGTACGTGGCGTGGAAGCCGAGCATGATGCTGCGCCCGTACGCGTGCTGGAGGCTCACCCCCAGCATGTTCATGGACGCGTCCAGGGCGCCGACGAAGAGCCCGAACACCCCCAGCGCCAGCGCGGCCTGCCACAGCTCGTCCCCGGCGCCCGCACCGAGCAGCGCCAGCATCACCACGGGCTGGGCCCACCGCAGCACGACGCTGGGGGCCACCCGGTGGACGAGCTTCTCGGTCAGCACGCTGCCCGCGCCCGCCAGCACCGGCACGGCCGCCAGGAAGGCGGGCAGCAGCCCGTCGGAGATCCCGTACTGGTCCTGGACGGCCGGAATGCGCGTCACCAGGAGTGCGAAGGCCACGCCCTGCACGAAGAAGCTGAACGCCAGTGAGCCCCGCCCACGCCGCAACCGCGCATCCGTCATGGCCGCTCAGCGTAGGCCCGCGGGCTACCCATGGGTAGATGGATCACACGAGCAATTCGAGCAGCTGGTCCATCCGCGAGAAGGTCCCCTTGGCGCCGGCGAGCTTCTCGGCCGACGTCATCCCGGTGAAGCCGTACACGTCCATGCCCGCGGCGAGCGCCGCCGCGACCCCGAGGGGACTGTCCTCGACCACGACGCACCGCTCCGGCGCGACGCCCATGCGCTCGGCCGCGTACAGGAACAGGTCGGGCGCCGGCTTCCCGCGCCCCACGTCCTGCGAGCTGAAGATGATCTCGTCCCCGAACCACTGGTCGAGCCCGGTCCTGCGGTGCCCCACCCGGATCCGCTGGTGGCTCCCCGACGACGCCACGCAGTACGGCACCCCGTCGGCCACCAGCTTGCCCAGCACCTCGATGACGCCCTCCACCGGCCGGAGCTCCCGCTCGAAGGCCGCGAAGGTACGCGCGTGGAGCGTCTCGTCGAAGTCCGCCGGCAGCCGCTGCCCGGACCGCTCGAGCACCAGGTCGTGCACACGGTGCACGGCGGCGCCCATGTAGTCCCGCAACGAGTCCTCGTACGAGGTGGGGTGCCCCAGCTCGGTCAGGTACCCGGCCAGGATGGTGTTGGCGATCGGCTCGCTGTCCACGAGCACCCCGTCATTGTCGAAGACGACCAGTTCATAGCGCATGCCCTCAGCCTAAAAGGAAAAAGGGTCGTGAACGCAAAAATGCCTCAACCCCCGGACATAGTCCGGGGGTTGAGGCTAAAAAAAGTTCGGCGGCGTCCTACTCTCCCACAGGGTCCCCCCTGCAGTACCATCGGCGCTGAAAGGCTTAGCTTCCGGGTTCGGAATGTAACCGGGCGTTTCCCTAACGCTATGACCACCGAAACACTATGAAATTTGAACTCCAGCCGGATAGGCGAGTTCGTTACTTCAGAACTAACACAGTGGACGCGAGCAACTGAGGACAAGCCCTCGGCCTATTAGTACCAGTCAGCTCCACCCCTTACAGGGCTTCCACATCTGGCCTATCAACCCAGTCGTCTACTGGGAGCCT
>NZ_JBEOYE010000022.1:0-110471 GCF_040296945.1 Streptomyces sp. NPDC001941 | reverse complement strand
GTTTCGGAGTCCTTCACGTTCTGTCAGCGCGGGGCCGCACCGTCCCCAGGGGAGCGGCCGGGTGGGGCGGGGTTCCGGAGGGGCGGGATGCTGCCGGGGGGCTACGGTCTGAAGGCGATCCTCGTCAGCGCGCCCGCCGACTGCCTGTCCAGGAGGGTCGCCGAGGTGACGCCCCTGGGGAGGGTGCCCGATTCCGCCTCCGTGACCAGGCGGCCGATCGCCCTGCGGTGGCGGGCGAAGGCGTACCCGGAGACGCCCCGGCCGCGTTCGCGCTGGCCCGCGCGGGCGGTGTCGGGGGCGACGTCGAGCAGCAGCAGGTGCAGGGCGCGGCCGCGGCGGGCGGCGGCGCGGGCCAGCCAGCTGCGCACCCAGGTCTGGGTGCCGCAGTCGTGGACGACCACGCTCTCGCCCGAGCGCAGCACCCTGCGCAGGCCCGCGTAGTGGGCCAGCCGGACCAGGGGCCGGTAGAGGGCGTACGGCAGCAGGCGGGGCAGCCGGGCCGCCCAGCGCTCGCGGGCGTCCTGGGAGTCGACGGACCGGCCCCGGGCGGCGCGCCGCATCAGGGTGGACTTGCCGCTGCCGGGCAGCCCGGAGACGACGACCACGTCCCCCTCGGCGAAGGTCAGGGCCCGCGGGGAGCGCCCGCCGCGCCCGCGCAGGTCGCGCAGGACGGCTTCCGGGCGGGCCGCCGTCACCGGGGTGCGCTGCGCGGGCACCCCCGCCGCCATGGTCACGTACGCGCCGAACCGCTGCCTCGCCATCCGCTTCCCCCCTGTCGGGTCCTCTGACCCTTGCCCACGCAGTGTAAAGAGACGGTAATGAGGCACAAGTGATGTGCCGATCAGAACCCGCGTGCAATGATGTGCGCGCGCCTGCGCATCCGTGCGCTCCCCGCGCAGACAACCGCATACAGGCCGTTCGAATCCGCGCGGGAGAGTCCCCCACCGCAGTCACGGCGGGGGCGCCGAAGGAGCAAGTTCCTCCCTTGAATCTCTCAGGCCCCGTACCGCGTGGATGAGGCAGATCTGAAAAGCGAGCCCCGGTTCCGGCCGGCCGGCTCCACCCAAGGTGCAAGCCGCTTTGCGCGCGGCGAACCTCTCAGGTTCCGATGACAGATGGGGAGGACCGTCCTCGCCCGTCATGCCCTGGGACCCTGGAGCCTGTCCATGAGCACTTCCCCCCGCCTGACCGCCCTCGACGCCCTGCACCGCTCGCTGGGCGCGACCATGACCGACTTCGCGGGCTGGGACATGCCGCTGCGCTACGGCAGCGAGCGCGACGAGCACAACGCCGTGCGCACCGCCGCGGGCCTCTTCGACCTGTCGCACATGGGCGAGATCACCGTCACCGGACCGGATGCCGCCGCGCTGCTCGACTTCGCGCTGGTCGGCAACATCGGCTCGGTGGGCGTGGGCCGGGCCCGCTACACGATGATCTGCCAGGAGGACGGCGGCATCCTGGACGACCTGATCGTGTACCGGCTCCAGGAGAGCGAGTACATGGTGGTCGCCAACGCCTCCAACGCGCAGGTCGTGCTGGACGCGCTGGCCGCGCGCGCGGCGGGCTTCGACGCCGAGGTGCGCGACGACCGCGACGCGTACGCGCTGATCGCCGTGCAGGGCCCGGCCTCCCCCGGCATCCTCAAGCAGCTGACCGACGCCGACCTGGACGGCCTGAAGTACTACGCGGGTCTGCCCGGCACCGTGGCGGGCGTGCCGGCGCTGATCGCCCGTACCGGCTACACCGGCGAGGACGGCTTCGAGCTGTTCCTGGCCCCGGAGCACGCCGAGGGCGTGTGGCGGGCGCTGACCGACGCGGGCGCCCCCGAGGGTCTGATCCCGTGCGGCCTGTCCTGCCGCGACACGCTGCGCCTGGAGGCGGGCATGCCGCTGTACGGGCACGAGCTGACGACCGCGCTGACCCCGTTCGACGCGGGGCTCGGCCGGGTCGTGAAGTTCGAGAAGGAGGGCGACTTCGTCGGCCGTGCCGCGCTGTCCGAGGCGGCCGAGCGCGCCGCCGCCAAGGCCCCGCGCAAGCTGGTCGGGCTGGTCGCCGCGGGCCGCCGGGTACCGCGCGCCGGGATGGCGGTCGTGGCGGGCGGCGAGGTCGTCGGCGAGGTCACCTCGGGCGCCCCCTCCCCCACCCTGGGCAAGCCGATCGCCATGGCGTACGTCGACGCCGCGCTGGCCGAGCCGGGCACCGGGGGCGTCGGCGTGGACGTCCGCGGCACGCACGAGCCGTACGAGGTCGTGGCCCTGCCCTTCTACAAGCGCCAGAAGTGACACTGCGTACCGAGCACACCGCGCGCACCCAGCCACCGTTCACCAGCACTGCCCCGCGTACAGGAGAATTCAGGTCATGAGCAACCCCCAGCAGCTGCGCTACAGCAAGGAGCACGAGTGGCTGTCGGACGCCGAGGGCGGCGTCTCGACGGTCGGCATCACGGAGCACGCGGCCAACGCGCTCGGTGACGTCGTCTTCGTCCAGCTCCCCGAGGTCGGCGACACGGTGACCGCGGGCGAGACCTGCGGCGAGCTGGAGTCGACCAAGTCCGTCAGCGACCTGTACTCCCCCGTCTCGGGTGAGGTCACCGAGATCAACCAGGACGTCGTGGACGACCCGGCGCTCGTGAACACCGCCCCGTTCGAGGGCGGCTGGCTGTTCAAGGTGCGCACCGCGGGCGAGCAGGACGACCTGCTCTCCGCGGACGAGTACTCCGCCTTCACCGCCGGCTGACCTACACCCCCGAGGGATCATCCGATGTCGCTTCTGAACACCCCCCTGCACGAGCTCGACCCGGACGTCGCCGCCGCCGTCGACGCCGAGCTGGACCGCCAGCAGTCCACCCTCGAGATGATCGCGTCGGAGAACTTCGCTCCGGTCGCGGTCATGGAGGCCCAGGGCTCGGTCCTGACCAACAAGTACGCCGAGGGCTACCCGGGCCGCCGCTACTACGGCGGCTGCGAGCACGTCGACGTGGTCGAGCAGATCGCGATCGACCGCATCAAGGAGCTGTTCGGCGCCGAGGCCGCCAACGTGCAGCCCCACTCGGGCGCGCAGGCCAACGCGGCCGCGATGTTCGCGCTGCTGAAGCCGGGCGACACGATCATGGGCCTGAACCTGGCCCACGGCGGTCACCTGACCCACGGCATGAAGATCAACTTCTCCGGCAAGCTCTACAACGTGGTGCCCTACCACGTCGGCGAGGACGGCCAGGTCGACATGGCCCAGGTCGAGGCGCTCGCCAAGGAGTCCCGCCCGCAGCTGATCGTGGCCGGCTGGTCCGCCTACCCGCGCCAGCTGGACTTCGCCGCGTTCCGCCGGATCGCGGACGAGGTCGGCGCCTACCTGATGGTCGACATGGCGCACTTCGCCGGTCTGGTCGCCGCGGGCCTGCACCCCAACCCGGTGCCGCACGCCCACGTCGTCACCACCACCACGCACAAGACCCTGGGCGGTCCGCGCGGCGGTGTGATCCTGTCGACGCAGGAGCTGGCCAAGAAGATCAACTCCGCGGTCTTCCCGGGCCAGCAGGGCGGTCCGCTGGAGCACGTGATCGCCGCCAAGGCGGTCTCGTTCAAGGTCGCGGCCTCGCCGGAGTTCAAGGAGCGCCAGGAGCGCACCCTGGAGGGTGCCCGCATCCTCGCCGAGCGGCTGGTCCAGGACGACGCCAAGGCGGTCGGCGTGGACGTGCTCACCGGCGGCACCGACGTGCACCTGGTCCTGGTGGACCTGCGGAACTCGGAGCTGGACGGCCAGCAGGCCGAGGACCGCCTCCACGAGGTCGGCATCACGGTCAACCGGAACGCGGTCCCCAACGACCCGCGCCCCCCGATGGTCACCTCGGGCCTGCGCATCGGCACCCCGGCGCTGGCCACCCGCGGCTTCCGGGCGGAGGACTTCCGCGAGGTCGCGGACGTCATCGCCGAGGCCCTGAAGCCGTCGTACGACGCGGAGGCGCTCAAGGCCCGGGTGACCGCCCTGGCGGCGAAGCACCCGCTGTACGCCGGCCTGAAGTAGTTTCGTACCCTTTGTTTCGTACGGATTTCCGGGGCGCCGCGCACACTGGACAGTGAGCGCGGCGCCCCACCGCCTTCCTGCACCACCCGGCAGACAACGGCGTCTACCAAACCCCCAAGGAGTACTGCTGTGGCCATCTCGGTCTTCGACCTGTTCTCGATCGGCATCGGCCCGTCCAGCTCCCACACGGTCGGCCCGATGCGCGCGGCCCGGATGTTCGCCCGCCGGCTGAAGAACGAGGGGCTGCTGGTGCACACCGCGTCGGTGCGGGCCGAGCTGTTCGGCTCGCTGGGCGCGACCGGGCACGGCCACGGCACCCCCAAGGCGGTGCTGCTCGGCCTGGAGGGCAACTCGCCGCGCACGGTGGACGTGGAGGGCGCCGACGAGCAGGTGGAGCGGATCCGGACGGAGTCCCGGCTGAACCTCCTCGGGGTGCACGAGATCGCCTTCGACTTCGACGCGGACCTGGTGCTGCACCGGCGCAAGGCGCTGCCGTACCACGCCAACGGCATGACGATGGCGGCGTACGACGACGGGGGCGCGCTGCTCCTGGAGAAGACGTACTACTCGGTCGGCGGCGGCTTCGTGGTGGACGAGGACGCGGTCGAGGGCGAGAACCCGATCGTGCCCGACGACACCGTGCTGAAGTACCCCTTCCGCACCGGCGACGAGCTGCTGCGGCTGTCCCGCGAGACCGGCCTGTCCATCTCCGCGATGATGCTGGAGAACGAGAAGGCCTGGCGCACCGAGGACGAGATCCGCACCGGCCTGCTGGAGATCTGGCGCGTGATGCAGGCCTGCGTGGCGCGCGGCATGTCCCGCGAGGGCATCCTGCCGGGCGGCCTGAAGGTCCGCCGCCGGGCGGCCACCACCGCGCGCAAGCTGCGCTCCGAGGGCGACCCGCAGGCGCACGCCATGGAGTGGATCACGCTCTACGCGATGGCGGTGAACGAGGAGAACGCCGCGGGCGGCCGCGTGGTCACCGCCCCGACGAACGGCGCCGCGGGCATCATCCCGGCGGTCCTGCACTACTACGTGAACTTCGTGCCCGGCGCCGACGAGGACGGCGTGGTGCGCTTCCTGCTCGCGGCGGGCGCGGTGGGCATGCTGTTCAAGGAGAACGCCTCGATCTCGGGCGCCGAGGTCGGCTGCCAGGGCGAGGTCGGCTCGGCCTGCTCGATGGCGGCGGGCGCGCTCGCCGAGGTGCTGGGCGGCTCCCCCGAGCAGGTGGAGAACGCCGCGGAGATCGGCATGGAGCACAACCTGGGCCTGACCTGCGACCCGGTCGGCGGCCTGGTGCAGATCCCGTGCATCGAGCGCAACGGCATGGCGGCCGTGAAGGCCGTGACGGCGGCGAAGATGGCGATGCGCGGCGACGGCAGCCACAAGGTCTCCCTGGACAAGGTCATCAAGACCATGAAGGAGACGGGCGCCGACATGAGCGTGAAGTACAAGGAGACCGCGCGCGGCGGGCTCGCGGTGAACATCATCGAGTGCTGAGCGAGCGGGCCCCGGCGCGTCAAGCGATTTCGCGCCAATTCACTCGTACGAGTGCTCTATCGATACGACTAACGTTTCTTCACCCGCACCCTCGCCCACCGGCTGACTACGATCTCCCGCAAGCGCCCTGGCCCCTGGCGCCTCTGGCCGAATCCCACCGGTTCGAGGAGTCGCACCATGGTCGAGGAGCTGGCTTTCGAGCCTTCTGAACTACGTGTCCCGTTCCCCGAGTCGTACGGCCGGCTCTACCGCGCCCAGGGGCGCGCCGTCGCGGAGCTGCGCGGGGAGATCGACATCGAGGCGGCCCTCGTCCTGGGGCCCTGCCTGGACGTGCTCACCCTGGCCGAGGGCCTGGAGCTGGTCGTCGACCTCGGCCGGGTCGACTTCTTCGACTGCTCGGGCCTGACGCTGCTGTGCCGGGCCCGGCGGCGCGTCCTGGACCGGGGCGGGCACCTGCGGGTGGTGTGCGCCCGGCCGTTCTTCCTGCGGGTGCTGCGCACCGCGGGGCTGCTGGGGCAGCTGCCGACCTACCCGACCCTGGAGGCGGCCCTGGACGACGCGTCCTAGCGCGCCCGGACGCGCCCGGATTCGGCGTGACCGGAGGCCCGGCGCCGCGCGGGGCGGCGCCGGGGGCCCGTCGTCAGCCCTGCTGCCTGGCGAGGAAGCCCCAGAACTCCTCGAAGGAGAGCTCGTGGTCGCCGTTGGCGTCGCGCTGGTTGATGAAGGCCTGGGCCACGTCCTCGGTGACGTTGAAGTCGCCCATCTGCGCCATCGCGCTCTTGAACTCGGCTGCCGTGATGAGGCCGTTGCCGTCGGCGTCGAAGCGCTCGAAGGCCGTACGCGCCGAAGTCTCGTCCACCATGGGACCCACCCCTTGTGTGCTTGCTGCGTTGTTGACGGTGGTCAGATTAGCTGCCGTACGGACGCCGTCCGTCCCGGCCCCCACGCCGCCCCCGCACCACTTCCACAGGGCGGAAGCCGAGTTTCGGACGGGCCGGGCCGCCTTCCGGCCATACCCGCCGGTCACCTCCGTGACGCTCCGCCCACCGGCGCTAACTTCATGCCGTCGCCGCCACACCAGGAGCGCAGGGCTCCCAGGGACATGCGGCGCAAAGGTGATTCCTCAGTGACTCCTTCTCCCGGTTCTCCCGGATCCGCCACCTCCCCCGGCACCGTCACCTCCTCGGGCACCTTCATCGTCGAACCCTTCACCCGCGCGTGCCGGATCGTCCGCGAGGACGCCGACCACGTCCTGATCGGCGTCTCCCCCGGCAACAGCTACTTCAACGCGCGCCGCGTGGAGGAGCTGGCCCGCTGGGCCGCCGCGCGCTTCACCGCCGTCGACTTCGTCTACGCCGACCTGCACGTGGCGGCCCTCTTCGAGGCGCTCGGGCACCCTCCCGAGCACGCCGCGCGGCGCGCCGCCAAGGAGCTCAAGGCGGTACGCCGCCGGGTGCTGGGCGGCGTGGAGGCGGCGGGCCCGCCCGGCGCGCGCGTCCGGGTGCACGCCCTGTCCGACTTCGCCGACCACCCCGTCTACCGGCTGCTGCACCGCCGGGTGCGGCACTTCCTGGAGACCGACGACGAGTTCCGCAAGGGCTGCGACGCGATGGTGGAGCACTTCCTGGCCGGGAAGGCCGGGCCCGGGGGCGTGACCGGGGCCCAGCGCGCCGCCTGCCTGGACTACGTGGCGGCGGAGCTGCCGTTCTTCCTGGACACCCCGGGCATCCTCGGGGTGCCGTCCTCACTGGCCTGCTACCACCGGCCGATCCCGCTGACCGAGCTGCTGTACGCCAAGGGCGGCGGCCTGCGCGCCGCGCGCAACCAGGCGTACGCGCTGGTCCGGCCCGCGGAGGCCGCCGCGTGAGCGCGCGGACGCACGAGGGCGCGGGCACGGTGACCGGAGCGGGCCCGTACGCCGTGGACTTCCCGCTGTCCCGGCGCGGCGACGTGCTGCCCGAGGAGTGCGCGGTGCTGCGCGAGAAGGCCCCGGTGGCCCGGGTGCGCACGCTCACCGGCGACGACGCCTGGCTGGTGAGCACCCACGCGCTGGCCGAACGGGTGCTCAAGGACGAGCGGTTCAGCCTCAAGGACACCGCCGCGCCGGGCGTCCCGCGGCAGTACGCGCTGAACATCCCGCCCGAGGTCGTCGACAACATGGGGACCATCAACAGCGCCGGGCTGCGCGGCGCCGTGATGAAGGCCCTCAGCCCCCGCCAGGAGGGCCTGGCCGACTGGCTGCGCACGGCGGCCGACGAGCTGGTCGACGACCTCCTCGCGCAGGGCCCGCCCGCCGACCTGCGGGCGGACTTCGCCGACCCGTTCTCGGCGGCGCTGCACTGCCGGGTGCTCGGGCTGCCGTACGCCGACCGGCGGCGGCTGATGGCGGGCCTGGACGTGGCCTTCATGACCAGCCCGGAGCCCTTCGAGGGGGCGGGGCTCAACTGGTACAAGGACGTCGGCTACATGGTCGACCGGCTGAACGGGCCGTCCCCGACCGGGCTGCTGGGGGCGCTGGCGGCGCTGCGCGGGGACCCGGAGTCGGCGCACCTGAGCGACGAGGCGCTGGCGACGGTGGCCGTCTCGCTGTTCGGCGCGGGCGCGGTGTCCACCTCGGCGTTCCTGGTCCTCGCGGTGCTCGCGCTGCTCCAGCACCCGGAGCTGATCGGGTACCTGAGGGAGCGTCCGGAGCGCATCGGCCGTGCGGTGGACGAGCTGCTGCGCTGGAACCTGTCGATCGGCGACGCGCTGCCCCGGATCGCCCTGGCCGACGTGCGCCTCGGCGAGGTCACGGTGCGCCGGGGCGAGCTGGTGCTGGTCCTGGTGGAGGCGGCCAACTTCGACCCGGCGGTCTTCGCCGACCCCGGCCGCCTGGACCTGGACCGGGCGGACAACCCGCACCTGTCGTTCGGCGCCGGGCGCCACCACTGCCCGGCCACCGGCCTCGGCCGGCTGCACGCCGAGACGGCGCTGGCGGTGCTGGTGGAGCGGCTGCCGGGGATGCGCCTCGCGGTGCCGCCGGAGCAGCTGGTGTGGCGCACCGGCTTCATCAAGCGCCTCCCGGAGCGGCTGCCGGTGCTCTGGTAGCGGTGCGGGGGCCCGGGGCGGCGCGCCCCGGGCCCCCGCATCCGGCAGCGGGTCCTAGCGGAAGATGCCCGTGTGACCGAGCGAGTAGCGGCCGGGCTGCGGGTAGACCGCGAGGCCGTGCGGGCCGTTGCCGACGGGGATGCGGGCCAGCTGCTTGCCGGTGGTGGTGTCGATCGCGTACACCTCGGAGTCGTACCGCCCGGACAGCCACAGCACCTTGCCGTCGGCCGAGACGCCGCCCATGTCGGGCGAGCCACCGTCCGGCAGCCACCACTTCTTGGTCAGCTTGTTCTTCGGGAAGTCGAAGACGGAGACGGACCCCTCGCCGCGGTTGGAGACGTACATCTCCTTGGAGTCGCGGCTGACGTAGAGGCCGTGGCAGCCCTTGCCGGTGGGCAGCAGCCGGGGCGTGGTGAACTTCTCGCCGTCCAGCACCCACATGCCGTGCGCCATCATGTCGGCGATGTAGAAGGTCTTGCCGTCCGGGGAGATCTTCACGTCCTGCGGCATCGCGCCCTTGAAGGGCAGCTTCTGCTGCCCGACGACCTTCATCTTCTCGGTGTCGACCTTCAGCAGTTCGCCGGAGAACTCGCAGGAGACGATGAAGTAGCGGCCGTCCATCGACCAGTCGGCGTGGTTGACGCCGTAGCAGGACACCGGCTCGGTCTTGACCCGGTTCATGGTGCGCGGGTCGCGGAAGACCAGCTCGCGGTCCATGGAGGCCATCACCACGGCGTACTTGCCGTTGGGCGTGAAGTAGAGGTTGTACGGGTCGTGGACCTCGACCGGCTTGCCCGCGACCCCGGTGGTGGGGTCGATCGGGGTGAGCGTGTGGCCGCGGTTGTTGTTGACCCACAGCGTCTTCATGTCCCAGGACGGCACCACGTGCTGCGGCTGGGTGCCGACCTGGATCGTCTCGATCACCTTGTACGTGGCGGGGTCGATCACCGAGACGGTGTCGGAGCCGGTGTTGGGCACGTAGACCCGCGGCAGGAAGGTCTTGGCCACCGCCGACAGGGCGTTGGGCCGGTCCGCGGCGTAGACGTCCTTCGGGTCGAGGACCGGCGGCATCCCGGGCAGCCCGGGTGCGGCGGCCGGCTTGGGCACGGCCGGGGGCGCGGCGGCCTTGGTGCCGCGGGCCTCGGTGGTGCCCCCGCCGGTCCCGCAGCCCGCGAGGAGCACGAGGGCGGCGCCGGCGAGGAGGGCGGTGGTGCGCTTGGTCAGGTGCGGCATCAGCTCAGCAGCTCCGTGGTGGTGACCGCGCGCAGGCCGCGGCGGTCGAGTTCGTCGAGCAGGGCGGGCAGCGCGGCGACGGTGTCGGCGTAGCCGAAGTGCAGGCTCACGACCGAGCCGCCGCGGATCCGGTCGGTGACGGTGCGGGTGACGGCGGCGGCGCCGGGCGAGGTGAAGTCGAGCGAGTCGACGTCGTAGGACAGGACGTGCGGGTAGCCGGCCCGCCGGGCGAGCCGGGCCACCTGCTCGGTGGCCAGCTCGGCGCGGGAGGGGCGGAACCAGCTTCCGATGGATCCGGTGAGCCGGCGCAGCCGCTGGGCGCAGCCGTCGATCTCGGCGTACGCCTCGGCCTCGGACATCGCGTTGACGTCGCGGTGGCTGAGGGTGTGGTTGCCCAGGTCGTGGCCGCCGTCGAGGACCAGGCGGGCCAGCTCGGGGTGCTCGTCCAGCCAGCGGCCGACGGCGAGGACGGTGATCCGGGCGCCGGCCCTGGCGGCCTCGGCGAGCAGGGCGCGGGCGGTGGCCGGGTCGCCCTGGCCGTGGAAGGTGAGGGCGACCCGGGGGCGGTCGCGCGGGCCGTGCCGGATCTGCTGCGGCTGTCCGGGGTAGCGGCGGGGGGCGGGGGCGGCGCGGGGTCTCACCGGGGCGGCGGGGGCCGGGGGGCGGGCCGGTGCGGCGGGGGCGTCCGGCTCCCGCCCGGCGCAGCCCGTGGCCAGGGTGGCGGCGAGGGCGGCCCCCGCTCCCGTACGCAGTGCGACGCGGCGGTCGATCTGAGTCACTCGACCATTTAAGGGGGGCACGACACGGAAGGTAATGATTGACCCAATTCGGGACCTTTGCGGGTCGCGCCCAGAACAGCGTCCACATGATGAGACGGGTCAGTGAATCTCTCGATTAACCCCATACTTATTCACTATTTACCAGGCCAGTGGCCCATGTCACCTAAGATTCACATCTAAAGTGTAAGGGTATGTCCTGGTTTGAACCGATAGGGACTTTTGGCGGAGAGGCCGCCCGTCTGCCATAGTCGGGAACACGACCTCCCATTGACCCGAGCAGGTCGACCACAGCGGCCGTGGGCAACACCCCCTCCGTCCACGGCGCACCGCACAGAAGCCCCCGCAAGGGGGCTTCTGTGGTTCCACGGCCGGTTCGCCGGCGGTCCAGCGGTCCGGCTCAGCGGTCCGAGACCCGCATCTCGAACCAGGTGTTCTTGCCGCGCGGCAGCAGGTCCACGCCCCAGCGGTCGGAGAGCTTGTCGACCAGGAACAGCCCGCGCCCGCTGACGTCCAGCTCGTGCACCGGCATCAGGCAGGGGAGCCCGCGCGAGGGGTCGCGCACCTCGATCCTGATCCAGCCCCGCCGGCGCATCATCCGCAGCCCGAAGACCCGCGCCCCGGTGTGCCGCACCGCGTTGCCCACCAGCTCCGAGACCAGCAGCACCGCATGCTCGGCGATCTGCGGGGACAGCGACCACTGGCGCAGCACCACGCACTGGGTCAGCCGCCGGGCCGTGGCGGCCGACTCCGGCCGCGACGGCAGCCGCACCTCGTCGTCCGCCGGGCTGCCGAACAGCTCCAGGGACTTCAGCGCCTGCTCGTCCTCGACGGCCGGCGTCCACCGCGCGGCGGTCGCGCCGGCGCGCTGCCGCGGTTGCTCCACACCCTCCAGGCCCGCCATGCCCCCATCATGGCCGCACCCGGGGCCGCACGGGGCCGTTCCCGGCGAATCCGCGGGGCGCAAGACCGTGGCCCAACAGGGCCGTACGGCATATGCCGTTGGCAGCAGGATCCCGGATACGGCCCCTCTGAGCTGCGATGACGCCCCGTGCACGGGTGATCGCCGGGCGCGCACGGGGCACTCGCGCTTAAGGCTGCCTTAAGCCCTGCCTAACCCGGTCACATGGTTGACACACCGTTCGGTACGCCAACCCCCGCCCCGGTCAAGGCACTTGCGGTACGGATCAGACGAACTTGGCCTTGCCCGGGCCCTCTTCGACGAAGCTGCGCATGCCGCGCTCGCGGTCCTCGGTGGCGAACAGGCCCGCGAACCAGTTGCGCTCGATGGTCAGACCGGTGTCGATGTCCGTCTCCAGGCCGGCGTCCACCGCCTCCTTGGCCGCCCGCAGCGCCAGCGCCGGGCCCTGGGCCAGCTTCGCGGCCCAGGCGTGCGCCTGCGCGTACACCTCCTCCGCCGGGACCACCCGGTCGACCAGGCCGAGTGAAAGGGCCTCGGGCGCCTTCACATGGCGGCCGGTGAAGATGAGGTCCTTGGCCCGGGACGGGCCGATCAGCCGGGACAGCCGCTGGGTGCCGCCCGCGCCGGGGATCAGGCCGAGCAGGATCTCGGGCTGGCCGAGCCGGGCGTTGTCCGCAGCGATGCGGAAGTCGGCGCACAGGGCCAGCTCGCAGCCGCCGCCCAGGGCGAAGCCGGTGACCGCCGCGACGACGGGCTTGGGGATGCGGGCGACCGCGGTGAAGGCGTCCTGCAGGCCCTTGGAGCGCAGCACCATCGCCGCGTGGTCCATGGCCCGCATCTCCTTGATGTCCGCGCCGGCCGCGAACAGCTTCTCGCCGCCGTACAGGATCACGGCGCGCACGTCGGCGCGCGCCGACGCCTCCTCGGCGAGCTCGCGCAGCCGGTCCTGGGAGGCGATGTCCAGGGCGTTCATCGGGGGGCGGTCGATGCGGATCGTGCCGACGCCTTCGGCGACTTCGAGAGAGAGGGTCATGCGCAGCAGGTTAGCCGCCGTTAACGCGCGCGGGCCCGGTGCTGTTGCTCACAGCACCGGGCCCGGGGGCGGCGAAGGCTACTTGATCCACTCCGACCAGGGCATGTTCCAGCCGTTGAGGCCGTTGTCCGGGGCGATCTGCTTGTCCTTCGAGTTCTTCACGACCACCACGTCGCCGATGATCGAGCTGTCGTAGAACCAGGCCGCCGGGGTGTCCGGGTCGCCCGCCCCGCGGGCGTCGCGCAGGCCCACGCAGCCGTGGCTGACGTTGGAGTTGCCGAAGGTGTCCGAGGAGGCCCAGTAGTTGCCGTGCACGAAGGTGCCGGAGGTGGACAGGCGCATCGCGTGCGGCACGTCCTTGATGTCGTACTCGCCGCCGAAGCCCACGGTGGCGCCGTTCATCCGGGTCACCTCGTACTTCTCGGAGATGACCATCTGGCCGTTGTACGTGGTGGTGGACGGGGCGCCCGCGGTGATCGGGACGTCGCGGACCTTCCGCCCGTCGCGCACGACCCGCATCGTGTGGGCCTTGGCGTCGACCGTGGTGACCTGGGAGCGGCCGATGGTGAAGGAGAACGACTTGTTCTGCTTGCCGTAGACGCCCGGGCGGCCCTGCACGCCGTCCAGGTTGAGCGTCACGGTGACCTTGGTGCCCTTGGCCCAGTACTGCTCCGGGCGGAAGTCCAGGCGGTCGTTGCCGAACCAGTGGCCCTCGATCGGCACCGACGGCACGGCGGTTACCTTGATGGCGCCCTCCACCGCGGCCGGGTCGGTGATGCCCCGGGTGAAGTTGATCGAGACCGGCATGCCCACGCCGACGGTGGAGCCGTCCTCGGGCGTGTAGTGGCCCACGAAGGTGTTCTGCGGCACCAGCGTGGTGAAGGTGGTGTCCTTGGCCGACTCGCGCCCGTCCGCGTCCTTGGCGATCGCGTGGACCTTGTACTTGGTGGCGGCGGCCAGGTGCCGCACCGGCTCCCAGCTGGCCCCGCCCGCTGCGATCTTCCCCTCGACCGGGTTGCCCTTGGAGTCGGCGACCGACACCGTCGTCAGGGTGCCCTTGTCCGCGGTGATCCGCAGCGCCCCGCTGGTGGCGACCGAGTCGGCGCCGTCCTTGGGCGCGATCGTCACGACCGCCTGCGAGGCCTTGTTCTCGACCGAGCCGCTGCCGCCGTCCTTGCCGGCCGCGCCGCCCCCGTCACCGCCCGAGCCTCCGCACGCGGTCACCAGCACGAGCAGCGCCCCCAGCGCCAGCGCCCGCAGACCCTTCGTACCGCGCCCGGTCCCCGTCCCAACCGACGCCCCCGATATCGGCTGACCGTCCACGTCGTTCTCTCCCCTCGCACGGCCTGGCACCGCCACGCCCGCACCCCCGCGCGCTTGCCTCGCGCGCACGGCGATAGATAACCACACCGCAGGTCACGTACGTTCCCCGCGAATGTCACCGTTCGGTCCCAGGTTGTCCAGGACGGGCGCGGTCCATGCGGACCGGCGAGGGGAGGAACCCTCCCCGGGGTCTCAGCGCACCGCGGAACCGGCCTTCCAGGCGTTCCAGTCCAGGTTCCACCCGCCGAGCCCGTTGTCGGGAGCGACCTTCTGGTCGCGCGAGTTGACCACCTCCACCACGTCGCCCACCAGGGTCCGGTCGAAGAACCAGCCCGCCGGGGTGTCCGAGCTGCCGCCCTTCACGTCGCGCAGGCCCACGCAGCCGTGGCTGGTGTTGGCGTTGCCGAAGGTCCCCGAGGACGCCCAGTAGTTGCCGTGCAGGAAGGTGCCCGAGCTGGTCAGGCGCATCGCGTGCGGCACGTCCTTGATGTCGTACTCGCCGCCGAAGCCGACCGTGCGCCCGTTCATCCGGGTCACGTCGAACAGTTCGGTCACCACCATCTTGCCGTTGTACGTCGTCGTCTTGGGCGCCCCGGCCGTGACCGGCACCGTGGCCAGCTCCTCGCCGTCCCGCTCCACCCGCATGGTGTGGGCGTCGGCGTCGACCAGGGAGACCTGCGAGCGGCCGATGGTGAAGCCGACGGACTTCTGCTGGATGCCGTAGACGCCCGGCGCCGCCTGGACGTCGCGCAGGTTCAGCGCCACGGTGACCCGGGTGCCGGGCTTCCAGTACTCCTGCGGGCGGAAGTCCAGGCGCTCCTTGCCGAACCAGTGCCCGGCCACCTCCACCGGGGGCACGGAGGTGATCCTGATGGCCCGCTCCACGGCGGCCCGGTCCTCGATCTCCTGGTTGAACGAGAAGGAGACGATCATCCCGGTGCCGACCGTGGAGCGGTTCTCGGGCTTGAAGTAGCCGATGAAGCGCTGCTCGGGCACGTAGGTGGTGAAGGTGGTGTGCCGGGCCGAGCGGTTGCCGTCCTCGTCCACCGCCACCGCGTCCACCGCGTACTTGGCCGCCAGCGCCAGCTTGGCGCCCGGCGCCGGGTTCCAGCTGAGGCCGTCCCCGGCGATCGCGCCGGGCACCGCCTCGGGCTGGGCGTCCTCGACCTTCGTCACCCGTACCCGTTCCAGGTGGCCGTCGGGGACCTTCACCTCCAGCCGGCCGTCCGCGCGGACGCCCTTCGTGCCGTCCTCGGGGGTGACGAGGATGGCGTCCTCGGGCGACCGGGGCTTGCCGCCGATGTCGAGTGGGCCCCCGCTGCAGCCCGCCAGGGCCGCCCACAGCCCAGCCCCTGCCGCGGCGACGGCGATGCCGCGCCCTGCCCGCTTCAGTACGTGTCTCACGATCCGCCCAACGACCGCGCCCCTTCAGGGGAAACGTGGGCGTGGCGCATGTTGGGACATCGGCGGCGCGGGCAGAACAGGTGGGAGACCACGTGCGGACCGCGGCAGGGACGCCGCGCGCACGCGGTCTCGCGGGGTCCGACGAGCCGCGGGAGGCCGGCAGGTGTCGAGCGCAGCCGAGCAGGAGGACGTGCAGCGGGCTGTACGGATGGCGGCGTTGCGGGACCGGGAGAGGGAGCGGGAACGGGAGCGGGCCCGGGTGCTGGAGCCACCGGTCCCCCGGCCCCCGGTGTGGCCGGGGGCGCCGACGCCGCTCGGGGCGCGCTTCCGCTCCGGGCCCGACGGCACGGCGGGCACCAACTTCGCGCTGTGGGCGGGCGGGGCGGAGTCCGTGGAGCTGTGCCTGTTCGACGCGGAGGGCACCGAGACCCGGGTGCCGCTGGGCGAGCTGACCCACGAGATCTGGCACGGCTTCGTGCCGGGCGTGCGGCCCGGGCAGCGCTACGGCTTCCGGGTGCACGGCCGCTGGGACCCGTGGACGGGGGCCCGCTGGAACCCGGCGAAGCTGCTCCTCGACCCGTACGCGCGCGCGGTGGACGGGGAGTTCGCGCTGCCGCCCGAGGTGTACGGGCACGTGCGGGACTGGCCGCAGCAGCACGTGGCGGACACCGTGCGCGACGACCGGGACTCCGCGCCGCACGTGCCCAAGGGCGTCGTCGTCCACGACGACGACGACTGGTCCGACGACCGCAGGCCCAAGACGCCCTGGGCGGACTCGGTGATCTACGAGCTGCACGTGCGGGGCTTCACCCGGCGCCACCCGGGCATCCCCGAGGAGCTGCGCGGCACCTACGCGGGCCTGGCGCACCCGGCGGCGGTGGAGCACCTGGTGGGGCTCGGCGTCACGGCGGTGGAGCTGCTGCCGGTGCACCAGTTCGCGCACGAGGCGCACCTGGTGGAGCGGGGCCTGCGCAACTACTGGGGCTACAACTCCATCGGCTACTTCGCGCCGCACGCGGCGTACGCGGCCAGCGGCACGGCCGGGCAGCAGGTCGGCGAGTTCAAGCGGATGGTGCGGGCGCTGCACGCGGCGGGCATCGAGGTGATCCTCGACGTGGTCTACAACCACACGGCCGAGGGCGGCGAGCTGGGCCCCACGCTGTCGCTGCGCGGGGTCGACAACCGCGGCTACTACCGGCTGCAGTCCGACGCGCGCAGGTACTCCGACTACACGGGCTGCGGCAACACCCTGCACGTGGTGCAGCCGCACGTGCTGCGGCTGATCACGGACTCGCTGCGGTACTGGGTGACCGAGATGGGCGTGGACGGCTTCCGCTTCGACCTGGCGGCGGCGCTGGCCCGCTCGATGCACGACGTCGACATGCTCTCGCCGTTCCTCGCGGTGATCGCCCAGGACCCGGTGCTGCGCCGGGTGAAGCTGATCGCCGAGCCGTGGGACGTGGGCAACGGCGGCTACCAGGTGGGCGCGTTCCCGCCGCTGTGGACCGAGTGGAACGACCGCTACCGGGACGCCGTGCGGGACTTCTGGCGCGGGGCGCTGCCCGACGTGCGGGACCTCGGCTACCGGCTCTCCGGCTCCAGCGACCTGTACGCCTGGGGCGGCCGGCGGCCCTACGCGTCGATCAACTTCGTCACCGCCCACGACGGGTTCACCCTGCGCGACCTGGTCTCCTACGACCGCAAGCACAACGAGGCGAACGGCGAGGGCAACCGGGACGGCACGGGCGACAACCGGTCGTGGAACTGCGGGGCCGAGGGCGAGACGGACGACGAGGAGGTCAACGCGCTGCGCCGGCGCCAGGTGCGCAACCTGCTGACCACGCTGCTGCTGTCCACCGGGGTGCCGATGCTGGTGGCCGGTGACGAGATGGGCCGCACCCAGGGCGGCAACAACAACGCCTACTGCCAGGACAACGAGACCAGCTGGCTGGACTGGTCGCTGCTCGACCGGCCGGGCCCGGCGGGCGTCCTGGAGCTGACGACCCGGCTGCTGCGGCTGCGCCACGCCCATCCGGTGCTGCGCCGCCGGGCGTTCTTCTCCGGGCGCCCGCAGGGCGCGGACGGGCTGCGGGACCTGGCCTGGTTCACGCCGCGGGGCGAGGAGATGACCCAGTCCGACTGGTACGCGCCCGCGGCGACGCTGGGCCTGTACCTGTCGGGGCGCGACATACCGGGCCGGGACGAGCGGGGCGCCCAGGTGACCGACGACAGCTTCCTGACGGTGCTGCACGCGGGCGACCGGGCGGTGGAGTTCACGCTGCCGGGGCCGCCGTGGGCGGAGGCGTACGAGCTGGTGGTGGACACCTCGCGGGAGGACCAGGACCGGGCTCCGGGGACGGTGCACCGGGGCGGCGGGACGGTCACCGTGCCGGCCCGCTCGGTGCTGCTCCTGAGGGTCCGTACGTGACGGGCCGGGGGATCCCGCGCGGCGCACCGGCCACCGCGGCGCGACGGCGGTGGCGGTGGCCGCGCGGGAAACCGGAAGCCCGTTCCCCCGAAAGACCTCCGGAACGGCCATTCTGTGCACGTCCGGCGCGCGCTGTCATTGGCATTGAGCGCACACATTATTGACGCTGGGCGCACACCCGGTACTCGCGCGGGGAGATCCCGTACGCCGACTTGAACGCCCGGCTGAAGGCCGCCGGGTGCCTGAATCCCCAGCGTGCGGCGATGTCGTGGACCGGGGCGTGCCTGCGGGCCGGGTCCGAGAGGTCGTGCCGGGCCCGCTCCAGGCGGCGGTCGCGGATGAAACCGGCCACGGTGAGGCCGTGCTCCTGGAAGATCAGGTGCAGGTAGCGCACGGAGATGTGGTGGGCGGCCGCGACGGAGGCCGGGGAGAGCCCGGGGTCGGCCAGGTGCTGTCGTACGTACGCCTGGACGCGCAGGAAGAGCGCCCGCGGGCGGGCCTCGGGGTGCGGCGCCCGCTCGTCGGCGAGCCGGTGCGCGGCGACGCCCGCGAGCAGGTCGAGCAGGACGGTGGCGAGCCGGGGCCCGTCCACCTCGTCCTGGAAGCCGTCGGCGTCGGCGACGACCTGGGTCAGGAAGTGGCCGAGCAGGGCCGCGTAGCCGTGGTCGGTGGGGATGCGCAGCCCGTTCAGGCGCTCGGCGTCGCGGGCGGGGAAGGGCAGCAGGGTGCGCGGCAGCTGCAGCACGACCTGGCGCACCCCGCCCTCGCGCACCCCGCTGGCCCAGCCGTCGAAGGGGCGCGAGGTGTCGAAGACCATCAGGTCCCCGGCGCCGAACGTGACCGAGCGGCGGCCCTGTTCGAGGTGCATCGCGCCGCGCACGGTGTAGGAGAGGTGGAAGCTGTCGGGGTCGCTGACGCGGATCAGCCGGGGCGTGCGGTGGGTGGTGATCTGCTGGTAGGCGAGCTCGCTGAGCTGGATGGCGCCCAGGCTCACCAGGTGCGCGCGGGCCCGGAAGTCGGCGGCGAACTCGCTGGTGAGCACGGTGGGGACCAGGGCGTTGTACGTCATGTCGTGCCACCAGCCGAAGCGCTGCTCGACCGGGAGGGCGTCCGTGCTGAGACGGGTGACGGCCATGGGCTCCTCCCTGCCGGACCCGGGCGCGTTCCCGGGCGCGGAAACCCCCAACTTGCCATACGGGTGGGGTGGATGAGACCTCACTGCCGGCTCGCGCGCGTCGCGGGCACGCGCGCGGGGAATTCGGGGTCCGGCCTCCGATGCGCGCAAAAACACATGGGCGATGTCAGTGGCGAACCGTAGTCTCGCCACTGATGCCCGAAGAACATGCAACCACCAAGGACCGATCCGCCGTTCGCACGCTGCTGCGGCTGTGGCCGTACGTGCGGCCCGTGCGGACCCGACTGTTCAGCGCCGCCCTGGTGGCGGTGGTCGCCTCCTGTCTGGGCCTGGTGATCCCGCTCGTCCTGAAGTGGATCGTGGACGGCCCGGTCGCGGACCGGGACCCGTCGGGGGTCTGGCTCGGCGCGCTGGTGCTGCTGGGCCTGGGCGTGCTGGAGGCGCTGCTGTTCGGCCTGCGCCGCTGGCTGGTGGGGCGCCCGCTGGCCGGGGTGGAGGCGGCCATGCGCGCCGACCTCTACCGGCACCTGCAGCGGCTGCCGGTGTCCTTCCACGACCGGTGGGCCTCGGGCCAGCTGCTGTCGCGCGGCACGACCGACCTGATGCTGCTGCGGCTGTTCCTGGCGTTCCCGCTGACCTTCCTGCTGGTCAACGGGGTCACGATCCTGGCCGGCTTCGTGATCCTGCTGGTGCAGGAGTGGACGCTCGGCCTGGTGCTGCTGATACCGGTGGTGCCGCTGGTGATCGTCTGCTCGCTCTTCGAGAGCCGGTACGCGCTGGTCGCGCGGCGCGCCCAGGACCAGGTCGGCGACCTGACCACGGTCGTCGAGGAGAGCGTCCTGGGCATCCGGATCGTCAAGGGATTCGGCCGCCACCGCAGCCAGGCCGAGGCGTTCCGCGAGCTGGCCCGCCGGCTGCGCGCCACCGAGCTGGGCAAGGCCCGGCTGCTCGCCGGGATCTGGGCGGTGATCACCCTGGTGCCCGAGGTGGCCATCGGCGCCGCCCTGGTGCTCGGCACGGTGCAGGTCGCCGACGGGGACCTGTCGGCCGGCACCCTGGTCGCGTTCCTGTCCACGGCCCTCGCCCTGCGCTGGCCGGTGGAGTCGATCGGCTTCCTGCTCGCGATGAGCCAGGAGGCCGCGACCGCGACCGAGCGCTACTTCGAGGTGCTCGACGAGCCGGAGGAGGAGTCCCCCGCCGCCGCCCCGGAGGACTTCGGCGTCCCGCACGTGCGCGCGGTGGTGCCCGGGCCGCGCGCCGCCGACGGCGGACTGCGCTTCGAGGGCGTCTCCTTCGGCTACCCCGACGCGCCCGCGGGCTCCGCCCCCGTACTGGACCTGATCGACCTGCACATACGCTCCGGCGAGACGATGGCCCTGGTCGGCGCCACCGGCTCCGGCAAGACCACGCTCACCGCGCTGGTGCCCCGGCTGCACGAGGCCACCGGCGGGCGGATCCTGCTGGACGGCGAGGACACGGCGGCGATGGACCGCGGGCGGCTGCGGGCCCTGGTGGCCGTGGCCTTCGAGGAGCCGACGCTGTTCTCGGCGACCGTCGGGGAGAACGTGCTGATGGGCGCCGAGCGGGCCGGGGAGCCCGAGCTGCGCCGAGCGCTGGCCGTCGCCCAGGCGGACTTCGTGGACCGGCTGCCGCAGGGCTCCCGCACCCAGGTCGGCGAACAGGGCCTGAGCCTGTCCGGGGGCCAGCGCCAGCGGCTCGCCCTGGCCCGCGCGGTGGTGGGCCGGCCCCGCTTCCTGGTCCTGGACGACCCGCTGTCCGCGCTGGACGTGCACACCGAGGCGCTGGTGGAGGCCGCGCTGCGGGAGGTGCTGCGCGGCACGACCGCGCTGGTCGTGGCGCACCGCCCGTCCACCGTGCTGCTCGCCGACCGGGTCGCCCTGCTGTCCGGGGGCCGGATCGCGGCCGTCGGCACCCACCACGAACTGCTGCGCGACAACGCCGAGTACGCCTGGCTGATGTCGGGCGCCGGGGCCGAGGGGAGCGCCCGATGACCAGCACCACCACCTCCGCGCCCGAGCGGCGCTCCGAGGAGCCCGACGGCCGCGCGCCCGAGACCGCCGCGCCCGACCCCTTCGACCGGGACGAGCTGCCCGCACCGCCCGGCGCCACGGGACGGCTGCTGCGCTCGCTGCTCGCGCCCCGGCGCCGCGGGGTGGCCGTGGGCGTGCTGCTCCTGCTGCTCCAGCAGGCCGCCGTGCAGGCCGGTCCGCTGCTCGTGGCGTACGCCATCGACCGCGGCGTGCCCGCGTTCCGCGCCCACGACTACGGGCCGCTGGTCGCCGTCGCCGTGGGCTACCTGCTGTGCTCGGTGGGCGCGGGCGCCTTCCAGTACGCCTTCATCCGGGTCTCCGCGCGGGTCAACCAGGACGTCCTGCTGGACCTGCGCGGGCGGATCTTCCGGCACGCGCAGGCGCTCAGCGTCGACTTCCACGAGCGCTACACCTCCGGGCGGCTGATCTCCCGCTCCACCACGGACGTGGAGTCGCTGCGCGAACTGCTCAGCGAGGGCCTGCAGGAGCTGATCGGCGTCGTCCTGGCCTTCGTCTACATCTCGGTGACGCTGCTCTGGCTGGACCTGGGCATCGGCGCGGTCGCGGTCGGCTCGTTCCTGCCGCTCTACCTCCTGGTCCGCCTCTACCGGCGGCGCGCCGCCGTCGCGTTCACGGCGCGGTCCACCGCGATCGCCGCGGTGATCGTGAAGTTCGCCGAGACCATGAACGGGATCCGGCCGGTGCGCGCGTTCCGCCGCGAGCGGGTCAACGACGCGGACTTCCACGGCCTGAACCACACCCACGAGCGGTCCAACGGCGACGCCATCCTGGAGATGGCGCGGTACGTGATCGGCTCCCGGCTGGTCGCCAACACGGCCGTCGCCGCGATGGTCCTGTGGGGCGCCTACCGGGTGGCCGGCGGGACCCTGGCGCTGGGCGTGCTGGCCGCCGCGGTCCTCTACATGCGGCGGCTGTACGACCCGATCGACCGGCTCGCGATGTTCCTCAACTCGTACGAGTCGGCGGCCGCCTCGCTGCACAAGATCGCCGGACTGCTGGCCCAGGCCCCCACCGTCCCGGAGCCCGCGGACCCGCGCGAGCTGCCCGCGCTGCCGGGCGAGCAGCCGGGCCGCGAGGTGGTCTTCGAGGACGTCAGCTTCTCCTACCGGACCGGCGGGGAGGTGCTGCCCCGCTTCGGCCTGACGATCCCGGCGGGCCAGACCGTCGCCGTGGTCGGCTCCACCGGCGCGGGCAAGTCCACCCTCGCCAAGCTGGTGGCCCGCTTCTACGACCCGTCCGAGGGACGGGTGCTGCTCGACGGGGTCGACCTGCGCGAGCTGTCCGTGCCCGAACTGCGGCGCGGGGTGGTGATGGTGACCCAGGAGGCGTTCCTCTTCTCCGGGACCGTCGCCGAGAACATCGCCATCGGGCGGCCCGGGGCGGGCCGGGAGGAGATCGAGCGGGCCGCCAAGGCGATCGGGGCGCACGACTTCATCGCGGCGCTGCCCGACGGGTACGACACGGACGTGCGCAAGCGGGGCGGGCGGATCTCCGCCGGGCAGCGCCAGCTCGTCGCCTTCGCCCGGGCCCTGCTGGCCGACCCGGCCGTGCTGATCCTGGACGAGGCGACCAGCTCGCTGGACGTGCCGGGCGAGCGGGCGGTGCAGCGGGCGATGGACACGGTGCTGCGCGGCCGGACCGCGGTGGTGATCGCGCACCGCCTGTCGACGGTGGAGATCGCGGACCGGGTGCTGGTGATGGAGGGCGGCCGGGTGGTGGAGGACGGCGAGCCCGCGGGGCTGATCGCGGGAGACGGCCGCTTCTCGGCCCTGCACCGCGCATGGCGGGACTCCTTGTCGGGGTGAGAGGGGTGCCGGGGCGCCGGGGCCCCGGCCCACCCAGTGAAACCCGGGGCCGGACCGCCCGAGGCTCCGGGCCAAGGCCCACCCGGTGAAACCCGGGGCCGGACCGCCCGAGGCTCCGGCTCCCGGCCCACCCGGTAAAACCCAGCCCGTCCGGCGCTTGAGGACGGACCCGCCCCTCTCGCCGCCGGAGGCTTTCGGGAAGGGGCGGGGCGGGGAGGCCCAAGGCCCGCCCCCGGGGCACGGGCACTGCGGGAGCCGCCCCGCAGCAGGAGGGCTCCCACCGCGCCCCGCCCCCGGGGCCCGGGCACGACCGGGGCCGCCCGGTCACCCGGCGCCGTGGGCCGCGCCCACCCGGGGCGACGGCGCACGCCCCGCCGAGGCCCCCCGCAGCATCAGCACCGCGCACCCCGCCGCCACCCCCATCGACACCGCCGCACCCCCCGCCCCCCAGTTCAGCCCGTGGGTGAACGCCTCACGGGCCAGCGCCGCGACCCCCGCGTCCCCCGTCCCCAGCGCCCCGCCCAGCGTCTCGCGCGCCGCCCCGCTCGCCACCGGGGCCATGTCGCGGCCGTACACCGCGGCCCCCACCGACCCCAGGACCGCCATCCCCAGCGCCCCGCCCAGCTCGGTCCCCGACTCCAGGACCGCCGCGGCCGACCCGGCCCGCTCCGGCGGGGCGGCGCCCAGGGCCAGTTCGTTGGCGAGGGTCATCGCGGCGACCAGGCCGGAGGCGTACACGGTGGCCGCCGCGAGCACGAACCACAGCGGCGAGTCGGTGCGCAGCCACATCAGCGCGGCGAAGCCCAGCACGGAGAAGCCGAACCCGCCGCCGATCACGTACGCCCGGTCCACCCGCGTCGCGAGCGCCGCCGCGCCGGGGGCCGCGGCCATCACACCGACCGAGGGGACCACGCTCCACAGCGCCGCCTCGAACGGGCTCTGGCCGAGCACGGACTGGAGGTACTGGGTGAGGAACACCGCGAACCCGACGGTGGCGAACATCGCCATCAGGTTCGCCAGGACCGCCCCGCCGTACGCCCGGGTCCGCAGCAGCGCCAGGTCCACCATCGGGTGCTCGGCGCGCCGCTGGCGGGCCACGAAGAGGGCGCCCAGGACGAGTCCGGCCGCGATCCCGGCGGCGGGCAGCGGCCGCCAGCCGCCCCGGGCCAGTTCCTTGACGCCGTGGATCACCGGGAGCAGCGCGGCCAGCGAGAGGACCGAGCCGAGCGCGTCGAAGCGGCCGCCCGCCGCGCTCCTCGACTCCGGCAGCAGCAGCGGCCCGAGGACCAGCAGGAGGGCCATCGCGGGCAGGTTGAGCAGGAACACCGAACCCCACCAGAAGTGCTCCAGGAGCGCCCCGCTGACCACCGGCCCCAGCGAGATCCCGCTGGCCATCACGGCCGTCCACGCGGTGACCGCCTTGGCCCGCTGGGCGTCGTCGCGGAACAGGTTGCGGATCAGGGCGAGGGTGGACGGCATCAGGGCGGCCCCGCCGACCCCGAGCAGCGCCCGCGCGGCGATCAGCTGGCCGGGGCCCTGGGCGTGGGCGGCGGCGAGCGAGGCGGCGCCGAACACCGCGGCCCCGGCGAGCAGCAGCCTCCGCCGCCCGATCCGGTCGCCGAGGGAGCCCATGGTGATCAGGAGTCCGGCGAGCACGAACCCGTACACGTCGAGGATCCACAGCTGCTGGGTGGCGCCCGGGGCGAGGTCCGCGCTGATGGCGGGGACGGCGAAGTAGAGGACGGAGACGTCCATCGAGACCAGGAGGAGGGGGAGCATCAGGACGGCCAGGGCGGTCCATTCGCGGCGGCCCGCTCGTGCGTTCACGGTTGTCATGCCGGGAGCGAACCAAGAGGATGCGTACACCGCAAACAACGGGCTAGTGCACCCTGGTGCACTGACTACAACCACCCCGTAAAGAGCAGCTCATGGGCGTGTACGGGGTTCGCGGCGCACTAGTACACTCACGGCCATGGAACCCCAGCCGCCCTACCTCCGCATCGCCGCCGAACTGCGCCGCCGCATCCTCGGCGGGGAGCTCCCGCCCGGGGCGCGGGTGCCCTCGACGCGGGCCATCACCCGCGAGTGGGGCGTGGCGATGGCCACCGCGACCAAGGTGATCGCGGTGCTGCGCGAGGAGGGCCTGGTGCGCCCGGTGCCGGGGGTCGGCACGGTGGTGACCGCGGACGCCGCGCAGCCGCCCGGGCCAGGCCCCGCTCCCGGGCCGGCCGGGCCGCTGCGGGACCGGATCGTGGCCACCGCGATCGAGGTGGCGGACGCGGAGGGCCTGGCGGCGCTGTCGATGCGGCGGGTGGCGGGCGCGCTCGGGCTCTCCACGATGGCGCTCTACCGCCATGTGCGCGGCAAGGCGGACCTGGTGCTGCTGATGTCGGACGCGGCGCTCGCCCGGGCGCCGCTGGGTCCGGTGCCGCGGGACTGGCGGGCGGCGATGGAGCACGCGGCCCGGTGGCTGCGCGACGCCTTCACCCGCCATCCGTGGCTGACGCCCGCCATCGCGTCGTTCACCCGGCCGCACCCCACGCCGCACGCGATGGCGTACACGGAGTGGGTGCTGGCGGGCCTGGCGGGGACGGGGCTCGCCCCGGTCGACAAGGTGCACGTCCACCTCACGCTGTTCGCGTACGTACAGGGCGTGGCGACGGCCTCCGAACTGGAGCGCCGGGCCCTGGAGGACACCGGATTGTCGAACGACCAGTGGATGGCGCGGAACGAGCCACAATTCACGGCGATCTCCGCGGCGGGCTCCTATCCCCTGCTCAACACGCTGTTCACAGAGGACGATCCCGGTCTGAGCCTGGATTCGCTCTTCGAATTCGGGCTTCGGCGAACTCTGGACGGCATCGCGGTACTGATTGCCGAAACGTCCGCTTAACGAACATGACCAATCGGGCAACGGACGATTTTCAGCCAACTCTTTGACGCGGTCCTGACAGCATGCCGCAACTCCTGCCACTCTTCACCCCGTTCCGCCGCGTCACTCGTTCGGGGACGCCCGGAACACCTGTTCCACCAGCTCTATTTGCTCTGCCCGGACGGCCGACCCAGCCGCCGGTACTACCCCCCTCGCAAAAGGAGTCTGCGTGAGATCCACGCCTAGCCGTCGCGCCACCGCGACCGGTGCTCTGATAGCCGCTGCCGCCATGCTCACCCTGGGCGTCCAGGGGTCGGCCAACGCCAACCCCAGCCCGCTCGGCATCGCCCCCAAGGCGCAGGCCGGTGCCCAGGCCAACCCCGGCGCCCTGGCCGCCGACCTCACCCCCGCCCAGCGCACCGCGCTGATCAAGGCGGCCGACGCGTCGAAGGCCACCACGGCCAAGCGCCTCGGCCTGGGCGCGCAGGAGAAGCTGGTCGTCCGTGACGTCGTCGCCGACCGCGACGGCACCACGCACACCCGCTACGAGCGCACCTACGCCGGCCTGCCCGTCCTGGGCGGCGACCTGGTCGTCGAGTCGACGAAGGCCGGCGCGCAGCGCAGCGTCACCAAGGCCACCAACGCCCAGCTGAAGAACGTCGACCTCAAGGCGGCGCTCGCGCCGTCGGCGGCGAGCAAGCAGGCCCTCAGCGCGGCGAAGGCGGACGGCTCGGCGAAGGCCGCGACCAGCCGCGCCCCGCGCCAGGTCGTCTGGCTGGCCCAGGGCAAGCCCGTCCTCGCGTACGAGACGGTCGTGGGCGGCCTCCAGCACGACGGCACCCCGAACGAGCTGCACGTGGTCACCGACGCCGACACCGGCGCCAAGCTGTACGAGTGGCAGGCCATCGAGACCGGCACCGGCAACACGCAGTACAGCGGCCAGGTGACCGTCGGCAGCGTGCAGTCCGGCTCGACGTACAACCTGACGGACAGCGGGCGCGGCAACCACAAGACGTACAACCTGAACAAGGGCACCTCGGGCACCGGCACCCTGTTCTCCGGCCCGGACGACGTCTGGGGCAACGGCGCCACCTCCAGCGCGGAGACCGCGGGCGCCGACGCCGCCTACGGCGCGGGCCTGACGTGGGACTACTACAAGAACGTGCAGGGCCGCACCGGCATCCGCGGTGACGGCGTCGGCGCGTACTCCCGCGTCCACTACGGCAACAACTACGTCAACGCGTTCTGGCAGGACTCCTGCTTCTGCATGACGTACGGCGACGGCTCGGGCAACGCCAAGCCGCTCACGTCCATCGACGTGGCCGCCCACGAGATGACGCACGGCGTCACCGCCGCCACCGCCGGCCTGGTCTACAGCGGCGAGTCCGGCGGCCTGAACGAGGCGACCTCCGACATCTTCGCGGCGGCCGTCGAGTTCTACGCCAACAACGCCACCGACAAGGGCGACTACCTGGTCGGCGAGAAGATCGACATCAACGGCAACGGCACGCCGCTGCGCTACATGGACAAGCCCTCGAAGGACGGCGCGTCCTACGACTCGTGGTACTCCGGCATCGGCAACGCGGACGTCCACTACTCCTCGGGCCCGGCCAACCACTTCTTCTACCTGCTGTCCGAGGGCAGCGGCGCGAAGACGGTCAACGGGGTCAACTACGACTCGCCGACCTCCGACGGCCTGCCCGTCACCGGCATCGGCCGTGACAAGGCCGCGCTGATCTGGTTCAAGGCGCTCACCACGAAGTTCACCAGCAACACGAACTACGCGGCCGCCCGCACCGGCACCGTCGCCGCCGCCACGGACCTCTACGGCGCCACCAGCGCCGAGGTGAAGGCCGTCCAGGACGCCTGGGCCGGCATCGCCGTGGGCACCCGTCCGGGCAACCCGAACCCGGGTGGCAAGTCCTTCGAGAACACCGCCGACGTGAACATCCCGGACAACGGCGCCGCGGTGACCTCCTCGGTGACCGTCTCCGGCGTCACCGGCAACGCCCCGTCGAACCTCGCGGTCGACGTGAACATCGTCCACACCTACATCGGCGACCTGATCGTCGACCTGGTGGCCCCCGACGGCTCGGTCTACAACCTGCAGAACCGGACCGGCGGCAGCGCGGACAACATCGTCAAGACCTTCACCGTGAACGCCTCCTCCGAGGTCGCCAACGGTGTCTGGAAGCTCCGCGTCCAGGACAAGGCCGCGATCGACACCGGTTACATCAACAGCTTCAAGCTGACCTTCCCGTAAGGCTCCCGGGGCCCACGGGTCCCGCGAGGCCGTCAGCCTGAAGCGGCGCGAGCCGCCACCCCCCACAGCACGTCCCACCGGCCGCCCGGAGGAGCACCCGCTCCTCCGGGCGGTTCCGTGCGTCAACGCCCTTTCCCCCTCCGGGAAGGGGCGTTCAGCGCATCAGTACGCCGCCCTCCTCCGTACCGCCGCTCGGCAGCGCCACCAGGCCCAGGTCCGCGCCCGAGGCCAGCAGCCGGTGCGCGGGCAGCACCCGGACCGTGTAGCCGAACGCCCCGGTGCGGTCCAGGGCGAGCGGCCCCTCGTACACCCAGCGGCCCTCCAGGTCGGGTCCGCCCGCCGGCTTGAGCGGGAAGACCTGGGCGTCGGCGATGGTGTCGTCGGAGTCCACCCGGCCCGCCACGGCCTGCACCTCCACGTCGTCGGGCCCCAGGTCGCCCAGGGCCGCGGTGACCCGCAGGGCCAGCGTGGCGCCCAGCTCCGCGGTGCCACCTACCTGGCCGACCTCCACGTGGTCCACCGCCACCCGCGGCCACGCCGCGCGCACCCGGGCCTTCCAGCCCGCCAGCTCCCGCGCGGTGTCGGGGCCGAGCGCGCGGTGGGCGCGGGCCGCGGGCGCGTAGAGCCGCTCCACGTACTCGCGCACCATCCGGCCCGCCAGGACCTTCGGGCCCAGCGTGGTCAGGGTGCGGCGGACCATCTCGATCCAGCGGCCGGGCAGCCCGGCGCCGTCACGGTCGTAGAAGCGCGGCGCGACCCGGTCCTCGATCAGCTCGTAGAGCGCGGCGGCCTCCAGGTCGTCGCGGCGGTCCTCGTCGGCGGCGGCGCCGTCCGCCGTGGGGATCGCCCAGCCGAAGTCCGGCTCGAACCACTCGTCCCACCAGCCGTCGAGGACCGAGAGGTTGAGGCAGCCGTTCAGCGCCGCCTTCATCCCGCTGGTGCCGCAGGCCTCCAGCGGCCGCAGCGGGTTGTTGAGCCAGACGTCGCAGCCCGGGTAGAGCTTCTGGGCCATCGCCATGCCGTAGTCGGGCAGGAAGACGATCCGGTGGCGCACCCGGGGGTCGTCGGCGAACCGCACCAGCTCCTGGATCAGCCGCTTGCCGCCGTCATCGGCCGGGTGGGCCTTGCCCGCGACCACGATCTGCACCGGCCGCTCGGGGTGGGTGAGCAGCTCCATCAGCCGGTCCCGGTCGCGCAGCATCAGGGTGAGGCGCTTGTACGAGGGGACCCGCCGGGCGAAGCCGATGGTGAGCACGTCGGGGTCCAGGACCCCGTCGATCCAGCCCAGTTCGGCGCTGTCGGCGCCGCGCTGGCGCCAGGAGGCGCGCAGCCGCTCGCGCACCTCCTGGACCAGCTGCGCGCGCAGGACGCGGCGCAGCTGCCAGATGTCGGGGTCGGGGATGTCCGCGACCGCGTCCCAGCGCTCGGCGCCGCCGACGCTCAGGGCGTCCTCGGTGCGCCGGGCACCCAGCGCCCGGGCGCCGAGCTCCACCACCTCGGGGGCCACCCAGGTGGGCGCGTGCACCCCGTTGGTGACCGAGGCGATGGGCACCTCGGCCGGGTCGAAGCCCGGCCAGAGCCCGGCGAACATCCGGCGGCTGACGTCGCCGTGCAGGGTGGAGACGCCGTTGGCGCGCTGGGCCAGCCGCAGGCCCATGACGGCCATGTTGAAGCAGTTGGGCTCGCCGCCGGGGTAGGTCTCCAGGCCGAGCCCGAGGACCCGCTCGACGTCCACGCCGGGCAGTTCGCCGCCGTCGCCGAAGTGGCGGGCGACCAGTTCGCGGTCGAAGCGGTCGATGCCGGCCGGGACGGGGGTGTGGGTGGTGAAGACGGTGCCGGCCCGCACCGCCTCCAGGGCCGCGTCGAACTCCTGTCCCCCGTCGTGCAGTTCGCGGATGCGCTCCAGGCCGAGGAAGCCCGCGTGGCCCTCGTTGGTGTGGAAGACCTCGGGCTCGGGGTGGCCGGTGAGGCGGCAGTACGCGCGCACCGCGCGGACCCCGCCGATGCCGAGCAGCATCTCCTGGAGCAGCCGGTGCTCGCTGCCGCCGCCGTACAGCCGGTCGGTGACGTCGCGCTCGCCGGGGCCGTTCTCCTCCACGTCCGAGTCGAGCATCAGCAGCGGCACCCGGCCGACCTGCGCGGTCCACACGTGGGCACGCAGGGCACGGCCGCCGGGCAGCGCGAGCCGGATCACGCAGGGGGTGCCGTCGGCCTCGCGCAGCAGCGCGACCGGCAGCTCGTTGGGGTCGAGGACGGGGTAGTGCTCCTGCTGCCAGCCGTCGGAGGACAGCGACTGGCGGAAGTAGCCGTGCCGGTAGAGCAGCCCGACGCCGATCAGCGGGACGCCGAGGTCGCTGGCGGACTTGAGGTGGTCGCCGGCCAGGATGCCGAGGCCGCCGGAGTACTGGGGCAGGGCGGCGGTGACGCCGAACTCCGGCGAGAAGTACGCGACGGCGGCCGGGAGTTCGCCGTCCTGGGCCTGGTACCAGCGCGGCCCGCGCAGGTACTCGCCGAGGTCGTCGGCGGCGGCGGTCAGCCGCCGCAGGAACTCCTCGTCGGCGGCGAGCTCGGCCAGCCGGGCGGCCGAGACCGAGCCGAGCAGCCGCACCGGGTCGCCGGCGGCGGCGGCCCAGCCGCCGGGGTCGGCCGAGCGGAACAGCTCACGGGTGGCGGGGTGCCAGGACCAGCGCAGGTTGCGGGCCAGCTCGTGGAGCGGGCGCAGGGGTTCGGGGAGGACGGGGCGCACGGTGAACCGACGGATTGCCTTCACGTGTTCCACCTTCGCAACGGGGACGCGTACGGGAACGGGCACACGGCGGTGTGCGCCCGGCCTTCACTCCCGACGGTAGCCCGTACGCCCGCCACATCAGTACGAAACGCCCACCGGCACCTCGTAGGGCGACCCCTGGTTCACGGTCGCCGGGTCGAACGCGCCGGTCGCGGCGTAGCGCGCGGCGATCTCCGCGCGCTCGTGCGGGGGGATGACGTCGTCGACGTCGGCGAAGCCGTCCGGGGCGCGCCGGTGGGCCAGGTCGATGACGACCTCGGGGCCGAGTCGCCGGTTGGCGCACTGGAGTTCGGTCATGGCGGGGCGCCGTTCGGCCTCGTACGCGGCCAGCGCCTCGGCCGGGTCGGCGTGGCGGGCCAGCGCGTGCGCGAGGGCCCGGCCGTCGACGATCGACTGGGTCGCCCCGTTGGAGCCCACCGGGTACATCGCGTGCGCGGCGTCGCCGACCAGCGTGGTGCGGCCCAGGCTCCAGCGCGCCAGCGGCTCGCGGTCCACCATCGGGTACTCGTACGCCTCGTCGGCGGCCCGCAGCACCCGCTCGACGTCCACGCCGCCGAACTCCCAGCCCGCGTAGAGGTGGGCGAAGCGGTCCACGGGCACCCGGCGGTCCCAGTCGACCGGGGCGCCGGTGGCCCCGACGGCGTCGGCGGGCACCGCGAGCGCCCAGTTGACCAGGACGTCGGGGTCGGCGGCGGTGGGCCGGGTCATCGGGTAGACCACGGCCTTGAGCCGGTCGTCGCCCGCGATGAACATGAAGGACCCGGCGTGCCGGGCGCCCATCCGGGACACCCCGCGGAAGACCAGCATCCCGTTCCACGGGGGCTCGCCCTCACCGGGGTTGAGGGCGGCGCGCACGGCGGAGCGGATGCCGTCGGCGCCGATCAGCACGTCCGGGGTGAGCGAGGCGCTGCCCCGGGTGGTGCCGTCGCGGTGCGCCAGCGCGACCCGGGGGCCGCCGTCGGCGCGGGCCTCGACGCCGGTCACCCGCACGCCGCCGACCACGGCGCCGGAGCCGAGCCGGTCGCGGACCGCGTCGGCCAGGACCTGCTGGAGGTGGGCGCGGTGCACGGACAGCTGGGGCCAGCGGTAGCCGGCGTCCAGGCCGCGCCGGTCGCGGGAGATCAGCGAGCCCGAGCGGTGGTAGTAGCGCAGTTCCGTGGTGCGCACGGCATCGGCCTCGACCCGGTCGAGGACGCCCAGGGCGTCGAGTTCGCGGACCGCGTTGGGCATCAGGTTCAGCCCCGCGCCGACCGGCCGCAGGGAGCGGGCGGCCTCGACGACGGTGATCCGCTCGAAGCCCGCGGCGTGCAGGGACAGGGCCGCGGAGAGCCCGGCGATGCCCGCTCCCGCGATGAGTATGTGGGGGGTCATGGAACGCGTCCTCTCAGGAGCCGGGGCGGTCCGTCGTCCGGCGCACCAGCGTCTCGTTGTCCCGGGTCAGGTCGAGCACGTGGCGCAGCAGCGCCACGGGGGCGCCGCCGCTGCCCTGTTCGTACAGCCGCACCTCTTCGTCGTACGCCTTGCGGGCGATGCCGATGTGGCGGGCCCGGAAGGTCTTGAGCACGCGCAGCACCCGGGCCAGCGCGGCGGCGGAGCGGGCCAGGTCGGGCGGCAGGCTGTCGACCGCCTCCCAGCTGATCGCGGTGGACAGCTTGCTGACGGCGGAGGTGCCGCCCGCGTGGGCGGCGTGGAAGGCGCGCCAGGCGGGCAGCGCGTAGGGCACGGAGTCGGCGAGGAAGGCGTCGTAGCCGGGGGCGCCGCGGTCGGACTGCCACAGGGTCAGGTCGACCAGCCAGAGCGGGACCTGGGCGGCGGCCGGGCCGAGGTAGGAGGTCCCGGCGACGTCGACGGACTCGAAGTAGGGGCGCAGGGTGCGGGCGAAGAAGACCGGCGAGACGTGCGCGACGGTGTGGTCGATGGAGTCGACCATGGCGCTCACGTGCCCGGCGGTGCGGTCCAGGGCGTCGGCGAAGGCGGGGTCGTACGGCTCCAGGCGGGCCAGTTCGGCGCAGCTGTCGAGGGTGGCGACCAGGCCGGGGAAGACCATCCGCACGGACTCGATGAGCCGGCGCTCGCCCTCCTCGCCGGTGTAGCCGCGCATCCGGGCGCCGAGCGGGTTCCAGGCGGTGTAGTGGTGCACGGTGTCGCGCGGCACCATGTCGGTGCGCCGGCCGAGCTCCTGGAGCACGGGCACCGCCTCGGGCACCGCCGCGCAGGGCTCCACGCCGTGCCGCTTGAGGGAGCCGAGGAGCAGTCCGAGGTCGCGCATGGCGGCCAGGGCGGTGGTGACGCCGAAGGAGGCGGTCAGGTCGGGCCCGGGCAGCAGCGCGCGCAGGGCCGCGACGAGGGCGGGGACGTCGGCGTCGCGGTTCATGGCGGGGACGTCGGCGAGCGGCCCGTCGGCGCCGAGCGGGTCGGCGTCTCGTATCTCGCCGATGCGGTAGCGCGGGTCGCCCTTCTGGGCGAGCCCGGGCGCGACTAGGTCGTACAGGGTCAACTCAGTGCCCCCCTCGGGCGAAGAGCGTTTCGTCGGGTGTGGTGCCGTTCGTGCCGTCCGTGCCGGGGCGCTCAGCCGGTCACCGCGGGCCACCCACCCGGTCGGCGCCCGTCGGCGCCGCCACCGGCCCGGGGACGCGCCCGGGCGGCCGCAGCCGTACGGACGCGAGCGCGGCCAGCGCCGCCAGGGCGGCGCCGGTGAGCAGCGCCGCGCGGAACCCGGCGGTCTGCCCGGCCGCTCCGGTGCCGGTCGCGGCGCCGGTGGCGACGGCCACCAGGACGGCGAGGCCGAGCACCGAGCCGAACTGCTGGCTGGTGTTGACGAGTCCGGAGGCGAGGCCGGTCTCACCGGGAGCGGCCCCGGCGGTGGCGGCCACGTTGGTAGTGACCATCACCAGGGGCAGCGCCGCGCCGATGAGCAGGCTGGGCGGCAGGACCGTGGAGGCGAAGGTGCCGTCCGCGTCGAGGGCGAGGGCGAGCCAGCCGGTGGCGGCGGCCAGCAGGGCGAAGCCGAGCGTCGCGGTGGCGCGCAGGCCGAGCCGGTGGATCAGCCGGCCGGTGAGCGGGGCGGTGGCGACCACCACCGCGGAGAGCGGCAGCAGGCCCAGGCCGCCGAGCAGCGGGGACTGCCCGAGCACGCTCTGCAGGTACAGGCTGACCAGGAAGAACATCGGGAACATGGCCATCTGCCCGAGGGCGCTGAGCAGATTGGCGAGCAGTGTGCAGGGACGTTTCAGCACCGCGGCGGGGACCAGCGGGCGGGCCGCCCGGCGCTCCACCGCCGCGAACAGCACGAGCAGCGCGAGCCCCCCGGCCCCCGCCGCCACCGTGTGCCCCGAGGTCCAGCCCGCCTCCCCCGCGCCCACCAGCGCGTACGCCAGCAGGCCGAGGCCCGCGGTGGCGGTCAGCGCGCCCGGCAGGTCGAAGCCGCCCGCGGCGCCGCGCGTCCCCCCGTCCAGAACGCGCGGCGCCAGGGCGCACAGCAGGGCGGCGACCGCCACGTTGAGCCAGAACGTGGAGCGCCAGCCGAGCAGGTCCGTCAGCACGCCGCCCAGGACCGTGCCCAGCACCCCGCCGAGCCCGCCCATCGCGGCGAACGCGCCCAGCGCCCGGTGCCGCCCGGGACCGTCGGGGAAGGCGAGCAGCAGCAGCGCGAAGGCGGCGGCCGCGGCGAGCGCGGCGCCCACGCCCTGCACGGCGCGGGCGGCCACCAGGGTCCCGGCCGACCCGGCCAGGCCGCCGGCCGCGGACGCGGCGGCGAGCAGGGCGAGTCCGGTCAGGTACACCCGGCGGTGGCCGAGGTGGTCGGCGGCGCGGCCGGCGAGCAGCAGCAGTCCGCCGAAGGCGATCAGATAGGCGTTGGCGACCCAGGACAGGCCGGCCGAGCCCGGGCCGAGGTCCTCGCCCACCGAGGGCAGCGCGACGTTGACGATCGCGGTGTCCATGATCAGCAGGAGCTGGGTGGCGGCCAGCAGCGCGAGCGCGGCGCGGGGGGCCGTGTCCTGACTCCCCTGGGCCGCGCGGGCTCTGGCACCGCCGCCATCCCTGCCCCCGGCGCTCACCGCCCGTCCTCCAGGCCGTACGAGTCCAGGCAGGCGCGGGCCAGTTCCTCGCACGCCTCGGCGCCGCCCGCCCACGTCTGCATGGTCAGGTAGACGTGGGGGGCGCCCTGGTAGAGCCGCTCGTACTGCTCGTGGCGGCTCGCGAACTCCGAACCGAGCGCGTCCCAGGCGAGTTTGAGGAGCTTGATCCGCTCCTCGGCGTCCGTGCCCGGGGCCCGCAGGTACTTCCGTACGACCGGACCGAGCTCGGGGTGGAGCAGGTCCTGGGCCGAGGCGGGCAGCTGGATGATCGAGCCGCCCGCGAGCAGCTTGATCTCCTGGACGGCCCGCGGGTACAGCTCGCCCGCCATGATCCGCTGGGCGAACGAGATCTCCTGGCCGGGCGCCACGCCGCCCCGGCCGCCGTCGACCTCCTCGAAGGAGGCCTCGGCGGCCAGGACGAAGGCCTTGGCCTGGGCGACCATGCCGAGCAGCCGCCCCACGGTCTGGGTGACCTGGGGCAGCTTGTCGGTGCCGTTCATCCGGGTGAGCAGGACCGCGAGGCCGGCCAGGAACTCCAGCTTGGTCCAGAACCTCGTGGCGGACTGGTGCACGAAGTTGAGGTAGGCGGGGGTCCGCCACCACATCGCGGCGGTCGCACCGACGTCGCGATAGGTGAGGACCCTCTCCCAGGGGACGAACACCTCCTCACAGACCAGCAGCGCGTCGTTCTCGTCGAAGCGCGCCGACAGGGGGTTGTCGAAGACGCTGCGCGCCCGGCCCTCGTAGGAGGGGCGGGAGACGAAGGACAGACCGGGGGTGTCGATCGGCACCGAGAAGCACAGGGCGTGCTCCACGTCGTCCTCGGCGAGCGGTTCGATGGTGCCGACGATCACCTCGTCGGCGAAGACGGCGCCGGTGCCGATGGTCTTGGCGCCGCTGACCACGATCCCGCCGTCCCGTTCCGCCACCGCCCGCACCACGAGCCCGTCGCCGGGCGCGGAGGGCGGGTTGGTGATGGTGAAGGCGCCGTACAGGGAGGAGTCGGCGAGCCGCCGGTGGTACGCGAGCGCGTGCGGGGCGCCGTCGAAGCGCTCCGTGGTGAACGCGCCCGGTACCGCGGCGAACCCGGCCGCGCCGCCCGCCATGTAGTCCGGCGTGCGGCCCAGGAAGCCGTAGCTCGCCTCGGCCCACGTCTTGTACGCCGTGCGGCGGGCCACCAGGTCCTCGTACGAGCGGGGTATCCCGTACGCCCTCAGACGACCGTCCTCCCCGGTGAGCACCGGGGCGTGCCCGGGGTCGAGGGCCAGGTCGTAGAGGCCGGCCAGCGAGGCGGCGGTGTTGCGGAACGCCGGGTGCCGGGTGACGTCCTTGACCCGCTCGCCGTCGAGCCACACCTCGCGGCCGTCGCGCAGCGACTCCAGGTAATCCCGACCCGACCTCGACGACACCTTTTCTCCTCATACGGAACGGCTGTGCCGAACGAGCCTGTCCCCCCGCACCCACCTGCGGCAATGAACGACCGTCCAGCGGGACTTAAGAACCGGCCAATCGGCGAGAAGTCGCTTGCGTCCCCATCAGGCGGCATTCGCCGCGCTGCTGCGGTACTCACCGGGCGTCTTCCCGAACCATTTGCGAAACGCCAGGTGGAAACCCACGGCGCTCTGGTACCCCACCCGCTGGGGCACCGCCGACTGCGGCAGCGAGGTCTCCCCGAGCAGGCGCGCCGCCTCCTGCATGCGCCGTCCGGTCAGGTGGCGGGCCGGTGCCTCGCCGACCAGTTCGCGGAACGCGGCCGTGAACGCCGAGCGGCTCATGCCCACTTCCCGGGCCAGCGACTCGATGGTCCACGGCTCGGCGAACCGGGTCGACATCATCACCATCGCCCGGGCGATGCCCGGGTGGCGCAGCACCGGCAGCGACGCGGGCCCGCGCGCGAACTCCGCGAGCAGCGGCCGCAGTGCGAGCACCAGCGCCATCTCGAAGGCGCGCAGGGTGATCAGCCGGTCACCGGGTCCGACCGGCCGGTCCGGCGCGGCCAGCAGGCGCAGCGTGTCCCGCAGCAGCGGCTCCTGGTCCACCTGGGAGCGGTCCAGGACGAGCGCCCAGGGCAGCGCCCGGTACAGCCCGGTCGCGGCGCTGGCGTCGTAGTGCAGCCCGGCGCACAGCAGCCTGCTGCGCGGGCCCGCCCCGTCGATGCGGATCTCGCCGGAGGTGCCCGGCTGCCGCTCGGGGAGCACCGCCTTGAGCGGTACGCCCTGCCGGTCGGGCCGGTCCGAGAGCCGGTGGGCCGTGCCGGTCGGGAAGACCGCGAGGTCGCCCTCGCGCAGTTCCACGGCGTGCTGGTCCTCCCCGCTGATCCAGCAGCCGCCCTCGACGATGTAGTGCAGGATGGCGCAGCTCTGCTCGGCGTCGCCCTCGATGGCCCAGGGGGCGTTGACGTGCCAGCGGCTGTCGAACACCCCGGTCAGGCGCAACGGTTTCAGCATTTCGCTGAGGAGGTCGTCGCGCTCGTTCCCCACGTTGTCCATGGACGATCCTTCAACCCCCGCCCCGGTTTGTTAATTGATCGGCCAAAGCCGCCGCCGTCAGCCTGAGAAGCGCCGTCCCGGCAGCAGCCACAGCCTATCGAAGGGCACTTCAGACACATGTCCGATCACACTCAGATGCGCGTAGCGGTCGTGGGGGCGACCGGTTTCCAGGGGGGTGCGGCCGCCCGGCTCCTGCTGGAGCGGCGCCACCGCGTCCGTACCCTGACCCGCCGCCCCGAGGGCGACCGCCCGCCGCTTCCGGGTGTCGCCTTCACCGCCGGTGACCTGGGCCGTCCCGACGACGTGCGCCGGCTCTTCGAGGGGGCCACGCACGCGCTGGTCACCATGCCGCTGGTGTACGAGGCGGACCGGGTGCGCCGCTACGCGCTGCACCTGGCGGACGCGGCCCGCGAGGTGGGCCTGGAGCGGCTGGTCTACAACGCCAACACCCGGCTGCCGCGCACCTCGACGAACGTGGCGGCCTTCGAGACGCGCCGGACCACCGAGGAGGTGCTGCGGGCGAGCGGGGTGCCGCTGGTCGTGCTGCGCCCGCCGGTCTACCTGGACAACCTGTTCAGCCCCTGGAACGGCCCGGCGCTGGTGCACGACGGGGTGCTGGCCTACCCGCTGCCCGCGGACGCGCCCACCGCCTGGATCTCGCACCGGGACCTGGCCGAGGCGCTGTGCGCGGCGCTGACCGCCGAAGGGGTGGAGGGGCGGGTCCTCGACATCGGCGGCGCGGCCTCGCTGACCGGGCCCGAGCTGGCCGCCGCGTTCGCCCGCGGCCTGGGCCGCGACGTGCGGTACGTGCCGCTGGACCCGGACGCCTTCGAGCGCGGGCTCGCCCAGGTGGTCGGCCCCGGGGCGGCCGCCGGGATCGCGGGCATCTACCACTACGCGGCCACCGGCGCGGACCCCCGGCTGATGTCGGGCGACGAGGGCGCCTCGGCCCGGCTGCTGGGGGTGTCCCCGGCCCCGGTGGACGAGTGGGTCACCCGCCAGCCCTGGCAGATCTGGGCGGCCGACGAGGAGGAGGCGCGCCCCTGACGGCGCGGCTCCCCGCAGACCTGGGGACGGGCGGGCCCGCGCCGACCGGGGCCGCCCGTCCCCAGCACCGGTCCCCGTCCCGGGGCGGGTTCCAGGTTCCCAGCCCCCGCCCCGGGACGGCCCACGGCCCGACTTCCTTGTGGTTGGGGGCAGTTGATGGCGATCCGGTGCGTTTTCCGTCCTCCGGCGTGGATGCGCCGCTTGTCCCCGGCGGAAATCCGCCATATCCGCGGCGCGGGCCCTCCGGGGGCCGCGCCGCTCCGGTGCGTGCGGCGGGTGCCCGGCGCGGGGCGCAACCCGCCCAAAGCGGCACGAGGCGGCACCCGGATCGCCCAACTTCGCGCGGCAGGCGGGTGATCGGCGGCCCGGCCGGCGCCGCGGGCCCGCGCAACGTCGTTTTTACGGGGCCGGTTCTTGTGTGCCTGCCTACGCCCTAGTAGTTAACAAACTGCCGGATTGCCCACCCGAAGAGACGGGGAAGGCTCCTCCGGTACGCATCACAGCGCAGACACGCTGGACCCGCTGGATCCCCCGTCCATGCCCGCACAGCCCTCATCAGGTGATGCCGTGAATTCGCTCATTGGCCGCATTCCCGTCCTGGACGTCCGTCCGCTCGTCGACTGCGGGCGCAGGCCCGCCAAGGCGGTGGTGGGAGAGGCGTTCGAGATCAGCGCCACCGTCTTCCGCGAGGGCCACGACGCCGTCGCCGCCAACGTGGTCCTGCGGGACCCGGCGGGACGGCGCGGGCCCTTCACCCCGCTGCACGAGCTGGCCCCCGGCACCGACCGCTGGGGCGCCGAGGTGACCCCGACCCGCGAGGGCCTGTGGACGTACCACGTCGAGGCCTGGAGCGACCCGGTCACCACCTGGCGCCACCACGCCCGGATCAAGGTCCCGGCCGGGATCGACACCGAACTCGTCCTCGCCGAGGGCGCCCTGCTCCTGGAGCGGGCCGCCGCCAAGGTGCCCAAGGACGCCGGGCGCGAGGGCGTGCTGGCCGCCGCCGACGCGCTGCGCGACGAGGCGCGTCCGGCCGCCGCCCGGCTGGCCGCCGCGCTCACCCCCGAGGTGGACGCGGTGCTCGCCGCCCATCCGCTGCGCGAACTGGTCACCTCCTCGCGGAAGTTGCCGCTGCTCGTGGAGCGCGAGCGGGCCCTGTTCGGCTCCTGGTACGAGCTCTTCCCGCGCTCCGAGGGGGCCCGCTTCGAGGACGGCCGCCCGGTCTCCGGCACCTTCCGCACGGCTGCCGAGAGACTCCCGGCGGTGGCCGCGATGGGCTTCGACGTGGTCTACCTGCCACCGGTCCACCCCATCGGGACCACCTTCCGCAAGGGCCCGGACAACTCGCTCTCGCCGGGCCCGCACGACGTGGGCGTGCCCTGGGCGATCGGCTCCGCGGACGGCGGCCACGACGCGGTCCACCCGGACCTGGGCACCCTGGAGGACTTCGACGACTTCGTGGCCCGGGCCCGTGACCTGCGCCTGGAGGTCGCCCTGGACTTCGCGCTGCAGTGTTCCCCGGACCACCCCTGGGTGATCAAGCACCCCGACTGGTTCCACCACCGGATCGACGGCACGATCGCCTACGCCGAGAACCCGCCGAAGAAGTACCAGGACATCTACCCCATCGCCTTCGACAAGGACCTGAACGGGATCGTCGAGGAGACCCTGCGGGTGCTGCGGCACTGGATGGACCACGGGGTGCGGATCTTCCGGGTGGACAACCCGCACACCAAGCCGGTCCTCTTCTGGGACAAGGTCCTCGGCGAGATCCGGCGCACCGACCCGGACGTGGTCTTCCTGGCCGAGGCGTTCACCCGGCCCGCGATGATGCGCACCCTGGCGGCGGTCGGCTTCCAGCAGTCGTACACGTACTTCACCTGGCGCAACTCCAAGCAGGAGCTGACCGACTACCTCACCGAGCTGTCCACCGAGACGGCCGCCTACATGCGGCCGAACTTCTTCGTGAACACCCCCGACATCCTGCACGCCTACCTCGCGCACGGCGGCCGCCCGGCCTTCGAGGCGCGGGCCGTGCTCGCCGCGACGATGTCCCCGGCCTGGGGCGTGTACGCCGGGTACGAGCTGTGCGAGAACACCCCGCTGCGCGAGGGCAGCGAGGAGTACCTGCACTCGGAGAAGTACGAACTGAGGCCCCGCGACTGGGAGTCGGCGGAGCGGGAGGGACGCACGATCACCCCGCTGATCACCGCGCTGAACCGGATCCGGCGCACCAACCCGGCGCTGCGCACCCTGCGCGGGATCCGCTTCCACCACGCCGACAACGACGCGGTGATCGCCTACAGCAAGCGGCACGGCTCCGGGCGGGGGGCGAACACGGTCCTGGTGGTCGCCAACCTCGACCCCCACCACACCCAGGAGGCCACGGTCTCGTTGGACATGCCGGAACTCGGCCTCGACTGGCACGAGTCCGTACCGGTGCGCGACGAGCTCACCGGAGAGACCTATCACTGGGGCAGGGCCAACTACGTGCGCCTAGAGCCGGGTGTCACGCCCGCGCACGTCTTCGTCCTGCGGCCGTCCCCGCCGATCGGAGGGTCACCCACATCATGATCGTCAATGAGCCCGTCCCCGACACCTTCGAGGACACACCAGCCGGCGACCGCGACCCGGACTGGTTCAAGCGCGCCGTCTTCTACGAGGTCCTGGTCCGCTCCTTCCAGGACAGCAACGGGGACGGCGTGGGCGACCTCAAGGGCATCACCGCCAAGCTGGACTACCTCCAGTGGCTCGGCGTGGACTGCCTGTGGCTGCCGCCGTTCTTCAAGTCCCCCCTGCGGGACGGCGGTTACGACGTCTCCGACTACACGGCCGTCCTGCCCGAGTTCGGCGACCTCGCCGACTTCGTGGAGTTCGTCGACGCCGCCCACCAGCGCGGCATGCGCGTGATCATCGACTTCGTGATGAACCACACCAGCGACCAGCACGAGTGGTTCCAGCAGTCGCGCAGCGACCCGGACGGGCCGTACGGCGACTACTACGTGTGGGCCGAGGACGACAAGCAGTACCAGGACGCGCGGATCATCTTCGTCGACACCGAGACCTCCAACTGGACCTTCGACCCGGTGCGCAAGCAGTACTACTGGCACCGGTTCTTCTCCCACCAGCCCGACCTCAACTACGAGAACCCGGCCGTCCAGGACGAGATCATGGCGGCCCTGCGCTTCTGGCTGGACCTGGGCATCGACGGCTTCCGGCTCGACGCCGTGCCGTACCTGTACCAGGAGGAGGGCACCAACTGCGAGAACCTCCCGGCGACCCACCACTTCCTCAAGCGGGTGCGCAAGGAGATCGACGCGCACTACCCGGACACGGTGCTGCTCGCGGAGGCCAACCAGTGGCCCGAGGACGTCGTCGACTACTTCGGCGACTTCCCCTCCGGCGGCGACGAGTGCCACATGGCGTTCCACTTCCCCGTCATGCCGCGCATCTTCATGGCGGTGCGCCGCGAGTCCCGCTACCCGGTCTCGGAGATCCTGGCGAAGACCCCGGCGATCCCCGACCGCTGCCAGTGGGGCATCTTCCTGCGCAACCACGACGAGCTCACGCTCGAGATGGTCACCGACGAAGAGCGCGACTACATGTACGCGGAGTACGCCAAGGACCCCCGGATGCGGGCCAACATCGGCATCCGCCGAAGGCTCGCCCCGCTCCTGGACAACGACCGCAACCAGATCGAGCTGTTCACCGCCCTGCTGCTGTCCCTGCCCGGCTCGCCGATCCTGTACTACGGCGACGAGATCGGCATGGGCGACAACATCTGGCTGGGCGACCGGGACGCGGTGCGCACCCCGATGCAGTGGACGCCCGACCGCAACGCCGGCTTCTCCTCCTGCGACCCCGGCCGGCTCTACCTCCCGACGATCATGGATCCGGTCCACGGCTACCAGGTGACGAACGTCGAGGCGTCCATGGCCTCGCCGTCCTCGCTGCTGCACTGGACCCGCCGGATGATCGAGATCCGCAAGCAGAACCCGGCCTTCGGGCTCGGCTCCTACACCGAGCTGCCCTCGTCGAACCCGGCGGTGCTCGCGTTCCTGCGCGAGTACAAGGACGACCTGGTGCTGTGCGTCCACAACTTCTCGCGCTTCCCCCAGCCCACCGAGCTGGACCTGCGCGCGTACAACGGGCGCCACCCGGTCGAGCTGATCGGCGGGGTGCGCTTCCCCGCCATCGGCGAATGGCCCTATCTGCTCACGCTCGCGGGCCACGGCTTCTACTGGTTCCGGCTCCGCAAGGACACCGTGCCGAGCTGATGGTGTATCAGGTGTGGGGCGGTTTCCGCCGCCCCACCCGGGGCACTTGGCCCCCGACCCCAACCGAGGACGTGATGCCATGTCTGAGACAGCATCCACCGCCCGGCCGTCCACCGCGCTGCTCCCCGCGCTCGCACCCCTGCTGCACGAGTGGCTGCCCCGGCAGCGCTGGTTCGCCGGGAAGGGACGACCGGTCACCGGTTTCACGCTCGTCTCGGCCACCGAACTGCTGCCCCCGGACTCGGACACCGCGCCGGGCCTGCTCCACCTGCTCCTCCGGGTGCACCAGACCGGCCTGCCCGCCCAGTCCCCCGTCGACTGCTACCAGCTCCTGCTCGGCGTGCGGGCCGCCCTGCCGCCCCGCCTCGCCCCCGCCCTGATCGGCCACCTCGCCGACGGCCCGCTGGCCGGCCGCACCGTGTACGAGGGCCTGGCCGACCCCCAGCTCGCGGGCCTGCTCCTGGAGCGGCTGCGCACCCCCGGGACGCTGGGCCCGCTGCGCTTCGAGCGCGCCCCGGCCCCGCTGCCCGGCGGCCTGGCCGCCCGCCCGCTGGGCGCCGAACAGTCCAACTCCTCGCTGGTGTACGGAGACGCGTACATCCTCAAGGTCTTCCGGCGGGTCTGGGAGGGCGCCAACCCCGATCTGGAGCTGCCGCTCGCCCTGGCCCGCGCGGGCTGCCCGAGGGTGCCCGCCCCGGTCGCCTGGTTCGAGACCAGCGAGCCGGGCCCCGCCACGCTCGGGGTGCTCCAGCCCTTCCTGACCGGCTCCCGGGACGGCTGGGCGCTGGCGCTCGACGCCCTCGCCGAGGGCCGCGACTTCACCGAGGAGGCCCGCGGGCTCGGCGCGGCCACCGCCGAGGTGCACACCGCGCTCGCCGCGGCGCTGCCCGCGGTGACGCTGCCGCCCGCGCAGGTCGAGCACCTGGCGGCGCAGATGGCCGACCGCCTGGAGGCCACCGCCCAGGCGGTGCCCGCCCTGCTGCCGTACGTCCCCGGGCTGCGGGCCGCCTACCGGGAACTGGCCGCGCTGGCGCACGCCGAGGGGCCCGCGCGGCTCGCCCAGCGGGTCCACGGCGACCTGCACCTGGGCCAGTGCCTGTACGCGCCGGGCGGCGGCTGGTCGGTGATCGACTTCGAGGGCGAGCCGGCCCGGCCGCTCGCCGAGCGCCGCCGCCCGCAGCCGGCCGCCCGGGACGTCGCCGGGATGCTGCGCTCCTTCGACTACGCCGCGCGCTCGCTGCCGGGCGACCCCGACCCCGACTGGGCGGCGCGCTGCCGGGACGCGTACTGCGACGGCTACGCCGGGGCGGCGGGCAGCGACCCGCGCGAGGCACCCGCGCTGCTGCGCGCGTACGAGACGGACAAGGCGGTGTACGAGGTCGGGTACGAGGCCCGGCACCGCCCCGACTGGCTGCCGGTCCCGCTGGCGGCGGTGCGGCGGCTGGCCGCCCGCGGCTGACCCCCTCCCACGCCCTCCCCCCCTTCCCCTCCCCCTTCCGGCCCTTCACCCCCAGGAGGTCTCCCCCGTGACCGCCCGCCGCCCGACCCGCACCTCGCCCAAGTCCGCCCCCGCCCTCGACCCCGGCGACCGGGAGCGGCTGCTGAGCGGCACCCACCACGACCCGCACGGCGTGCTCGGCGCGCACCCGGCGCCGGGCGGGGTGGCCTTCCGGGTGCTGCGCCCCTACGCCCGCGCCGTGCGGGTGCGCGCCGAGGGCCTGCTCGCCCCGCTGCACGACGACGGCGACGGCTTCTTCTCGGGGCTGCTGCCGCTGAGCGGGGTGCCGGAGTACGACCTGTCCGTCACCTACCAGGACGGCGACTTCGAGGCCGGGGACCCGTACCGCTTCCTGCCCTCGCTCGGCGACCTCGACCTGCACCTGATCGGCGAGGGGCGGCACGAGGAGCTGTGGACGGCACTGGGCGCGCACCCGATGGCGCACCAGGGGGTGGAGGGGACCCGGTTCACGGTGTGGGCGCCCAACGCGCGCGGCGTGCGGGTGGTGGGGGACTTCAACTACTGGGACGGCACGGCGTTCCCGCTGCGCTCGCTGGGCTCCACGGGGGTGTGGGAGCTGTTCGTGCCGGGGGTGCGCGAGGGGGCGCTGTACAAGTTCGACATCACGCGCCCCGACGGCAGCCACACGCTGCGGGCCGACCCGATGGCCCGGCGCACCGAGACACCACCCGCCAACGCCTCGGTGGTGACCCGCTCGCACCACGTGTGGCGGGACGCCGAGTGGCTGGAGCAGCGGGCCCAGCGGCCGGCGCATGAGGGCCCGTTCTCCGTCTACGAGGTCCATCTCGCCTCCTGGCGACCGGGTCTGACGTACCGTCAGCTCGCCGAGCAACTGCCCGCGTACGTCAACGACCTGGGCTTCACGCACGTGGAGCTGATGCCGGTCGCCGAGCACCCCTTCGGCGGCTCCTGGGGCTACCAGGTCACCGGCTTCTACGCGCCGACCGCCCGGCTCGGCACCCCGGACGACTTCCGCCACCTGGTGGACGCGCTGCACCGGGCCGGGATCGGCGTGCTGATGGACTGGGTGCCGGCGCACTTCCCGCGCGACGACTGGGCCCTGGCGGAGTTCGACGGGCGGCCGCTGTACGAGCACGAGGACCCGGCCCGCGCGGCGCACCCCGACTGGGGGACCCTGGAGTTCGACTACGGGCGCAAGGAGGTGCGCAACTTCCTGGTCGCCAACGCGGTGTACTGGTGCGAGGAGTTCCACATCGACGGCCTGCGGGTCGACGCGGTCGCCTCGATGCTCTACCTGGACTACTCGCGCGAGGACGGCCAGTGGACGCCCAACGAGCACGGCGGGCGGGAGAACCTGGACGCCGTGGCGTTCCTCCAGGAGATGAACGCCACCGTCTACCGCCGGGTGCCGGGCGTGGTGACCGTCGCGGAGGAGTCCACCGCCTGGGACGGCGTCACCCGGGCCACCCACCACACCGGGCCCGGCGGCTTCGGCGGCCTGGGCTTCGGGCTGAAGTGGAACATGGGCTGGATGCACGACTCGCTGGGCTACATGACCAAGGAGCCGGTGCACCGCAGGTACCACCACCACGAGATGACCTTCTCGATGGTCTACGCGTACAGCGAGAACTACGTGCTGCCGATCTCGCACGACGAGGTGGTGCACGGCAAGCGGTCGCTGGTCTCCAAGATGCCCGGCGACTGGTGGCAGCAGCGCGCCTCGCTCCGCGCCTACCTGGCCTTCATGTGGGCCCACCCGGGCAAGCAACTGCTCTTCATGGGACAGGAGTTCGCCCAGGGCGCCGAGTGGTCCGAGGCGCACGGCCCGGACTGGTGGCTGCTCGACCCGTCGTACGGGGCGGCGGCCGACCACCGGGGCGTGCGGGACCTGGTGTCCGAGCTGAACCGGCGCTACCGCAGGACCCCGGCCCTGTGGGAGCGCGACACGGAGCCCGAGGGCTTCTCCTGGGTGGCGGGGGACGCCGCCGAGGACAACGTCCTCGCGTTCCTGCGCTTCGACGCCTCCGGCGCCCCCCTGCTGGCCGTCTCCCACTTCTCGCCGGTGGTCCGGCACGACTACCGGCTCGGCGTGCCCGCCGAGGTGTCCGCCTGGACGGAGGTGCTGAACACCGACGCGGCCCGCTACGGCGGCGGTGACGTGCTCAACCCCGAGCCGGTCAAGCCGGAGTCGGTCGCCGCGCACGGCCGCCCGGCGAGCGTGCAGCTGACGCTGCCGCCGCTGGCGACCGTGTGGCTGCGACCGGTCTGAGCGGGATTTCGAGGACACGACCTACGAGGCGTCCTCCAGGTGGACCACGCCGAGGGACTGGGTGGCCCGGGTCAGCGCCACGTACAGGTCGTTGACCCCCATCCGGTCCGGCTCCACCACCACGACGGCGTCGAACTCCAGGCCCTTGGCCTCGCGCGGGTCCACCACGACCAGGGCGTGCGCGAGGTCCACCGGCCCCTCCGCCACGCCCAGCAGCGCCCGCACCTCGTCGCACAGCCCGGCGGGCGCGACCACCGCGAGCCGGCCCTCCTCGGGCACCGACTCCTTGACCGCGTCGGCCAGCCGGGACAGAGGCAGGGTGCGCTCCCACGGCTCCCGCCCGGTGGAGCGGATGGAGCGGGGCGGCTCGAAGCCGGGCTCGACGGCCCGGCGGCGGGCGGCCGCGTACTCCATGATCTCGGCGGGCGTACGGTAGTTGACCCCCAGCCGGGTCAGCTCCCAGCGGTCCTCCACGTACGGCCCGAGGACCTCCTGCCAGGACCCGGCCCCCGCCGCGTCGCCGGTCTGCGCCGGGTCGCCCACCAGGGTCATCGAGCGGGTCGGCACCCGGCGCATCAGCAGCCGCCAGGCCATCGGCGACAGCTCCTGCGCCTCGTCCACGATGATGTGGCCGAACGCCCAGGTCCGGTCGGCGGCGGCGCGCTCGGCGGCGCTGCGGTGGTCGGCCTCCTCGTGCCGGTCGGCCATCCGCTCGGCGTCGATCACGTCGTGCGCGCCGAGCACCTCGGAGTCCTCGTCGTCCTTGTCCTCGAACTCGTAGGTCCGCGAGGCGTACGAGACGTCGAGCACGCCCTGCGCGTAGGCGATCCGCTCCTGGCGCGCCGCCTCGGCGGCGGCCAGCGCGGCCGAGTCGTCCTCGCCCAGCAGCTCCGCCGCCTCGTCGAGCAGCGGGACGTCGGCGGGCGTCCAGGGCCCGTCCTCGCGCCGCAGCTCCGCCGCGTCCTCGTCGGAGAGGTGGGTGGGCTCGGTCAGGTAGTCGGCGAGGAACCGCTGCGGCGTCAGCAGCGGCCACAGGTCGTCGATCGCCGCGTGCACCTCGGGGCTGGCGGCGATCCCCTTGGCGAGCTGGGCGACGTCGTCGGGGCCCAGGAAGTTGGGGCCGCCGTACGGGTCGGCGCCGATCCGGTCCGCGAGCTGCTCGGTCAGCGCGTCGATCAGGGCGAACGCGAAGTAGGGGCGGGCCAGGTTGTGCGGCAGCCGGGTCTCGCGGGCCTTGTGGCGCGCCTCCAGGGCGGTGCCCCAGTCGATGACCAGGTCCCCGTCGTCGTGGCGGACCACGACCGGCTCGTCCCTGGCCGGGACCTGCTGGCGGTCGCGCAGGGCCTCGGCCAGGGTGTCCGCCATGGACGCGCGCCCCTTGACCTCGGCGGCCCGCGCGCTGTCGGTGCCGGTCGCGGTGACGCCCGGGAAGAGCTCGCCGACCGTGGCGAGCAGCACCCCGGTCTCGCCGAGCGAGGGCAGCACCTCGCCGATGTAGCCGAGGAAGGCCGGGTTGGGCCCGACGATCAGCACGGCCCGCTTGGCCAGCAACTCCCGCTGGGCGTACAGGAGGTAGGCGGCGCGGTGCAGGGCGACGGCGGTCTTGCCGGTGCCGGGACCGCCCTCGACGACCAGCACGCCCTGGTGCGGGGCGCGGATGATGCGGTCCTGCTCGGCCTGGATGGTCTGCACGATGTCGCCCATGCGCCCGGTGCGGGCGGTGTTCAGCGCGGCGAGCAGCACCTCGTCGGCGTCGTGCGACTCGTGGCCGGTGCGCTCGGTGTCGGCGAGGTCCATGATCTCGTCGTGCAGGGCGGTGACCTCGCGGCCCCGGGTGGTGAGGTGCCGGCGGCGGCGCAGGCCCATCGGCTCGAATCCGGTCGCCAGGTAGAAGGGGCGCGCGACGGGGGCCCGCCAGTCGATGAGCAGCCGCGTTCTCCGTTCGTCGTCGCGGTGGATTCCGATGCGGCCGATGTGGAAGGCGGTGCCGTCGCGGTGATCAATGCGCCCGAAACACAGCCCGGTTTCCGGAACGTTCAGCGCGGCGAGCGCGGCGGAGTGCTCCGCGACCGCGACATCGCGCTCCACCCGCGCCTGCTGACCGGTCCCGACCTGCGCCGTCGCGGCCCGCACGGCACTTTCGGCCTCGGCCCTGAGCGCGTCCATGCGCGCGTGGACGAGGGAGACGAATTGCTGTTCCCGCTGCAATTCCTCGCTTGACCCGCTCGACTCGCTTGACAATTCAGCTCCTGACCCGGTACGGTAACTTTAGTTGCCCCCTCTGCGTGCACTGATTCCACAGAGAAGCAACTCACCAATATACCGAACGAAAAGCCCCGGCCGTCAATACGGACCGGGGTTTTCGTTGTGTACGGGCTCCGCACTTGGTGTACGGGCTCCGCGCAGTCCCCCGCTGTCAGACGACCTCCTCCAACTCCTGCAGGAGCTTGCGCTTGGCTCGGGCACCGACCATGGACTTCACCGGTTCGCCGTCCCGGAAGACGAGGAGGGTGGGCGTCGCGAGGACGTGGTAGCGCAGGGCCGTCTGCGGATTGCGGTCCACGTCGAGCTGGACGACTTCGAGCCGCTCACCCTCCTCCCGGGCCAACGCCCGCAACACCGGGGCCAGTTGCCGACAGGGGCCGCACCACTCGGCCGTGAACTGCACCAGGACCGGCTTGTCCGCCGCGAGCACCCGGTCAGCGAAGTCCGCGTCCGTGACTTCGCCGACGCCTTCCACTCGTACCATCCGTTCACCCTCCCAGTTCGCATCGTGGATCCGGAGCGTGCGGCAACTCGGACTCTGCGCGCAGCAGTTGACCGGCCACCTGGTCGCGCACCGCCGCCAGACGGCCGATGAGGCCGTCCAGCTCGGCGAGCTTGCTCCGGTAGACGGCGAGGGACGCGGGGCAGGAGTCCCCGGCCGGGTGCCCGGCCCGCAAGCACTCCAGGAACGGCCGGGTCTGCTCCAGGTCGAACCCGAAGTCCTGCAGGGTCCGGATCTCCTGGAGCAGCCGAAGGTCGTCCTTGTCGTACGTGCGGTAGCCGTTGCCCGCGCGCCGGGCGGGGAGGAGACCCCGGGACTCGTAGTAGCGCAGGGTCCTGGTGGTCGTACCCGCCCGCTCCGCGAGCTCGCCGATTCGCATGCGACGACGCTATTCCTTCCCCCCGACGTCAAGGAAAGCCGGGGGGCGGGAGGCGGCGAAGGGGCGGGACCGGGCCCGCCGGGGCTCCCGGCTGGGGGCTCCCGAGGGGCCAGGGACCTCAGGGCCCCCTACCGCCCCCTCCTCGGCAGCAGCACCCCCACCAGCACCGTCCCCACTCCCAGCACCACCGCACCCACCAGGCTCGTGTGCGCCACCGCCTCCGAGAAGGACGCCCCCACCGCGTCCGCCATCTGGCGCGCCCCCTGGGCGAGGCCCTCGGCCTGGGCCTTGAGCTGGGCCGCCTGGGCCGGGTCGGCCGCCCGGGCCGCCTGGGCCAGCAGTTCCCCGGCCCGGTCCCCGACCCCCTGCGCCACCGCGTACCCCGCGCCGACCGAGTCCTGGGCCGTGGCCAGCGCGTCCGCCGGCACCTTGCTCCCGGAGGCGGCGGTTGACAGGTGGGACGAGTACGACCCCGCCAGCACCGACCCCAGGATCGCGATCCCGAGCGACCCGCCCAGCTCCAGGGAGGTGTCGTTGACGGCGCCCCCGACCCCCAGCTCGGACTCGGGGAACGCCCCCATGATCGCGTCGGTGCAGGGCGACAGGGCGAGCCCGATCGCCAGGCCGAGGACGACCAGCGGCACCACGAAGTCCCCGTAGCCGGAGCCCGCGTCGACCAGGGTGAGCAGGGCGAGCGCGACGGTCCCGGCGACCATGCCCGCGGTGACGGTGACCTTCATCCCCAGCCGCGGGGTGAGGTAGCCGGTGAGGGCGGAGCCGACGAAGACGGCGCCGGCCAGCGGGAGCATCCGTACACCGGTCTCCAGCGGGTTGTAGCCGAGCACGAACTGCAGGTGCTGGGTCAGGTAGTAGAAGGCGCCGAAGACGGCGAGGAAGAAGAGCGCGACGGCCAGGTTCGACCCGGCGAACCCCCGGTGCGCGAACCGGCGCACGTCCAGGACGGGGCGCGGGTGGCGCAGCTCCCACAGCACGAAGGCGAGCAGCCCGGCGCCCGCGACCACCGCGGCGGTGACGGCCTTGGCGTCCCAGCCGAAGTGCGGGCCCTGGATGATCATGTAGACGAGCGCGCCGATCCACAGCACGGACAGCAGCCCGCCGACGTAGTCGATGCGGTCGTGCCGGGCCGCCTTCGACGGCGGTACGAGGGTGAGCGCGCCGACGATCGCGAGCGCCGCGACGGGCACGTTGATCAGGAACGTCGAGGCCCAGCCGTGCCGTTCGAGCAGCGCGCCCGCGACGAGCGGCCCGGCGGCGATGGCGAGGCCCGCGGTGGCGGTCCAGATCACGATGGCCCTGGCCCGTTCGGCGCGCGGGAAGGTCGCGGCGAGCAGCGAGAGGGTGGCGGGCATGATCATCGCGGCACCGACGCCCATCACGGCGCGGGCGGCGATGACCCCGGTGGAGCTGTCGACGAGCGAGCCGGCGACGGCCCCGCCGCCGAAGACGAGCAGGCCGAGCACCAGGGCGCCGCGCCGGCTGTACTTGTCGCCGATCGCGCCGAGCAGCAGCATCAGCGCGGCGTACGGGACGGTGTAGCCGTCGATGACCCACTGGAGGTCGGAGCTGGTGAGACCGAGGTCCTTGGTCATGTCGGGGGCGGCGACCGTGAGGGCGGTGTTCGCCATCACGATGATCAGCAGGCTCAGGCAGAGGACGCCGAGGGCCCACCAGCGCCTGGCGTAGGGCGGATCGTCCGGGGACGGGGACACGGCGGCCGGTTCGGACAGGGCGGGGCCCGCGGTCATCGGCGGCGCCTCCTTTCTCACACATTTGCACAGCACTGTGCAACACGACTTGCACACCGCTGTGCAATTACACAGCGGTGTGCAATTTACGGCACTGCACAGTCCTGTGCAAAATGAGGGGGTGACCACATCCGGACGGGCCGACGCCAACCGCCGCCGCATCGAGCAGGTGGCGCTCACCGAGCTGCTGCGCGACCCCGACGCCTCCATGGACCAGATCGCCCGCGCCGCCGGGGTGGTGCGCCGCACGGTGTACGGCCACTTCCCCAGCCGCGACGCCCTGATCGCCTCGCTCGTCGACGACGCGGTCGCCACCGTCGCCGAGGCGCACGAACGGGGCCGCGAGGGCGTGGCCGACCCGGCCGAGGCGCTCGCCCGGGCGGTCGACGCGGTCTGGGAGATCGCCGACCGCTACCGGCTACTGGTCGCCCTGGCCCAGCGCAGCGTGACGATGGAGGGCATCCGCGACCGCCTCACCCCGGTCCGCACGGCCTGCGTGGAGGTGCTGCGCCGCGGCCAGGAGGAGGGCGTCTTCGCCTCACCGCTGCCGCCCGAGGCACTGGCGTACGTCCACGAGCAGTCGCTGTTCGGCCTGATGGAGGCGGTGAACGACGGAGCCCTGCCCCCGGCGGAGGCGGGCCGCGCGGCGGCGGTCACAGCCCTGCTCTCGGCGGGCGTCCCGGAGGACCGCGTCCGCGAGATCATCGCCGCCCTCTGAGGCCGCGCACGCCCGGACCGAGGACCACGCAGGGGCCACGAGCCACGGGCCACCGGCCACCGACCACCGACCGAGGACAACGGACGCCGCCCGTCCCGGAGTTCGCGGGACGGGCGGCGTCGCTGGAGGGGCGGCGTTACGGGAGGAGTGGAGGCGCGGGCCCGCCTCCACGGGACCCCGCAGCCCCCGGGCCCTCAGGCCCCCACCCCCTCCTTCGCCCCCTTCGGCGCGTCCGGCTCCTGACCCGGGCCCTGCCCCGCGCCCCGGTCGGCGTCCGGACCCTGGCCCGTACCCCCGTGTCCGTCGTCCACCAGCGTGCGCTCGTCGAACGGGACCCGGCCCGCCAGCACCTGCTCCACCCGCTCCTTGTCGATCTCCTTCGTCCACGTGCCGACCAGGACCGTCGCCACCGCGTTGCCCGCGAAGTTCGTCAGCGCCCGCGCCTCGCTCATGAAGCGGTCGATGCCGACGATCAGGCCGACCCCGTCCACCAGGCCGGGCTTGTGCGACTGGAGGCCGCCCGCGAGCGTGGCCAGGCCCGCGCCCGTCACGCCCGCCGCGCCCTTCGACGCGATGACCATGAAGACGAGCAGCGACACCTGCTCGCCGAAGGCGAGCGGCTGGTCCAGCGCGTCCGCCACGAAGATCGACGCCATGGTCAGGTAGATCGCCGTGCCGTCGAGGTTGAAGGAGTAGCCGGTCGGCACGGTGATGCCCACCACCGGCTTGCTCACGCCCAGGTGCTCCATCTTCGCGATCAGGCGCGGCAGCGCCGACTCCGAGGAGGAGGTGGACAGGATCAGCAGGAACTCCCGCCCCAGGTACTTCAGCAGCGCGAAGATGTTCACCCCCGCCACCACCCGCAGGATCGTGCCCAGGACCAGGAAGACGAAGAGCGCGCAGGTCAGGTAGAAGCCGATCATGATGACGGCCAGCGACTTCAGCGCGTCCACGCCCGTCTCGCCGACCACCGCCGCGATCGCGCCGAACGCGCCCACCGGCGCCGCCCACATGATCATCGCCAGGATCCGGAAGACCAGCCGCTGGAGGTGCCCGATGCCGCGCAGCACCGGCTCGCCCGCCGCGCCCATCGCCTGCAGCGCGAAGCCCGCGAGCAGCGCGACCAGCAGCGTCTGGAGGACCTCGCCCTCGGTGAAGGCGGAGACCAGCGTCTTGGGGATGATCCCGAGCAGGAAGTCCGCGGTGCCCTCGCTCGCCCCGGACGCCTGCTTCTGCCCGGCCTCGCGGCCCGCTTCGGTCAGGTGCAGGCCGGAGCCCGGGTCGAGCAGGTTGCCGACGAGCAGGCCGATGGCGAGCGCGACGGTCGACATGACCAGGAAGTAGCCCAGGGCGAGCCCGCCCACGGCGCCGACCTTGGCCGCCTTGCGCACCGAGCCGACGCCCAGCACGATCGTGCAGAAGATGATCGGCGAGATCATCATCTTGATGAGGTTCACGAACCCGGTGCCCAGTGGCTTGAGTTCGACGGCGACACCGGGGGCGAGGAAGCCCACGCCGATGCCGAGCAGTACGGCGCCGATGACGGCGAGGTACAGGTAGTGCGTGCGGTCCCGCCTTGCGGCTCCTGCTGCCACGGGTTCCTCCCTGGGGCCTGGTGCCCGGTGATGGTCCTCCCGGTACCGGTCGTGGTGCGGACGGCGGCGGCACGTCCCGGTGGCCGCCGTCCCGCCGGGTCCCCGCGACTATCCACCACCCTGTGACCCCGGTCACCCTTGCGTGCGTTTAGTTCACGCCACGGCGGGCGTGCAGACTTGCGCCCATGCGCATACCCCGCCCCCGCAGCCTGGCCGGCCAGCTGTTCGCGATGCAGGTCGTGCTGGTGGCCGCGGTCGTCGCCGGGTGCGCGGCGTTCGCGTACGTCACCGACCGCGCCCAGGCCGAGGAGACCGCGCGGCGCCAGGCGACGGCCACGGCGACCGCGGTGGCCCGCTCCCCCTCGGTGGCCGCCGCGATCCGTACGAGCGACCCGACCGCGCTCCTCCAGCCGTACGCCGAGTCGGTGCGGCGCGCCACCGGCGTCAACTTCGTCACGATCATGGCGCCGGACGGGACGCGCTGGTCGCACCCCGAGCCGGCGGAGATCGGGCGCACCTACCTGGGGCACACGGAACGGGCGCTGCGCGGCGAGACGTTCTCCGAGAAGCACCTCGGCGTGCTCGGGCCCTCGGTCCGCACGATCACCCCGGTCCTCGACGGGACGAGGGTGGTGGGCCTGGTCAGCGCGGGCATCACCGTCGAGCGCATCAGCCAGCAGGTGCGCGAGCAGGTCACCGCGCTGCTGGGGATGGCGGGCGCCGCGCTGACGATCGGCGGACTCGGTACGTACGTGATCAACGCCCGGCTCCGCCGCCACACCCACGGCATGAACGCCGGCCAGCTCAGCCGGATGCACGACTACCACGAGGCGGCGCTGCACGCGGTGCGCGAGGGCCTGGTGATGCTGGACGGGCAGCGGCGCATCGCCCTGATCAACGACGGGGCGCGCACGCTCCTCGGCCTGGGCCCGGAGGCCGTGGGCACCCCGGTCGCCGAACTCGGCCTGCCGCCGTCGCTGACCGGCGCCCTGCTCGCCTCCGAGCCGCGCGCCGACGAACTGCACCTGACGGCCGACCGGGTGCTGGTGGTCTCCACCCGCCCGGTGGTCGGCGGCGAACGGCGCGGCACCGTCGCCACCCTCCGCGACCACACCGAACTCCAGTCACTATCGGGCGAGTTGGACTCCGAGCGGGGCTTCACCGAGGCACTGCGCTCACAGGCGCACGAGGCGGCGAACCGGCTGCACGCGGTCGTGTCGCTGATCGAGCTGGGCCGGGTGGACGAGGCGGTACGGTTCGCCACGGCCGAACTGGAACTGGCCCAGGCGCTCACCGACCGGGTGGTCGACGCGGTCGCCGAGCCGGTGCTGGCGGCCCTGCTGCTCGGCAAGGCGGCGCAGGCGAACGAGCGGGGCGTGGAGCTGGTCCTGACCGACGAGAGCCGGATCGACGACGGGGTGATCCCGGCCGCGCTGCCCCCGCGCGACCTGGTCACCGTGCTCGGCAACCTGATCGACAACGCGGTCGAGGCCGCCACCGGCGAACCGGACGCCCGGGTCACGGTGACGGCCGCGACGGACGGCCCCTCGCTGCTGCTCCGGGTCGCCGACAGCGGCCCGGGCGTCGCGGCGGCCGACGCCGAGGCGGTCTTCGAACGCGGCTGGTCCACCCGCGGCTCGGGCCGCGGCCTGGGCCTGGCCCTGGCCCGCCAGGCGGTGCACCGGGCCCGGGGAAGCATCGAGGTGTCCGAAGGACCGGACGGCGGGGCGGAGTTCACGGTGAGACTGCCGCTGCGGACGGGGACGACCGGACCACAGGAGGACACGACATGAACGAGGACACGAGCGGCGGCACGAGAACCGGCGGGGGCACCCCGAACCCCATCCGCGTCCTGGTGGTCGAGGACGACCCGGTGGCGGCGGACGCGCACGCGCTGTACGCGGGCCGGGTGCCGGGCTTCGAGGTGGTCGGGGTGGCCCACTCCCGGTCGGCGGCCGCGCGCCTGCTCGACCGGGCGGCGGTCGACCTGATCCTGCTCGACCTGTACCTGCCGGACGGGCACGGGCTGCAACTGCTGCGCGCGCTGCGGGCGACCGGCCACACGGCGGACGTGATCGCGGTGACGTCGGCCCGCGACCTGGCGATCGTGCGCGAGGGGGTGTCGCTGGGGGTGGTGCAGTACGTGTTGAAGCCGTTCACGTTCGCCACACTGCGGGACCGCCTGACCCGGTACGCGGAGTTCCGCTCCGCCGCCGGGGAGGCGGGCGGCCAGGACGACGTGGACCGCGCCCTCGCGACCCTGCGCGCGCCCCGCCCGGCCGAACTGCCCAAGGGCCTGAGCGCACCGACCCTGGACGCGGTCACCCGCGCCCTGCGCGCGGCGCCGGAGGGCCTGACGGCGACGGCGACGGGCACGGAGGTCGGCATCTCCCGGATCACGGCACGCCGCTACCTGGAACACCTGGTGACGGAAGGCCGTGCGGGGAGGGCACCACAGTACGGCCAGGTGGGAAGACCGGAACTGCAGTACCGCTGGCTGTGAGGGGGCACGGGGGCGTGCAGTCCCCCAGCTCGGCCCAGACGGTCTTGCAGCCCGGCGGGAACGGGGTGCACCCCCAGCGGTCCGCGAGGTGCTCCACCAACATCAACCCGCGCCCGCCCTCGTCGCTCGCACCGTCGGCCCTGGGCCACCGTTCGCCCCGCGCGTCCGTCACCTCGACGCGCAACCGGGCGTCGCCGTCGGACAGGGCGAGCGTCAGCCGGAAGTCGCGGCCGGGGACCCGCCCGTGCCGCACGGCGTTGGAGGCGAGCTCGGCGACGACGTGCTCGGCCCGCTCGACCAGTTCCGGCGACACGGCCCAGGCCGTCAGCCGCACGACGGCCAGCTGACGGGCGAGCCGGGCACCGCGCCCGGTGGCGGTGAACCGCTTCCCGAACAGACGCACGAGGGCAGGGAGTTGATGGTGCGTGGAGGTCATGGGACCACGCTGACGGGCGCGGGGCGCGAACGGGAGCGGGCGGGCCCGTACGGTGAGTCAGCGTACGGACACGGGGTGTGGACAGTACGTCACTGTCGCGGTCACTCTGAGTGGCGTCGATCGCGGGGGCAGTGGCGGTACGCATCGGAGGTGGCCGGGATGACCAATGACCCATTCCATGGCGACGAGTCGGCCGACGACGAACTGGAGAGGGAACCCGGGCCATCGGACAGCTTGAAGACCTTCGGGGCGGTCGTACAAGCACTCCGGGAGCACCACGGGATGAGCAGGGCCGAGTTCGCGGAACGCGTCCGGTTCTCCAAACACACCGTGGAGTCGGTCGAGTTGGGCCGCCGGATGCCTGAAGAGGACCTCATCGAGCGCGGCGAACAAGCGACAGGGAACACCGGAGCCCTCCGCAGGGCCGCCCGCCACCTGACCCGGGGCGACGCAGGACTGGCAGCGTGGTTCCGACAGTGGGCCCGCCTGGAGAAGCTGGCCGTGAGCCTGTACACGTACGAGTGCAGGCTGATGCCGGGGCTGTTGCAGTCGGAGGGGTATGCGCGGGCAGTGTTCGAGAGCACGGTCCCGATCGTGCTCGACGAGCGTCTGGAGGACCTCGTCGCGGCGCGGATCGATCGGCAGAAGTTGCTGCAACGTCCGACGGTGTCCTTCAGCTTCATCGTGGAAGAGCACGTCCTGCGGAGGCCGTTCGGAGACTCGAACCAGATGCGGGGCATGCTCGATCGCGTGCTGGAGTTGAGCAGCCCTCGAAACGTCACGCTGCAAGTGATCCCGTCGACCGCCGGACTTCACGCGTGCATGGACGGACCCCTACGACTGCTGGAAACCCCGAAGCGTCGCCGGTACGCCTACGCCGAAGGCCAGCAGACCGGTCGGCTCATCTCCGACGCGAAGGAGGTGAGCCTTCTCTACCAGCGCTATGACACACTGCGCTCCCAGGCCCTCACGCCCATGGACTCACGGGGTCTGATCGAGCGACTACGAGGAGAGCAATGAGCGCTACGGACCTCGCTTGGTACAAGTCCAGCCACAGCGGCAGCCAAGGCGACGACTGCATCGAGGTCGCCGTAACCACCGGCACCGTCCACGTCCGCGACTCCAAGGACATCCAGCGCCCGCACCTCACTGTGAGCCGCGCCAAGTGGCGACGCTTCGTCGGCCATCTCACCGCTGGCTGACCCGAGGCACGGGAATGGATCGAGTGGCCACGAGGAGATCGATGACGAACCTCGCTTGGTACAAGTCCAGCCACAGCGGCAGCCAGGGCGACAGCTGCATCGAGGTCGCCGTAACCGACCGCACCGTCCACGTCCGCGACTCCAAGGACACGAGGCTCCCGCACTTCACCGTGAGCCGCACCGGATGGCAGCGCTTCATCGGACATCTCGCCGCTGGCTGAGGTGCCGGTTGCGCGGGGCTGGCCCCAGTGCCCACGAGATGCGCGACCCGTCCCGGGCCGCCCGCACGGAACTGCCCTTCGGGGCACGGGCCCCGCAGGACCTCGCCCCGGACGGCCCGGGGCGGAACTGCACCGTTCACGGCCCCCGGCCCCTGTCCCTCCTCGCCCCAACATGAAATGCTCACCCAGTCGCTTCAACAGGTGCCGCCGGGGCACCCGAGGCCCCCGGGCCGAACCAGTGGGAGTAAGAGGCGGTCGGGCGGTAGCCGTACGCGTGGCTCGCGATCGGAGCCCTGAGTAGGCCCCACTGGGTCCCGGCCCTCCACTTTCCCCATCACGACCGGCTCCCGGCCCCGTGGGTGTCGAGCGCGGCCCCGACCTCTTCGAGAACCCCGATGAACTCTTCGCGTGGAATCTCGGCGACGTAGACCGCCCCGGCGTCCTCGGGGTGGTTCCGCAGGTGTTCCTCACGCCAGAACTCAATCGTGACCAGCAGGAGTTCCTGTTCGCAGAAGACGTGGGACACCACGTTGTCAGTGGTGGGCCCCCAGAGCAGGGTTCGGAACCTCTCATCGTCCCCCGCCTGCTGCCTGAGACGTCGGTGCGTGGCTTCGGCGGACAAGCCGTCGTACGGCAGGGAGAGACCATCGCCGGCCCGCAGCCGGGCAGCGGCGTCCAGCACGTCACGGCGGAACTGGGGGACGTACGCCATATTGTCGTCGCAGGTCAGCCACTTGCCCGCTGCCCACATGTCGACCTGGCGCAGTGCGCCTGGCTCTCCGACCTCTACGGCGAACCTGGACTTGTCTCCCAGCAGCACGTTCATGCCGGTGACGGTCGCAGGTTCACCACGTGACCGACCACCGAATACCTTCAGCGCGTCAATGCCGCTGCACCGCACGCTGAAGTGCACGTCAGGCCAGGGACCAGCCACGCGGCACGATCCGCCAGGGCCCCATGTCCCCCCGAAGCCCCCTCTCCCCCGCCCATTGACCTTGCCCCACCCCGGTCCTACGGTCACCGCACACAGCTCCCCACAGCTGTCCGAGGAGGTCGTGCCCGTGCGCCCCACCGCCCCGCTCACCCCCACCACCCCCCGGCTCGCCGCCCTCGTCCTCGTGCTCGCCGGTGCCTCGCTGACCGGCTGCGGGTCCGGGGGCGATTCCGATGCGGACACCGTGGAAGTCGTCTACAACCGCTCCACCGACAACAAGATCCGCTTCAAGGACCAGTTCCTCGAATCCGTGAAGGCCCGGTTCGAGGAGGAGCACCCGGGCAAGAAGGTCAAGCTGATCCCGATCCAGGCGCCGGACAACGACTACGCGACCAAGGCCCAGCAGATGATGCGGTCGGGCAGGACCGCGCCCGACCTCCTCTACGAGGACACCTTCCGCATCAACTCCGACATCAAGGCCGGCTACCTGACCCCCCTCGACGACCGGCTCGCGCGGTGGGGCGACTGGGCGCGGTTCGTGTCCACGGCCAAGGACGCCGCCAAGGCCGAGGACGGCAAGACGTACGGCATCCCCGACGGCACCGACACCCGCGGCCTCTGGTTCAACAAGAAGCTCTTCGCCCGGGCCGGCCTCCCCGCCGCCTGGCAGCCCAGGAACTGGGACGAGGTCCTCCAGGCCGCCCGTACCGTCAAGGCGAAGGTCCCCGGTGTCATCCCGCTCAACCTCTACACCGGCAAGGCCCCCGGCGAAGCCGCCGTCATGCAGGGCTTCGAGATGCTGCTGTACGGGACGGGGGCAGCAGGGGGTGGGCCCCTCTACGATCCCGCCGCCGAGAAGTGGGTCGCCGGCGGGCAGGGCTTCCGCGACGCCCTCCAGTTCGTACGCACCGTCTACGCCGACGGGCTCGGGCCCGAGGTCTCCGACGCCCTCGACCCCAACGTCGGCACCCGGGTCGCCACCGAGTGGTTCCCCGAGGGCAGGCTCGCGATCTCGCTCGACGGGTCCTGGATGGGGCAGAACTGGGTCAACGGCGGTCCCAAGGCGTGGCCCGCCTGGGAGGCGGACCTCGCGCAGGCCGCCATGCCGACCCAGCACGGGCAGGCGCCCGGCAAGGTGTCGATGTCCGGGGGGTGGGCCTGGTCCATCCCGGCGAAGGCCCAGAACCCCGATCTGGGCTGGGAGTTCGTCAAGGCCCTGCAGACCCCCGCGAACGCCTCCCGGTGGTGCGTCGTCGGCACACAGATCGCGGTGCGCAAGGACGTCGCGGCCGATCCCGCCTACCTCCGCTCGATGCCCGGGATCCGCTTCTTCACCGGGCTCGTCCCGTACACCCACTACCGTCCCGCGCTGCCCGTCTACCCGCAGGTCTCGACGGCCATCGGCGAGGCGATGGAGAAGGTGACCACCGGGGACGCCGGGGTCGCGGAGGCCGCGAAGGCGTACGACGAGCAGCTCGGCACCATCGTCGACGGCGCGGTCGTGCAGCGGTGAGCCGGGCAGCGGGAAGCCTCCCCGCGCGTACCGGCCGTAGCGGCCGCACCAGTCGTACCGGCCGCACCAGCCGCGTCGCCCTCCTGCCCGCCACCCTCCTCATGCTCCTCTTCCTCGGCGGGCCCCTCGCCTACTGCGTCTGGATCGCCTTCACCGACACCCAGCTGACCGGCGCGTCCGGGTCCTCCTTCGTCGGGCTCGCCAACTTCCGGCGGGCCTTCGGCGACGACGGGTTCCGCAACGCCGTCCTGCTCACCCTCGTCTTCACCGTCGTCTCCGCGATCGCCGGGCAGAACACCCTCGGCCTCGCCCTCGCCGGCCTGATGCGCTCCGCCTCCCGGCCCGTGCGCACCCTCACCGGTGCGCTGGTGATCACCGCGTGGGTGCTCCCGGAGATCGTGGCGGCCTTCCTGCTGTACGCGTTCTTCCGGCGCGAGGGCACCCTCAACGCCCTGCTGGAGTGGCTCCACCTGCCCACGCAGAACTGGCTGTTCACCCTTCCCGTGCTCGCGGTCTCGTTCGCCAACGTGTGGCGCGGCACCGCCTTCTCCATGCTGCTGTACTCGGCCGCGCTGGCGGAGATCCCGCGCGACGTGACGGAGGCCGCGCAGGTGGACGGGGCGGGCGGGGTGCGCCGGCTCTGGCACGTCACGCTGCCCATGATCCGCCGGTCGATCGGCACCTGCCTGATGCTCAACACCCTGTCCACGCTCTCGGTGTTCGGGCTCATCTGGGCGATGACGCGGGGTGGGCCGGGGCGGCGCAGCGAGACGCTGCCCGTGTTCATGTACGACCAGGCCTTCGTGAAGTCCCTCATCGGGTACGGCACGGCGGTCGCGCTGCTGCTGCTCGTGGTGGGCGCGCTGTTCGCGGTCGTCTACCTGCGACTGTTGGAGGCGGACGTCTGATGCGGCGCGCGACGCGGGCCCGGCTCGCCGCCGACGCCGCCCTGCTGGTCCTCGCCACGGCCTTCGCGCTGCCGCTGGTGTGGCTGGTCCTCTCCTCGCTGGACGCGGACGCCGATCTGCGCGTACGGGTGCCGTCCGCGCCGACCGGCGCGAACTTCGGGGCGGTCCTCGACGAGGAGACGACCTTCCGGCCCATGCTGAACAGCCTCCTCCTGTGCGGGAGTTCGACCGTCCTGACCGTGGTGTGCGCCGCCCTGGCCGCCTATCCGCTCTCCCGCCACCGCTCCCGGCTGAACCGGCCCTACCTGCTGACCGTCCTGTTCACCACCTGCCTGCCGATCACCGCGGTGATGGTCCCGGTGTACGGCCTGTTCGTCCGGGTCGACCTGATCGACACCCTGCACGGCACCGCCCTGTTCCTGACCGCGACACAGCTGCCGTTCGCGATCTGGCTGACGAAGAACTTCATGGACGGGGTGCCGCTGGTGCTGGAGGAGGCCGCCTGGACGGACGGCGCCTCGCGGGCGCAGTCGCTGGTCCGGGTCGTGCTGCCGCTGATGGGGCCGGGGCTCGCGGTGGTGTCCGTGTACACCTTCATCATGCTGTGGGGGAACTTCTTCGTCCCCTTCATGCTGCTGCTCACCCCCGACCGGCTCCCGGCGTCGGTCTCGATCTTCACGCTGTTCGGCAACTACGGTTCGGTGGTGTACGGACAGCTGGCGGCGTTCTCGGTCCTGTACTCGACGCCGGTGCTCGTGCTGTACGTCCTGATCGCCCGCCGGCTCGGCGGCGGCTTCGCCCTCGGGGGCGCCGTGAAGGGGTGAGCCGGGCGTCTCGGAGCTTCCTACGACATTCACGGTTGGAGCACCGAACCGTAGCCATCCCTCCCCGGTTCCTCCTACGGTGTGCGCGTGCTCCCCTCCCCGCCCTTCAACGCCCCCGCCGCGCGCCGTCTGCGCGAGGCCCTGGGGATGGCGCCCGGCCACGTCGCGTACGGCCTGCGCGCCCAGTACGGGCTCCAGGTGTCCCCCGACACCGTCACCGCCTGGGAGCGCGGCCTCAGCTCTCCCGACACCCGCGAACTGACCGCGCTGGCCGGAGTGTTGTGGTGCGACACGGCCGAACTCCTGGGCGCCGCAACGACCCTGCGCGAGCACCGGATGGCCCGGGGCACCGCCCCCGAGGAGGTGGCCCGGCGGGTGGGCCTCGACCCGGCCGCGTACCGGCGCATGGAGGAGACGGGCCGCTGGCGCGGCAACGAGCGGCAGACCGCGGCCCTGGCCCGGGCCCTCGACCTCACCCCGCGCGCGGTGCTCGCCGTGACCGGGCGGGACGGGGAGCTGGCGGAGCTGCTGCGGGACGCGGTGGGCACCCGCTGGCAGGCGTACGTGAAGCCGGTCGCGAAGCTGGTCCCGCTGGAGCGCCCGCACCTGGAGGCCGTACTGCAGCGGCTGCACGGCGACTACCAGGCCCTGATGGTGGCGACCAGCAGCTGGGGCTCCTCGGGCGGCAGCGACGGGGAGCGCGGCCGGGAGTTCCTCGACGACGTCGCCGGGCACTTCTGGCGGCTGGCGGACCCCCAGGCGTAGCCGGGGCCGTCCCGTACCAAGAAGCGGCAAAGAAGCGGGAGCGCCCCGGACGCCGAAGCGGCCCCCCGCGCCCCCCGGGAGGGGGGAACGGAGGGCCGCTCGGGCTTCGGAAGTGGGGCCGGACGTCCCGCACCACCGGGCCGGAGGACCGGGCGCGTCAGAAGACCGACTCGGCCTCCAGCATGCGGTTCTCCGGGACGGTCTTCAGCTGGGTGACCGCGTCGGCCAGCGGCACCAGCGTGATGTCCGTGCCGCGCAGGGCCGTCATCATGCCGAACTCGCCGCGGTGCGCCGCCTCCACGGCGTGCCAGCCGAAGCGGGTGGCGAGCACGCGGTCGTACGCGGTGGGGGTGCCGCCGCGCTGGACGTGGCCCAGGATGACCGGGCGGGCCTCCTTGCCCAGGCGGGCCTCCAGCTCCACGGCCAGGCGGTTGCCGATGCCCTGGAAGCGCTCGTGGCCGAACTGGTCGATCGCGCCCTTGGCGTACTCCATGGAGCCCTCGGCCGGGTGCGCGCCCTCGGCGACGCAGACGACGGCGAACTTCTTGCCGCGCGAGAAGCGCTCCTCGACCATCTTGACCAGGTCGTCGACCTGGAAGGGGCGCTCGGGCAGGCAGATGCCGTGGGCGCCGCCGGCCATGCCGGACTCCAGGGCGATCCAGCCCGCGTGCCGGCCCATGACCTCGACGACCATCACGCGCTGGTGGGACTCGGCGGTGGTCTTGAGGCGGTCGATGGCCTCGGTGGCCACGCCGACGGCGGTGTCGAAGCCGAAGGTGCGGTCCGTGGAGGAGATGTCGTTGTCGATGGTCTTCGGCACGCCGACCACCGGCAGGCCCGCGTCGGACAGCATCTTGGACGCGGTGAGCGTGCCTTCGCCGCCGATGGGAATGAGCACGTCGATGCCGTACTTCCTGGCCAGCTCGGGCGCGTTCTCGCAGGCCTCGCGGAGCCGGCCGCGCTCCAGGCGGGCCGAGCCGAGGATCGTGCCGCCGCGGGCCAGGATGCCGCTGACCGCGTTCAGGTCCAGGGGGCGGAAGTGGCCGTCCAGGAGGCCCTTGAAGCCGTCCTCGAAGCCGATGACCTCGTCGCCGTGGCCGGTGAGCGCTCGGTGCACGACCGACCGGATCACTGCGTTCAGGCCAGGGCAGTCGCCGCCTGCGGTGAGAACTCCGATGCGCATCGTGCTGTGTCTCCTGCTCGGTAGTGGTGCTGGTGAGCCTTGGCCGATTCTCCCACGACGGGCCCGCGCCCCGCCTTTCCGGCTACTCCGCACCACCGGCTCCACCGGGCCTTTCGTCCCGTTTCGGGGGGTCGAACGTCCGGCGGGCGCTCTATCCAGGCACAGAGGTATTGTCAAGAGGGCAATGCCACCCTAACCGGGTTTTTCGCAGCACATTCGCTTGACGGACGAGCAGCGCTTTCCAGCACACTCGCAGCACTTAAGGAGCACGCGTGACGCGCAGCGTGTACGTGACCGGGATCGACCGCGGAGACGGCCGCCAGGTCGTGGAGCTGGGAGTCATGGAGCTCCTGACCCGCCAGGTGGACCGGGTGGGCGTCTTCCGCCCCCTCGTCCACGACGGGCCCGACCGCCTCTTCGACCTGCTCCGCGCGCGCTACCGGCTGGCGCAGGACGCCACGAGCGTGTACGGCATGGACTACGTGGAGGCCTCCGCGCTCCTGGCCGAGCAGGGCACCGACGAACTGGTCTCGCGCCTGGTGGACCGCTTCCACCGGGTCGCCCGCGACTTCGAGGTCGTCCTGGTGCTCGGCACCGACTTCGCCGACACCCAGCTCCCCGACGAACTGGCGCTCAACGCCCGGCTGGCCAACGAGTTCGGCGCCTCGGTCATCCCGGTGGTCGGCGGCAAGGGCCAGACCGCGGAGTCGGTGCGCGCCGAGACCCGCAACGCCTTCCGCGCGTACGACGGCCTCGGCTGCGACGTGCTCGCCATGGTCGTCAACCGGACCGCCCCCGAGGACCGCGAGGTCATCACCGAGCGGCTGGCCGCCCGGCTCCCGGTGCCCTGCTACGTGCTGCCCGACGAGCCCGCGCTGGCCGCCCCGACGGTCGCCCAGATCACCCACGCGCTGGGGGGCACGGTGCTGCTCGGCGACGACGCGGGACTGGCGCGCGACGCGCTGGACTTCGTGTTCGGCGGCGCCATGCTGCCCAACTTCCTCAACGCCCTGACCCCGGGCTGCATGGTCGTCACCCCCGGCGACCGCGCCGACCTGGTCGTCGGCGCGCTGGCCGCGCACTCGGCGGGCACCCCGCCGATCGCGGGCGTGCTGCTCACCCTGAACGAGCGCCCCAGCGAGGAGATCCTCACCCTGGCCTCGCGGCTGGCGCCCGGCACCCCGGTCGTCTCGGTGTCCGGCAACAGCTTCCCCACCGCCGCCGAGCTGTTCTCCCTGGAGGGCAAGCTGAACGCGGCCACCCCGCGCAAGGCGGAGACCGCGCTCGGCCTCTTCGAGCGGCACGTGGACACCGCCGACCTGCTGGCCCGGGTCTCGGTGGCCCGCTCCGGCCGGGTCACCCCGATGATGTTCGAGCACGAGCTCCTGGAGCAGGCCCGCGCCGACCGGCGCCGCGTCGTGCTGCCCGAGGGCACCGAGGAGCGCGTGCTGCGCGCCGCTGACGTGCTGCTGCGCCGCGACGTGTGCGACCTGACCCTGCTCGGCGACGTCGAGGCCATCCGCAAGAAGGCCGCGGACCTCGGCATCGACCTGAGCACCACCCAGCTGATCGACCCGGCCACCTCGGAGCTGCGCGACACGTTCGCCGAGAAGTACGCGAAGCTGCGCGCCCACAAGGGCGTCACCGTGGAGCTGGCGTACGACGTGGTGGCGGACGTCAACTACTTCGGCACCCTGATGGTGCAGGAGGGCCTGGCCGACGGCATGGTGTCCGGCTCGGTGCACTCCACCGCCGCCACCATCCGGCCCGCCTTCGAGATCATCAAGACCAAGCCGGACGCCTCGATCGTCTCCTCGGTCTTCTTCATGTGCCTGGCCGACAAGGTCCTGGTGTACGGCGACTGCGCGGTCAACCCGGACCCGAACGCCGAGCAGCTCGCCGACATCGCCGTGCAGTCGGCCGCCACCGCCGCGCAGTTCGGCGTGGAGCCGCGGATCGCGATGCTCTCGTACTCCACCGGCACCTCCGGCAGCGGCGCGGACGTCGACAAGGTGCGCCAGGCCACCGAGCTGGTCCGCGGGGCGCGACCGGATCTGAAGATCGAGGGGCCGATCCAGTACGACGCGGCCGTGGAGCCGTCCGTGGCCGCCACCAAGCTGCCCGGCTCCGAGGTGGCGGGCCAGGCGACCGTGCTGGTCTTCCCCGACCTGAACACCGGCAACAACACCTACAAGGCCGTGCAGCGCTCGGCCGGCGCCGTGGCCGTCGGCCCGGTCCTGCAGGGCCTGCGCAAGCCGGTCAACGACCTCTCGCGCGGCGCCCTCGTCAGCGACATCGTCAACACCGTCGCGATCACCGCGATCCAGTCCCAGGCCCAGGAGCTCCCCGCATGACCACCCCCACCACCGCCTCCCGCGTCCTCGTCCTCAACTCCGGCTCCTCGTCGGTGAAGTACCAGCTGCTCGACGCGCGCGACGACTCCCGGCTCGCGGTCGGGCTCGTCGAGCGGATCGGCGAGGAGACCTCCCGCCTGGTGCACACCCCGCTGACCGGCGGCGGCGAGGGCAAGCGCGAGCGCACCGCGCCGATCGCCGACCACGCCGCCGCCCTGAAGGCCGTGGCGGACGAGCTGGCCGCCGACGGCCTGGGCCTGGACTCCCCCGAGCTGGCCGCGATCGGCCACCGGGTGGTGCACGGCGGGATGCGGTTCACCGCGCCCACCGTGATCACCGAGGAGGTGCTGGAGGAGATCGAGCGCCTGGTGCCGGTCGCCCCGCTGCACAACCCGGCGAACATCACCGGCATCCGCACCGCGCAGGCGCTGCGCCCCGACCTGCCGCAGGTGGCCGTCTTCGACACCGCGTTCCACACGACGATGCCGGAGTCCGCCGCGCGGTACGCGATCGACACCGAGACCGCGGACGTGCACCGGGTGCGCCGCTACGGCTTCCACGGCACCTCGCACGCGTACGTCTCGCGCCGTACGGCCGAGCTGCTCGGCAAGGACCCGTCCGAGGTCAACGTGATCGTGCTGCACCTGGGCAACGGCGCCTCGGCGTCGGCCGTGCGGGGCGGGCGCTGCGTGGACACCTCGATGGGCCTCACCCCGCTGGAGGGCCTGGTCATGGGTACCCGCTCCGGGGACGTCGACCCGGCGGTCGTCTTCCACCTGGTGCGCAACGCCGGGATGTCGGTGGACGAGGTCGACGCGCTGCTGAACAAGAAGAGCGGCCTGATCGGGCTGTGCGGCGACAACGACATGCGGGAGATCCGGCGCCGCGTGGACGAGGGCGACGAGCGGGCGCAGCTGGCGTTCGACGTGTACATCCACCGCCTGAAGAAGTACATCGGCGCGTACTACGCGGTACTCGGCCGGGTGGACGCGATCGCGTTCACGGCGGGGGTCGGCGAGAACGCGGCCCCGGTGCGCGAGGCTGCGGTGGCGGGCCTGGAGGAGCTGGGCCTGGCCGTGGACGCGTCGCTCAACGCCGTGCGCGGCGACGAGCCGCGGCTGGTCTCGCCGGAGTACGCGCGGGTCGCGGTGGCCGTGGTCCCGACGGACGAGGAGCTGGAGATCATGCACCAGACGTACGCGTTGGTGACGGAAGGCAGCGCCGGGAACGCGTCCGGAATCGCTTCCGGTAACGCGTCCGGGATCTGAACGCCTGAGCGGCACTCCGCCCATTTGTACATTCCACCAGACGGAATATTCCGCACTGAAACAAACCGATAGGATCCGCCTCATGCGCCGTTCCAAAATCGTCTGCACACTGGGCCCCGCCGTCGACTCCTACGAGCAGCTGAAAGCGCTCATCGAGGCCGGCATGAACGTGGCCCGCTTCAACTTCAGCCACGGCTCCCAGGCGGAGCACCAGGAGCGGTACGACCGCGTGCGGAAGGCCGCCGAGGACACCGGCCGCGCCGTCGCCGTCCTGGCCGACCTGCAGGGCCCGAAGATCCGTCTGGAGACCTTCGCCGAGGGACCGGTCGAGCTGGTCCGCGGTGACGAGTTCACGATCACCACGGAGGACGTCCCCGGCGACAAGTCCATCTGCGGCACGACGTACAAGGGCCTGCCCGGTGACGTCACCAAGGGCGACCAGGTCCTGATCAACGACGGCAACGTCGAGCTCAAGGTCGTCGAGGTGGCCGGCCCGCGGGTGAAGACGATCGTCGTCGAGGGCGGCGTGATCTCCGACCACAAGGGCATCAACCTGCCCGGCGCGGCGGTCAACGTCCCGGCCCTGTCGGAGAAGGACGTCGAGGACCTCCGCTTCGCGCTGCGCATGGGCTGCGACCTGGTCGCGCTGTCCTTCGTCCGCGACGCCGACGACGTCAAGGACGTCCACAAGGTGATGGACGAGGTCGGCCGCCGGGTGCCGGTCATCGCCAAGGTGGAGAAGCCTCAGGCGGTCGCCAACATGGAGGGCGTCGTCGCGGCGTTCGACGCGGTCATGGTGGCCCGTGGCGACCTGGCCGTCGAGTACCCGCTCGAGAAGGTCCCGATGGTGCAGAAGCGCCTCATCGAGCTGTGCCGCCGCAACGCCAAGCCGGTGATCGTGGCGACCCAGATGATGGAGTCGATGATCACCAACTCCCGTCCGACCCGCGCCGAGGCCTCCGACGTGGCCAACGCGATCCTGGACGGCGCGGACGCGGTCATGCTCTCCGCCGAGTCCTCGGTCGGCGCCTACCCGATCGAGACCGTGAAGACGATGTCGAAGATCGTCATCGCGGCCGAGGAGGAGCTGCTCTCCAAGGGCCTGCAGCCGCTCGTGCAGGGCAAGAAGCCCCGTACGCAGGGCGGTTCGGTCGCCCGTGCGGCCTGCGAGATCGCGGACTTCCTGGACGGCAAGGCCCTGGTGGCCTTCACGCAGTCCGGTGACACCGCCCGCCGGCTCTCGCGCTACCGCGTGTGCCAGCCGATCCTGGCCTTCACCACCGACGAGTCCACCCGCAACCAGCTCGCGCTGAGCTGGGGCGTGGAGTCCCACGTCGTCCCGCACGTGGACAACACCGACGCCATGGTCGACCTGGTGGACGCCGAGCTGCTCAAGCTCAAGCGCTACAACAAGGGCGACACCATGGTGATCACGGCCGGTTCGCCCCCCGGCATCCCCGGCACCACCAACATGGTCCGGGTGCACCACCTGGGCGGCGGCGAGCGCGACTGACGCGCCCGCCCCACACGTACGAAGGCCTTGGCCCGCACCGGACTCCCGGTGCGGGCCAAGGCCCTTCTCGGCGGCTCCCGCAGGGGCTCAGCCGGTCATGTAGTTGTGCAGGCCCGGCACCTTGAGGGTGCCGCCGAACTGGCCGGCCTGCGTCACCTTGACGTTGGTGAAGAAGGCGAACGGCACGTTCAGCGGGGGCGGCGAGTCGGGGCTGAAGGTGATCGGGATGAGGCCGAAGAGGTTGCCCTTCAGCTCCTCCGTGTACATCGTCACCGTGCCGTTGCGGATCGTGGAGGTGGATCCCTTGCGGGCCTCGACGTGCGCGGTCTTGCCCTCGGGGTAGACCACTTCCTGGTGCAGGTCCTTGATGTCCACCGAGGACGCGGTGAACTTGAGGACCTTCTTGATCTTCCCGCTGCCCGTCTGCACCTCGACGATGCCCTTGTAGTCCAGGCCGGTCAGGGTGAGCAGCGAGCTGTTCAGGATCCACGGGTCGTCCGGCAGCAGCGGAAGACCGGGCTCCAGGTCGGCGGCGGCGAGCGCCTCGGGGTCGGCCGTGGGGCACGGGAAGCGCGGCTTGGCGCCGTCCGGGATGTCCTCGTCCTTCTTGGGGTCGAGGCCCTTGGCGTCGTCGGACAGCTCCTCGACACCGGCGCCCGCCCGCTCGGCGGCGTCGCGGATCGCGTCCGCCTCGCGGCCCTGCCGGGTGGAGGGCTTCGCCTTGTCGGAGGACTTGTCGGAGGACTTGTCCGAAGGCTTGGTGGTGGGCTTCGCGTCGCCGGACGGCTTGGTGGACGGCTTGCTGGTGGCCCCGTCCGTGGGCTTCGACGGCTCCGCGGTCGGCGAGGGCGTCTTCTTCTTGCCGAGTCCGTCGAAGATGTCGTGCAGCGCGTCGCCGACGCCCAGCGGGTCCCACGGGTCGCGGGTCTTCGTCGCGCTCGGCGAGGCGGCCGGGGCCTTCGCCGACGGCTTGGCGGCCGGGGTGGCGGCCTCGTCCTTCGCCGTGTCCTTCGCCGTGTCCTTCTCGGAGGCCGACGGGCTGGCGCCCGGCTTCGGCTCGTCGCCCTCGTCCCCGCCGCCGTTGCCGGCGGACCCGGACGGGTCGGGCTTCGCGGTCTCCGTGCCGGAGGGCTTGGGCGTCTCCGACGGCTTCGCGGTCTCCTCCGGCTCGTCGGAGCGGGTCACGCACGGCCCCGGCGCGAACGGGATGTCCTTGTCGTCGGCGAGCGCGAGCTTGGGCGTGAGCCCGAGGCCGACGATCACGGCCGTGGGCATGGCCGCGATGGCTATCGCCTTGCCCGCGGGGGCCTGGAGCTTGGTCAGCAGCGACTTCTTGGGGGCCGCGTGCCGCGGCCCTCTTCTGACCAGGGTGCCGTCTCCCTCCGACGCCACCTCGCGCGTCGGCTGTGTCTCGTCACCCCGCACTGTTCCTCCCGCCGTTGCCGTCGTCTGCCGTGTCTTTGTGGAACGGGTCCCGGTGCAGCGGCTCGGCGCTCTCGCGCGGACCGGGGAAGGCCGCCGGGGCCTGGGCGTCCGCCGCCGGGGCGGGCGGGGCGGCGGGGGCGGCCGGTCCGGCCTCCCCGGGCGCCCACGCGATGGAGAGCGCGCCGCCGGTCAGGGCGAGCAGGAACCCGATGACGAAGCCGCCCAGGTTCGCCACGGGGATGGAGACCAGCGCGAGCAGGATCGCGGCGATGCCCGCGAAGACCCGTACGACGTACTGGAACCACATGGTCAGGCCCAGTGCGACGAGCAGTACGCCGATGATCAGCGCCCCGGCGCCCGCGGTCGTCGACATCGAGAGCGTCATCTGGCCGAGCTTCAGGCTCGCGTACGGGAAGTAGGCGATGGGGATGCCGCCCAGCAGGGTCAACAGGCCGGCCCAGAAGGGCCGGGCGCCCCGCCAGTCACGGAAGTGCCGCCGCCAGACCCGCAGGTAGTGCTCGTCGCGCTGAGGTGACCCGGCGCTCATGGACTCGGCGCTCATTGGAAAGCTCCCTGGAACTGGCATTGCTGTGTGGAGAAGGGACGGGCGAGCAAGGCTGCCTCAGGGCGACCCCGCCCGCCCGCGTGGACCGTAGGTCAGTAGCACTCGACCGACGGACCGTCGCCCCGCTTCAGACGGAGGCTCAGGCCGCTGAGCTTGAAGGTGCCGGCGGTGGTCGCCCACGCCTTCTGCTCGACGTTGTCCAGCGAGGCCCTCTCAGCCTGCTGGGCGAACCCGTTCTGCATGACGCTCGGGTCCTTGACCGCGGGACCCTTGCCGACGCCGGGGTTGTCCGTGTCCTTCGTCGCGACGCCGATGTCGATGTTGGTGAACGTCGCGTCGGCGTCGAGCTCGGTCACGTCGAGGTACAGGTTGCTCGCCTCGACGGCGTCCTTCTTGCCCGCCTCCAGCCGCATGGTGATCTTGCCGAGGAACGGCACGTCGGTCACCACCGACTGGCACATGTTGTTGATCGTGGCGTTCTTGAACGCGGAGATGGCGACAGGGTGGGGAACCTTGTCGTCCCCCTCCTTGACCTCCTTGTACCCCATGTCCACGCCGCCGTACTGGGCGAACCCAGTGCCTTCCAGGTGTCCGGCCTTGACCTTGAACTCCTGGCCGGAAACGGCGAAGGACGCTGCGAGCGCGCCCTGTGCGAGGCCGACGCCTATCGCGGCCGTCGCGGCCACGGACGGCACCATGACGACCGCGAACCGCTTCCATCTGGTCCCACCACGTACCTGGGACATATGTATTCCTCCTTCTCGGACGTACATCTCCGGTACGGACCCTCGGGCCCGTCCTGGGATGGGAGAAGTGCTACGTCCTCGGGAAGGAGAGCGCCGTACGGCGAGGAGCTGGCCGCGTCCGCACCACCGGCGATCACCCCCGAGCGACAACCACTGGCCACGCCTTCGCGCAACCTCTGCGGACAGGCCCTGCCGGTTCGGCAGGAACCCCCCTGTCCTGGGCCGGCTCCACGGTTGCCGGCCCGCCCGGTGGGGACCCAACGCCCACGGGCACGGCTGGCTTGCCGGGCTGGTGCGGTATTGGACCGAGCGTGGCCGATCGTTGTGCATTACGCGCCGGGGCACAAGGGGGTTCGTTACTCACTAGTAACGGCTGGATAACCACGCCACGACGGGCTGATGTCGACCGGCCACAGACGGTGTCACCGTGGGCCACGACATAAGGGTGCCGATGCACGCGAATCCGGATGTCTCGCACCGGTCGCATTACTGCGAGTAACAGCGGCCGCGATTACCAAGTTTTGGTAAAGCGCGGCCGCGTTTTGTCACTGTGTCGCTAAATCGCCGACGCCGTCCCAGGCGTCAACGCTGTGTCAGAAGAGCACTCGGGCCAGCGCCTGGCGCGCCGCCGTCACTCGCGGGTCGTCACCGCCGACCACCTCGAAGAGCTCCAGGAGGCGGACCCGTACGGCGTTGCGCTCGTCGCCCGCCGTGCGCCGCACGGTCTCCACGAGCCGGCCGAACGCGTCCTCCACGTGACCGCCGACCAGGTCGAGGTCGGCCGCGGCGATCTGCGCCTGCGCGTCCGCCGGGTTCTGGGCGGCGGCGGCGCGCACCGCCTGCGGGTCGGCGCCCTGCACCCGGCGCAGCAGCTCGGCCTGGGCCAGGCCCAGCTTGGCCTCGGTGTTGCCCGGGTCCTGGTCGAGCACGTGCTGGTAGGCCTCGACGGCGCCGTCGAAGTCCCCGGCGTCCAGGGCGCGCACGGCGCCTTCGAGGAGTGCGTCGTAGGGACCGGCGGGCGGCGCGGCCGGGCGCTCGGGGGCGTCGTCGGAGTCGATCCGGAGGCCGGTCAGGCCGAAGCGCTCCTCGCCGACCTGGATGAGCTGGTCGAGCGTCTGGCGGATCTGGGCTTCGGGGGCCGCGCCCTGGAAGAGGGGCAGCGCCTGGCCGGCGACGACGGCGAACACGGCCGGGATGCCCTGGATCCCGAACTGCTGCATCAGCATCTGGTTGGCGTCGACGTCGACCTTGGCCAGCACGAAGCGGCCGTTGTACTCGGCGGCGAGGCTCTCGAGGAGGGGGCCGAGCTGCTTGCACGGCTCGCACCACTCGGCCCAGAAGTCGATGACGACCGGTACCTCGGCGGAGCGCTGGAGGACGTCGCGCTCGAAGCCCGCCTCGTCGACGTCGATCACCAGGGCGGACGCTGACACGGCACCGCCGCCGCCGTTGCGCACGGCCTCGGCGCGGGCCGCCTCCGCCTTGGCCTTGGCCTCGCCGGCCGCCTTCACCGCGGCGAGGTCGACGACGCCGCTCATGGACATGTTCCTAGGCTGCATGAGTACATCCTCCCCCTTCCGCGCGCGCAACCGTCACGGGACGGTTGAAGCCCTGGGCGAACCCCGGGTACTGCTGTGGTCGCGCCCGGGTCCCCACCCGTGCGCAGTGTGGTCGTCACTCAGGCTCCATGAGCCTTTCGCTACGCGTCGTAGCGTAACTGGCGGGGGCGGGCGGCGTACCGGCGGTACCCGGTGAACTGGCTCACACGTACGGGCCGGGTGCGCGGAACCTACTCACCGGTATGGTCGCCGTCATGTGCAGCCGTACCAGCCCCCGGACCCGTGTCGGACGCCCTCGCAGCGCCGAGGCCGACGCGGCGATCCTCGCGGCCACCAGGGACGCCCTGGTGGACCTGGGCTGGTCGAAGCTGACGATGGGCGACGTGGCGACCCGCGCGGGCGTGGCCAAGACGACCCTGTACCGGCGCTGGGCGGGCAAGAACGAACTGGTCGTGGACGCCGTCGCGGTCCTCTTCGACGAGCTCGAACTGCCCGACCGGGGCAGCCTGTCGGCGGACATCGAGGGCGTGGTCCTGCAGTTCGCGGCGCTCCTGGAGCGGCCGGAGACCAAGACGGCGCTGATGGCGGTGGTCGCCGAGTCCACCCGGGACGCGCCGCTGCGCGAGCGGATCCGCGCCTCCATCGTCGAGCGCCAGAAGCACCTGGTGCTCCAGGGCCGCCGGCGGGCGCAGGAGCGCGGCGAGCTGCCGGACGGCGACGGCGGCCCGGCGGGCGGCACCGACGACCTGATCTTCGACGTGATCGCGGGCGCGGTGGTGCACCGGGCGCTGGTGAGCGCCGAACCCGTGGACTCCGCCTGGGTCCAGCGCTTCACCGCGCTGCTGCTGGGCGGCCTGGCCGCGGCGGCCGCTCAGGACTAGCCCGCGTCTCTCAGACCTGGTGGCGGCCCGGGGCGAACAGGTGCAGGTTCTCCTCCACCCAGGCCGAGGTCTGCTTCAGGCCGTCCGCGAGCTCCACCCGGGGCGTCCAGCCGGACAGTTCGCGCGCCAGCGAGTTGTCCGAGAGCAGCCGCTCCACCTCACTGCCCGCCGGGCGCAGCCGGGCGGGGTCGACCACGACCTCGGCGTCCCGGCCGGACGCCTCGATCAGCCGGTGCGCCAGGTCGCCGACGGAGATCTCGCGGCCGGTGCCCAGGTTGACCGCGCGGCCCAGCGCCGCGTCGCTCGCGGCGAGCTCCAGGAAGCCGTGCGCGGTGTCGGTGACGTAGGTGAAGTCCCGGGTGGGGGTGAGCGAGCCGAGCTTGACCTGCCGGGCGCCGGAGTGGAGCTGGGCCAGGATGGTGGGGATCACGGCGCGGGCGGACTGGCGCGGGCCGTAGGTGTTGAACGGGCGCACCACGGTGACGGGCAGCTCGAAGGCGTGCCAGTGCGAGAGCGCCATCATGTCGGCGCCGATCTTCGAGGCGGAGTACGGCGACTGCGGCTGCAGCGGGTGCTCCTCGGAGATCGGGACGGTGAGCGCGGTGCCGTACACCTCGCTGGTGGAGGTGTGCACCATGCGGCGCACCCCGTGGCGGCGGCAGGCCTCGGCGACGTTCTCGGTGCCGTTGACGTTGGTCTGCACGTAGGCGCCGGGCGAGTCGTAGCTGTACGGGATGCCGATCAGGGCGGCCAGGTGGAAGACGGTGTCGCAGCCCTCGACGGCGTCCATGACGCGGCCCGGGTCGCGCACGTCGCCCGCGAGCATCTCCACGTCGCCGCCCAGGTGGTGGGCGAGGAAGCCCTTCTCGGCGTACGGCTTGTAGTGCACGAAGGCGCGCACCTTCGCGCCGCGCTCGACGAGCAGGTCGACGAGGGTGGAGCCGATGAAGCCCTCGGCCCCGGTGACGAGGACGGTGCGGCCCGCCCAGTCGAAGCGGCCGTCGGTGGTGTCGGTGCGGATCATGCTGCGTACTCCCTTGTGTACGAGGCGAGTTCGAGAACCTTGTCGGCGAGCAGGTCGGCGGCGTGGGCGTGCGGGCCCGGGTCGGCGGCGCCGCCCATCGCGGCGAGCCGGGCCGGGTCGGCCAGGAGCGGCTCGACCAGTGCGGCGAGCCGGTCGGCGGTCGTCTCGGCGTCCGGTACGAGCAGTCCGGCGCCGGCGTCGCAGAGCACCCGGGCGTTGTGGGTCTGGTGGTCCCCGGGGGCGTACGGGTAGGGCACCAGGACGGCGGGCACCCCGGTGCTGGCGAGCTCCGCGACCGTGGCGGAGCCGGCCCGGCAGACCACCAGGTCGGCGGCGGCGTAGGCGAGGTCCATCCGGTCCAGGTAGGGCACGGCGCGGGCGCCGGGCAGCCCGGCGAGGCGCTGCTCGGTGTCGGCCAGCGCCTTGGGGCCGGTCTTGATCAGCAGGTGGACGTCGTCGCGGCCGGCCCAGCGGTGCGCGAGGCCCACGGCGGCCTCGGTGAGCCGCGCCGCGCCCAGGCTGCCGCCGTTGAAGAGCACCAGCCGGGCGCCGTCGGGCACCCGCAGGGCGCGCCGGGCCTCGGCGCGCAGCGCGGGGCGGTCCAGGCGGGCCAGCGCGTCGGCGATGGGCATGCCGGTGGTGCGCGCGCCGGGCAGGTGGCCGGTGTCGAAGGCGACCGCGATGTGCGGGGTGAGCCGGGCGGCGAACTGGTTGGCACGCCCGGGCACCGCGTTGGACTCGTGGATGACGCTGGGCAGTCCGGCGAGCCGGGCGCCCAGGATGACCGGGGCGCTGGGGTAGCCGCCCATGCCGACGGCGACCTGGGCGCCCTGGGCGCGCAGGATGGCCCGGCACTGCGCGCCGGACTTCAGCAGCGCGGCGGGCAGCAGGTAGCGCTTGGCCCCGATCGCCGGGTCGAAGGGGATCATGTCGACGGTGTGCAGCCGGTACCCGGCGGCCGGTATGAGCTCGCCCTCCAGGCCTCTGGTCGTGCCGACGAAGGAGATCACCGCGTCCGGGACGGCGCGCCGCAGGGCGTCCGCCAGGGCGAGGCCGGGGTAGATGTGACCGCCGGTGCCGCCGGCACCGATGACGACAGAGAGTGGTGTCCGCATGGCACGAGAGACTCCCGGAGCGCTCTAAGAGCGTTCTAAGAGCCCGGTTTGGCACGCTTTACCCATGGGAGCAGCGAAGATCCTGGTCGTCGACGACGAGCCGGAGGTACGGGCGGCGGTGGCCGACGGCCTCGCCGTGGAGGGGTACGAGGTGCGGGAGGCCGCGGACGGTCTTGCCGCGCTCGGCCTGGTGGCCACCTGGCAGCCGGACGCCCTGGTGCTCGACGTGATGATGCCGGTCCTGGACGGGCTCGCGGTCTGCCGGCGGCTGCGCGCCCTGGACGACCGCACCCCGGTGATCGTGCTGACCGCGCTGGGCTCGGTGAGCGAGCGGGTGGACGGCCTGGACGCGGGCGCGGACGACTACCTGGTGAAGCCGTTCGCGCTGGACGAGCTGACGGCCCGGGTGCGGGCGCTGCTGCGCCGCTCGGCCCCGGAGCCGGACGAGTCCGGGGAGCTGGTCTTCGCGGACGTGGTGCTCGACCCGGTGGCCCGCAGCGGGCGGCGGGGCGAGCGCGTGGTGGAGTTCAGCCGCACCGAGTGCGCGCTGCTCGAACTGCTGATGCGCCACCCGCGCCAGGTGCTGCCGCGCGAGCTGATCCTGGAGCGGGTGTGGGGCCAGGACTTCGGGCCCGACTCCAACTCGCTCGCGGTGTACGTCGGTTACCTGCGGCGCAAGCTGGAGGCGGGCGGCGAGCCACGGCTGGTGCAGACGGTGCACGGGGTCGGCTACCGACTGGACGAGGCGTGAGCGGGCGGCGGGGACTGGGGGTGCGCTGGCGGCGGCGCAGGCCGCTCAGGACCCGGCTGGCGCTGGCCACCTCGGCGGCGGCGGCGCTGGTGGCGGTCGGGGTGTGCCTGGCCGCGTTCTTCGTGATCCGCTACAAGCTCTACCAGCAGCTGGACCAGAACCTGGCCCAGTCGGCGACCCTGGCGGCCCAGCAGCACAAGCGCGAGGGGCCCGGGGTGCTGCTCGGCGAGTGCCGCTTCCTGGGCGCTCCGGCGTGCGCGCAGATCGTGGCGGCGGACCCGTCCGGCGATCCCGCCAAGCCCTACCTGCTGCCGGTGACGGAGGAGACGCGGCAGGTGGCCCGGGGCGAGCGCCGCTCCTCCTACGAGGACTTCACCGTCGAGGGCCACCCGGCCCGGATGTTCACCACCAGCTACGGCAGCGGCGAGGCCGTCCAGGTGGCGCTGCGCTCGGACGTCGCGGTGCGCGGGGTCAGCCAGGCGGCGTCGCTGCTGGCCGCGGTCGGCGGCGCGGGGGTGCTGCTGGCGGCGGGCCTGGGCTACTGGCTGACCCGGACCGGGCTCGCCCCGGTGACCCGGCTGACGGCGACCGCCGAGCACATCGCCGCCACCCGCGACGCGCGCCACCGCATCGAGCTGCCACCGGGGCCGCCGGGCCGCCAGGACGAGGTGACCCGGCTCGCGGGCGCCTTCAACACCATGCTGGACGAGCTGGAGCAGTCGGTGACCGCCCAGCGCAGGCTGGTGGCCGACGCCTCGCACGAGCTGCGCACCCCGCTGACGGCGCTGCGCACCAACGCCGAGCTGCTGGCCCGGGCCGAGCGGCTCACCCCGGCCCAGCGCGACCGGGCCGCCGGGGCGCTGGGGCGTCAGCTGCGCGAGGTGACGGGCCTGGTCAACGACCTGATCGAGCTGGCGCGCGACGAGGAGCCGAGGCCGCTCCTTGAGGAGGTCCGCCCGGCGGCGCTGGTGGAGCACGCGGTGGGGGCGGCGCGGGCGCACTGGCCGGGGGTGGGCTTCGAGCTGCGGATCACGGACGCGGCCCGGGGACGGACGCTGCCGGGCGTGCCCGCCCGGCTGTCCCGGCTGCTGACGAACCTGCTGGACAACGCGGCGAAGTTCAGCCCGCCGGGGTCGGTGGTGACGGTGGAGCTGGGTGAGCGGGAGCTGACGGTACGGGACCGGGGGCCGGGGATCGCGCCCGGGGACCTGCCGTACGTGTTCGACCGCTTCTACCGGGCGGAGTCGGCGAGGGCGCTGCCGGGGTCGGGGCTGGGGCTGGCGATGGCGCGGCAGATCGCGCGGGCGCACGGGGCGGAGCTGGTCGCCGAGAACGCCACCCCCTCCGGCGCCCTCTTCCGCCTCACCCTCCCGCCAGCCCCCGACACCGACCCCGGGCCCACCCGATGACCCGAGCCCGTCCGGAGCCCGGCAGGGTCAGAAGCCCGCGGGTTCGATGTAGACGCCCCACTCCTCCCGCAGCACGTCGCAGATCTCACCCAGCGTCGCCTCCGCCCGCACCGCCTCCAGCATCGGCGGGATCATGTTGGCGCCGTCGCGCGCGGCGGCCAGCATCGCGTCCAGGGCCGTGCGCACCGCCGCGTCGTCGCGGCGGGTGCGGCGGTCGGCGAGCAGCCGGACCTGCTCGCGCTCCACCTCGTGGCTGACCCGCAGGATCTCCAGGTCCCCGGTGACCGACCCGGTCGCCACGTTGACCCCGACGACCCGCTTCTCCCCCTTCTCCAGCGCCTGCTGGTACGAGAAGGCGGACTCGGCGATCTCCCCGGTGAACCAGCCGTCCTCGATGCCCCGCAGGATCCCGGAGGTGACCGGTCCGACCGGGTGCTGCCCGTCGGGGTGGGCGCGCAGCCCGCGCTCCTTGATCTGCTCGAAGATCTTCTCGGCGTCGGCCTCGATCCGGTCGGTGAGCTGCTCGACGTACCAGGCACCGCCCAGCGGGTCGGCGACGTTGGCCACGCCGGTCTCCTCCATCAGGACCTGCTGGGTGCGCAGCGCGATCTCGGCGGCCTGTTCGCTGGGGAGCGCGAGGGTCTCGTCGAGGGCGTTGGTGTGCAGGGAGTTGGTGCCGCCGAGGACGGCGGCGAGCGCCTCGACGGCCGTGCGGACGACGTTGTTGTACGGCTGCTGGGCGGTCAGCGAGACGCCGGCGGTCTGGGTGTGGAAGCGCAGCCACTGCGCCTTGTCGGTCTTCGCCCCGTACACCTCCTTCATCCAGCGGGCCCAGATCCGGCGCGCGGCGCGGAACTTGGCGATCTCCTCGAAGAAGTCGACGTGGGCGTCGAAGAAGAAGGACAGGCCGGGGGCGAAGACGTCCACGTCGAGCCCGCGGGAGAGCCCGAGCTCGACGTAGCCGAAGCCGTCGGCGAGGGTGTACGCGAGTTCCTGCGCGGCCGTCGCCCCGGCCTCGCGGATGTGGTAGCCGGAGACCGAGAGCGGCTTGTACGCGGGGATGCCGGCGGCGCAGTGCTCCATCAGGTCGCCGATGAGGCGCAGGTGCGGCTCGGGCGGGAAGAGCCACTCCTTCTGGGCGATGTACTCCTTGAAGATGTCCGTCTGGAGCGTGCCGTTGAGCACGGCGGGGTCGACGCCCTGGCGCTCGGCGGCGACCAGGTACATGCAGAAGACGGGCACGGCGGGGCCGGAGATGGTCATGGACGTGGTGACGTCGCCGAGCGGGATGTCCCGGAAGAGGACCTCCATGTCGGCGGCGGAGTCGATGGCGACGCCGCAGTGGCCGACCTCGCCGAGCGAGCGCGGGTCGTCGGAGTCGCGGCCCATCAGGGTGGGCATGTCGAAGGCGACGGAGAGCCCGCCGCCGCCCGCGGCCAGGATCATCTTGTAGCGCTCGTTGGTCTGCTCGGCGTTGCCGAAGCCGGCGAACTGGCGGATGGTCCAGGTGCGGCCGCGGTAGCCGGTGGCGTGCAGGCCGCGGGTGTACGGGTACTCCCCGGGCCAGCCGATGCGCTCGAAGCCCTCGTAGGCGTCGCCGGGGCGGGGGCCGTAGACGGGCTCGACCGGGTCGCCGGAGAGGGTGGTGAAGTCCGCGTCGCGCTTGCGGGCCTTGTCGTAACGGGCCTGCCAGCGTCGGCGGCCTTCCTCGATGCCGTGAGCGTCCATGCCTTCGAATTTACTAGGACGTCCTAGTAAATGTCGATGGCGAACCGCCCGGGATCACTCCCGGGCGGGGGTGCGGCGGGGGCTACGCCTTCGCGGGGGCGGCCCGGCGGCCGTCGACCAGCAGCGGCTGGACCTCGCGGACGACCTTGCGCTCGACGAAGAACGCGGCGGTCGGGATGGTGCCGGAGAGCAGCACCCACAGCAGCTTGCCGAACGGCCACTTGGCCTTGGAGCCCAGGTCGAAGGCGAAGATCAGGTAGATGATGTAGAGCACGCCGTGGATCTGGGAGACCACGAAGGTCAGGTCCTCGCCCGTCTTGAAGCCGTACTTCGCGACCATGCACGCGCACAGGATCAGGAGCATGACGGCGGTCACGTAGGCCATGACGCGGTAGCGGGTCAGCACGCTGGATTTCATGGCTACGAGCGTAACCGCCCGTTCCGGGCGATCTTCGTACGGGTCAGGCGCGCCCGGCGCCCCTCACCGCTCCCCCGGTCCCGCCGCTCACTTCTCCTCGAAGTCGCTCGCCGCCACCCGCAGCGGGCGCAGGATTGCGAAGATCTCTGCGCACTCCTCGGAGTCGTACGCCCCGAGCCCGAAGTCCATCCCCATCAGGTCGCGGGTGGCCGCCTCGACCACCTCGCGGCCCTTCTCCGTGATCGACGCCAGGGTGCCGCGCCCGTCGTTGGGGTTGGGCCGCTTGGCGACGAGCCCGGAGCGCACCAGCCGGTCCACGGTGTTGGTGACCGAGGTCGGGTGCACCATCAGCCGCTCGCCGATCTTGGACATCGGGAGCTCGCCCGCCTTGGAGAAGGTGAGCAGCACCAGCGCCTCGTAGCGCGCGAAGGTCAGCCCGTACGGCTTGACGACGGAGTCCACCTCGGCCAGCAGGATCTGGTGCGCACGCATGATCGAGGTGATCGCGGCCATCGACGGCACGGGACCCCAGCGGCGCTGCCACAGCTCGTCGGCGCGGGCGATGGGGTCGAACGGGAGACTGAGGGGCTTCGGCACGCCTCGACCTTACCCACTGGTCACATGCCGGGCAGCCTCGTCTCGTCCTTCGGTACCCGGACCCCCGCGCGACCCGGACCGGCCCGCCCCGGTGTCGCAGCGCCCCACCAATTGCCCCTTATGTCACGATGTGCCGGTCTGTCCGTCGTCGCCCGAGGGGGCTGCATGTCCCGCCGCAGCACGTTCCCCGTCCTCGTCGCCCGGGGCTCCTGCGCCCTGCTCGCCGCCGCGCTGCTGGCCGCCTGCTCCTCGTCGGGCGAGCCCTCCGGCGGTTCCGCGACCGCCGCGCGGGGCGAGCCCGCGGGCGGTTCGCCGTTCTGGGTCGACCCCGAGAGCGACGCGGCCCGCCAGGTCCGCCAGTACGAGCAGCAGGGCCGCACCGAGGACGCCGCCGCCCTGAAGCGGATCTCCGAACGACCGGTGGCCGACTGGCCCGCGGGCGACGACCCGGCCCCGGAGATCTCCCGCGCCGCGGGGGCCGCCGCGAAGTCCGGGCACACCCTGGTGCTCGTCGCGTACAACATCATCCACCGCGACTGCGGCTCCTACTCGGCCGGCGGCGCGCACGACGAGGCGTACTACCAGGGCTGGGTGGAGAAGTTCGCCGGGGCCATCGGCGACGCCCCCGCGCTGGTCGTCCTGGAGCCCGACGCCGTGCCGCACATGGTGGACGGCTGCACCCCCGCCGAGTACCACGAGCAGCGCAGCAGGCTGCTGTCCGGGGCGATCGACCGGCTCAAGAAGCAGCCCCGCACCAAGGTCTACCTGGACGCCGGGAACCCGGCCTGGATCCCCGACCCGGGCAAGCTGGTGGAACCGCTCAAGCGCTCCGGCCTGGACCGGGCCGACGGCTTCTCGCTGAACGTCTCCAACTTCCAGCGCGACCCGGACGTGCGCGCCTACGGCGCCAAGCTCTCCGCGCTGCTCGGCGGCGCCCACTACACGATGGACACCTCCCGCAACGGCGACGGCCCCCTGCCGGGTGACCGGCAGGAGGCCTGGTGCAACCCGCCGGGGCGGGCGCTCGGGACGCCCCCGACGACGCGCACCGGGGACGGCCTGATCGACGCGATCCTGTGGATCAAGCGCCCCGGCGACTCGGACGGCACCTGCCGGGGCGGCCCGGCCGCCGGGACCTGGTGGCCCGACTACGCCCTGGGCCTCGCCAAGCGGGCCGGTTCGTAGCCGGGGCCTTCCGAAGGGGCCGGCCTAGTCGACCCGGATCCACTTGGCGACCGACGGGGTGCCGTTCTGGTCGACGGCGAACATCATGTACCAGCCCGGCGGCACCACCGCGCGGTCGCGCGGCGCCTCCACCGTGACCGCGCCGGCGGACTTGGTCAGCGTCATCTCGATCGAGCGCTGCTCCACGTCCGTGGTGTGGGTGACCGCGCTGGGCCGCATCAGCCGCACCTTGGTGATCCGCGCCGCGTCCTGGGTGCGGAAGGTGGCCTTGCCGTCGCGGCCGAGCACCTCGGGCCCCTCGCCGAGCACCGGCCGGCTCTGCGCGCCGCGCTCCAGGTAGGGCGGCGTGAAGACCTCCACGCGCTGCTCGAAGGTGCCGAGCTTGGTGTTGTCGGCGTCGTCGAAGAGCGGGTCCGAGCCGAACGTCGCCACCCGCCCGTCGGGCAGCAGCAGCGCCTCCGAGTGGTAGTTGCGGCCCACGCTCGGGTCGGCGGCCGGGGTGAAGGCGTTCGTCTTCGGGTCGTAGAACTGCGCCTTGAGCACGTCCGAGCCGCTGCGGCCCCGGTACTCCTCCGACCCTCCGGAGGTGAAGACCGTGTCGTCCGGCATCAGCACGCTGCTCAGGTAGCGGGTGCCCTGCGGCAGCTTCGGGCCGTCCTTGAACGCCGGGTTGTCGGCCTTGAGGTCGATGATCGCCGTACGGGCCGTCGACTTCGGGGACTCGCCGACCCCGCCGCCGCCCAGCACCATCAGCTTCTGGTCCTGCGCGGGCGGCAGCAGCAGCGAGGAGGAGGTCTCCAGCTGGTCGGTGTCGGCCAGCCCGCCGACCTTGGTGAAGGTGTTCTTCTCCAGGTCCCACAGGCCCGGCGCACGGCCCTTCTCGGCCGGTCCGTAGCCCGCGTTGGAGCCGGTGTAGAAGAGCTTGCCGCCCTTGGTGAGGAAGAGCGCGGGGTAGGTCGGGAAGTACCGGAAGGGCCCCTTGGACCACTTCTTGGTCTCCGGGTCGTAGATCTCGTTGTCGCCGGGCACCACGTCGCCGACGTCGTTGAGGCCGGAGACCGCGAGCACCTTGCCGTCCTCCAGGGAGGTCAGCGTCGGGTACCAGCGGGCGTCCTTCATCGGCGCCACCGGGATGTACCGCTCGGCCTTGGGGTCGAACTCGTACGCCGCCTTGATCCCCTGGAAGTCCTGCTTCTCCGTGGTGATCTTCTGGGCGAGGCCGTAGACGTTGTCCGCCTCGTCGCCCTTGAGGCCGACCACCTCGTACTGCGCGGCCTCGGTCGTCAGGGCCTTGGGGCCCTCGTCCTTCGCCTCCACGAAGACCCGCGACTCGGCCGCGGTCACCTTGGTCTTCCAGGGCCGCATCTGGCCGCTGGCGAAGTACGAGATCTCGAACTCGCGCTTGGCCTTGGGCACGGTGACGTCGAACTTGGAGACGTACTCCACCCCGGAGGGCGAGCGGAAGACCGTGCCCTTCTTCAGGGTGACGGGCTGGTCGGGGTCCTCGTTCTTGACCCGCATGCCGCCGCCCGCGCGCTTGACCGTGCCGTCGAGCACCTCGTAGCGGGCGGTGCCGCCGGCCACGAGCAGCCGGCCGTCGGGCAGCTGGGAGTGGCCGGCGCAGAAGAAGTCCTCCGGGGTGGGGATCTTCTTGAAGGTGTTCTTCGCCGGGTCCCACAGGATGGTCTCGAAGGTGCCCGCGTCGAAGTTCTTCTGGTTGTTGCCCGAGCCCGCGATCAGCAGCACCTTGCCGGTGTGCAACAGGGCCGCGTGGATGGCGTTGATGCGGAACTCGGCGGGCACCTCCAGCTCGTCCCACGAGCCGTACTTCGCCTTGTAGCCGGGCTGCGCGATCTTGTAGTCGTGGTACTTCTCCTCGGCGAAGGAGAGCGCGGCCGGGGCGTTGAGCGCGGCGAGCAGCAGCACCGCGCCACCGCCGAGCAGGGTCTTCTTGAACTTCTTGGACGGCCGGTACGCCATGCTCAGTTACCTCCCGTGGTGGTGGCCAACGCCCGCTCCGGCTCCTCCGCCCGCTTGCGGGCCCTGGCCCGCTCCCGCCGCTCGCGCACCGTGGTCCAGCACCAGATGCCGACCGGCGCGAGCGCGATCACCAGGGCGAGCACCGCCCAGGTGCGCATCGCGGCGTGCGTGTGGCCGAGCTGGACGGAGGCCACCAGGGACGCGACCAGGACCGCCGCCCAGAACAGGTGGATGCGGAAGGTCATCAGCCGGTCGGGGCTGGCCTCGCCGCCCTTGGGCGTGACCACGAAGCGGCCCCGGGTGCGCAGCACCGCGGAGGTGAGGGACTTGAGGTAGATCGGCGCGGACAGGGCGGACATCGCCATGCCGGCCAGGCCGCCGGAGCCCTCGGGCTCGTGGGGCGAGACGTTGTGGCGGCGGTTCCAGAGGTAGAGGCCGATCTGGAGCGCCACGGCGTCGCTGTAGATCATCAGCCAGACCGCGGAGGAGACCTGGGTGCCGGAGGCGCCGAGCCACAGGAAGAGGACGCAGCTGAGGATGCCGAGGAACCAGTTGACCGCCGTCATCGGGTAGTAGACGAGCATCAGCGTGTAGTTGAGCAGCCGGCCCGGCGGAACCCGGAAGGGTGCCTTCCAGTACTGCTTGATCAGCGTCTCGTAGGTACCCCGGGACCAGCGCAGCTGCTGGGTGAAGAAGTCGGTCCAGGAGTTGGGGCCCTCGCCCACCGCGAGCACGTCGGGGGTGTAGACCGAGCGCCAGAAGCGGCGGGTGGCGGGGTTGCGCCTGCGGTGCAGCTCGAAGCCGGTCGCCATGTCCTCGGTGATCGAGTCGTACAGGCCGCCGACCTGGCGCAGGGCGCTGATGCGGACCACGTTGTTGGTGCCGACGAACATCGGCGCCTTGTAGCGGTTGCCCGCGCGCTGGATCAGCGCGTGGAAGAGGAACTGCTGCGACTCGGCGGCCTTGGTGACGGCGGTGTCGTAGTTGCCGTACACCTGCGGTCCGACGACGAAGGCGATGTCGGGGTCGCGGAAGTAGCCGAGCATCCGCTCCAGGAAGTTCTCCAGCGGCACGTGGTCGGTGTCGACCGAGGCGAAGTACTCGTAGTCGTCGCCGTGCATCGCGAGCCAGGCGTTGTAGTTGCCGTGCTTGGTGCGGGCCTTGTGCGGGCCCTTCTTGCGGTTCCACTCGGGGACGCCGTTGCGGGTGAAGTGGCGGACCCCCAGCTCCTCGCAGAGCGCCTTGGCCCGTTCGTCGTCGCCCTCGTCGAGCAGCCACACGTCGAGGTGGCCGTCGTGCCTGAGGCGCACCGCGCCCTCCAGGGTATTGCGCACCATGGAGAGGGGTTCCTTGCCCGGGACGTACGTGGTGAGGAAGGCGACCCGGGTGCCCTTCTCGGGGTACACCGGGATCGGGTCGCGGGCGACCAGCGTCGCGTGGGCGATCGAGGTCACGTTGACCAGCATGAAGAAGCAGATGAGGCCGATCGACACCAGCATCACGGTGTCGAACCTGATCAGCCAGCGGTCGCCGCCCTCGCGGACCGTCCAGTGGGAGGGCCAGACGAGGTAGACCAGCAGGACCGCCGAGAAGACCGGGGCCAGGCACATCAGCAGGACCGCGCGTATTCGGTGGGGCTCCTTCGAGAGCAGACTCCGGTAGCCGACGCGGTACGGCTGCTGCTCGTCCGGTTCGGTCAGCGGACCCGCCAACCGGCTGTGGGTCTCGTAGTCGTAGCCCTCGGGCGGCACGGTGCCTCCTGCTCTCGAGCGAGGTCGATATGTCCTCACAAAAGGGGAGATTCACCGGCGTGTCGACTTGAGGCGTCCGTGAGGGCGGTTTTTGTCCCCCATACGCAGCCGAGCCCCGCCGTACGCGACCGAGCCCCCGTCCGGTCTGCCGGACGGGGGCTCGGGGGGCTTCGGGGCACGGCGGGTCAGCCGGCGAGGTGGCGCTCCACGGTCTCGACCTTCTTGGTCAGGCCGTCGGTGACGCCCGGGCGGACGTCGGCCTTGAGCACCAGCGAGACGCGCGGGGCGCGGGCCTCGACGGCGGCGACGGCGCGCTTGACGACGTCCATGACCTCGTCCCACTCGCCCTCGACCGAGGTGAACATGGCGTCGGTGCGGTTCGGCAGCCCGGACTCGCGCACCACGCGGACCGCGTCGGCCACGTACTCGCCGACCTCCTCGCCGACGCCGAGCGGGGTGACGGAGAAGGCGACGATCACGCGCTCACCTTGCCCTCGGCGCGGGCGCGGGAGGCGATGACCTCGTCCTCGGCGGCGCGCTTGAGCTTGCGCTCGGCGTAGAAGCCGCCGAAGGGCAGCACGGAGAGCACGAAGTACAGGGCGGCGGTCTTCAGGTCCCACTTGGTGCGGTTCCAGGCGTCGGCCCAGAACAGCACGTAGATCACGAAGAGCACGCCGTGCACCGCGCCCATCACGGGCACCGCGTCGAAGGTCGTGGTGCGCTTGAGCACGGAGCAGACGAGCAGCACCAGGAAGGAGACGGCCTCCGGCGCGGAGACGAGTCGGAGTCGGTGGAGGGCGGAGGCGGTCTTGAGGTCCACGGGGTCACCTTCGGTGGGAGGGGGCCGGTGCTCTTGCGGGCGGCGATCTTGTGAACGCGCGCACAAGCGTCCGTGCCATTGTGGCAGCCGCCTTTGCCAGCCTTTTAGCCGGGTCCCGGGCCCCGGACGAAGAGGCCCTTCTCCAGGCGCCCCGGTACAAGTAACGTCGCCCCGTGGCAACGTTCCGACTCCAGGGCAGCAAGACGCTCGCCGTCACCATGACCGGGGACGCCGTCAAGGCGAAGAACGGTTCGATGGTGGCGTACGACGGGCAGATGGCCTTCAAGAAGATGTCCGGCGGCGGCGAGGGCCTGCGCGGCATGGTCACCCGGCGCCTCACCGGCGAGCAGATGACGGTGATGGAGGTGAAGGGGCAGGGCACCTGCTACTTCGCCGACCGGGCCTCCGAGATCAACCTGGTCACCCTGCACGGCGACAAGCTGTACGTGGAGGCCAGCAACCTGCTGTGCACCGACGCCGGCCTGCGCACCGGGACCACCTTCACCGGGCTGCGCGGCGGCGCCAGTGGCAACGGCCTGTTCACCACCACCGTCGAGGGCAGCGGCCAGGCCGCGATCATGTCCGACGGCCCGGCCGTGGTGCTGCGGGTGACCCCGCAGTACCCGCTGTCGGTGGACCCCGGCGCGTACATCGCGCACCAGGGCAACCTCCAGCAGCACTTCCAGTCCGGCGTCACCTTCCGCACCCTGCTGGGCGAGGGCGGCGGCGAGGCCTTCCAGATCCGCTTCGAGGGGGACGGCCTGGTGTACGTGCAGCCCAGCGAGCGCAACACGATCGGCGGGGACGTCTGATGCCCTTCCGCGAGGTCAACTCCAAGATGGTCGAGGCCACGGTGGTCCCCGGCCAGAAGATGTTCAGCCAGCGGGGCGCGATGCTCGCCTACCGGGGCGACGTCAGTTTCACGCCGAACATCGGCGGCGGCCAGGGCGGCCTGATGTCGATGATCGGGCGCCGGGTGGCGAACGAGGCGACGCCGCTGATGACGGTCGAGGGCAGCGGCACGGTGATGTTCGGGCACGGCGGCCACCACATCCAGGTGATCGCGCTCACCGGCGACACCCTGTACGTGGAGGCGGACCGGCTGCTCGCCTTCGACGGCACCCTCCAGCAGGGCACCATGTTCCTGGGCTCGCAGGGCGGGGTGATGGGCATGGTGCGCGGCCAGGTGACCGGCCAGGGCCTGTTCACCACGACCCTCAAGGGCCACGGCTCGGTCGCGGTGATGGCCCACGGCGGGGTGATCGAGCTGCCGATCACGCCGGGGCGCGCGGTCCACGTGGACCCGCAGGCGTACGTCGCCCACCACGGGGACGTGCGCAACAAGCTCTCCACCGCGCTGGGCTGGCGCGACATGGTGGGGCGCGGCTCGGGCGAGGCGTTCCAGCTGGAGCTGAGCGGCAGCGGTGCGGTGTACGTCCAGGCGTCGGAGGAGAAGCTGTGAGCGGCCCGGTGGTCTTCGACCCGCACTCCCTGCCGTCGGACGACAACGTCAACTCGTACACCTTCTGCGTGGAGCTCAAGGGCTCCCAGTGGTTCCTGCAGAAGGGCAAGATGATCGCCTACTACGGGTCGATGGAGTTCAACGGCATCGGCCACGGACGGCTGGACCGGCTGGTGCGCACGGCGTTCCACTCGCCGCTGCACGCCAGTGACTGGGTGGTGGCGGAGGGCAGCGGCAAGATGCTGCTCGCCGACCGGGCCTTCGACGTCAACTCCTTCGACCTGGACGAGGGCAACCTGACGATCCGGGCGGGGAACCTGCTGGCGTTCCAGCCCTCGCTCTCGCTGAAGCAGTCGATCGTGCCGGGGTTCCTGACGCTGATCGGCACCGGGAAGTTCGTGGCGGCGTCCAACGGGCCGGTGGTCTTCATGGAGCCGCCGCTGCGGGTGGACCCGCAGGCACTGGTGGGCTGGGCCGACTGCCCGTCGCCGTGCCACCACTACGACCACGGGTACCTGACCGGGGTGCTGGGCGGGCTGCGGTCGATGACCGGGCTCGGCGGGGTCTCGGGCGAGGAGCACCAGTTCGAGTTCGTGGGCGCGGGGACGGTGCTGCTGCAGTCCACCGAGGTGCTGATGGCGGACCAGGCGACGGGCGCGGTGCCGCACGAGCCGGGTGTGCCGGGCGGGTCGGGTTCCGGCCACGGCCCGGGGGCGGGGCAGGGCGCGGGGGTACCGCGCCTTCCCGGACAGCTGGGGGACCTCCAGCGTCGCTTCGGCCTGTGAGCGGTAGTCTGCGGAGTGTGACGCCCTCGAACGCCTGCGCCCCTGGGCCCTGGTGACCGGGAGTCGACGGCCGGCGGGGGCGCGTGCCGGGCGTCACACCCCCAGACTTCGTCCAGTATTCAACTTCTTAGGTAGAATCCACTCATGGAGACCGAGACGGCCACCCCCTGGCTCACCGATGCCGAGCAGTGCGCCTGGCGCACCTACCTGGACGTCAACAGGCTGCTGACGTACCAGATGGAGAAGGACCTCCAGCCGTTCGGCCTGACCAACAACGACTACGAGATCCTGGTCAACCTGTCGGAGTCGCCCGACCAGCGGCTGCGCATGAGCGACCTGGCGGCGGCGACCCTGCAGTCCAAGAGCCGGCTCTCGCACCAGATCACCCGCATGGAGAGCGCGGGGCTGGTGCGCCGCGAGAACTGCGAGTCGGACCGGCGCGGGCTGTACGCGGTCCTGACCGACCAGGGCATGGCGACGATGCGCAAGGTCGCCCCGCACCACGTCGAGTCGGTGCGCAAGCACTTCATCGACCTGATGACCCCGGAGGCCCTGGCGGACCTGCGCGAGTCCCTGAAGCCGGTCGCCGACCACCTCCGCACGCAGCGCGGCAAGGCCTGACGACCGCGGGGGCGGCGGAAGTTGCCTCAGTCGGCCGCAGGCAGCCGCAGTTCGAAGCGGGCCCCCTGCGGGCGGGCGGGCGTCGTCGTCAGGTCGCCGCCGTGGCGGCGGGCGATGACCCCTCCCGATGGCGCGCCTCGCACTGCTCCGCAGGCTTCGGCCCGCCGCGCCGGACTCCGTCCGCCGACCCCCACGCACTCCCTAGTCCGCTTCAGGCAGCCGCAGTTCGAAGCAGGCCCCCTGCGGGTGGGCGGGCGTCGTCGTCAGGTCGCCGCCGTGGCGGCGGGCGATGTCGCGGGCGATGGCGAGGCCCAGGCCCGCGCCGCCCTCGTCGCGGGTACGGGCGTCGTCGAGGCGGACGAAGCGCTCGAAGACCCGCTCCCGCTCCCCCTCGGGCACCCCGGCCCCGTCGTCGGTGACCGTCAGGACGGCGCCACCGGACCCGGCCGCCACCTCCGCCGCCACCCCGGTCTCCGCGTGCCGCTGGGCGTTGTCCAGCAGGTTGGCCAGGACCCGGGTCAACTGGCCCCGCGAGCCGAGGACTTCGACGCCCGGCGCGGCCACCACCCGCAGCGGCACCCGGTCCCCGCCGCGCCGCTCCGCCTCCTGCTCCAGGAGCCGCCCCAGGTCCACCCGCGCCCGCCCGGGCCGCTCCCCCGCGTCCAGGCGGGCGAGCAGCAGCAGGTCGGCGGCGAGGCGCTGGAGCCGTACGGTGTCCTGCACCGCCCCCTCCACGTCCAGCAACTCCGGGTGCGCCGCGCCCACTTCGAGCTGGGTGCGCAGCGAGGCGATCGGGCTGCGCAGCTCGTGCGAGGCGTCCGCGACGAACCTGCGCTGGCGCTCCACGGAGGCCTCCAGGGCCGCCAGGGTCTCGTTGGTCGTACGGGCCAGGCCGGCGATCTCGTCCCGCGAGAGGGGCACGGGGACCCGTCGCGACAGGTCCTCCGACGCGGTGATCGCGGCCATCTCGCGCCGGATGCCCTCGACCGGCCGCAGCGCCCGCCGGGTCACCAGCCAGGTGACGCCCGCGACGACGGCCAGCAGCACCGGGAAGGCGGCCAGCATCGCCTCGGTCACCCCGGAGACCGTCGCCTTCTCGCCGGTGAGCGCGGCGCCCGCGTAGACGGTGAGCGGGTCGCCGCCGGGGGTGGTGGCCCGGACGGCGGCGAAGCGGTACGTGGCGGTGTCCCCGTCGACCGTGACGTCCCCGCTGGAGTAGGCGGCGGCCTCGGCGACCGTGCCCGCGCCGCCCGCGCGGTCCGCGGCGCCGGGAGGGAGCACCCGCACCCCGGGCGAGGCGGTGCCCGCGATGCGCTCGACGCCCCGGCCCAGGGCCACCACCCGGCCGTCGGCGTCGACGACCTGGACCGGGTGCTCCTCGGTGTCGTCGGGCAGGTCGAGCCGGTCGTAGGGGGTGCCCGAGGCGAGCTGGGAGGCGACGGAGCGGGCCGCGACGTTGGCCTGCAGGCCCGCCTGCTCGACCAGGGTGCCGCGCAGCACCAGGAGCAGGGCGGCCCCGGCGGCCACCAGGGCGAGCGCGACGACCAGGGTGGCGCCCAGCGCGGTGCGGGCCCGCACCGAGCCGAGCAGCCGCCTCACCGGGCCTCCAGCCGGTACCCGGCGCCGCGCACGGTGCTGATCCGGTCGGCGCCCAGCTTGCGGCGCAGGGCGCTGACGTACACCTCGACGATGTTGGGGTCGCCCTCGTAGGCGAAGTCCCAGACGTGCTCCAGGATCTCGGCCTTGGACACCACCTCCCCGGCGCGCGCGGCGAGCTGCTCCAGGACCGCGAACTCCTTGGTGGTGAGCACCACTTCCGCCTCGCCCAGGTGCACCCGGCGCGACCCGGTGTCCACGCCCAGGTCCCCGGCGCGCAGCACGGCGGGGGCGGGGCGCGGGCGGCGGCGCAGCAGCGCGCGGACCCGGGCGAGCAGCACGACGTACGAGAACGGCTTGGTCAGGTAGTCGTCGGCGCCGGTGTCGAGCCCCTCGGCCTCGTCGTACTCGCCGTCCTTGGCGGTGAGCATGAGCACGGGCACGTCGTGGCCCGCCGCGCGCAGGGCGGCGCAGACGCGGTAGCCGTTCATGCCGGGGAGCATGATGTCGAGCACGACGAGGTCGTACGCCTCGGTGCCGGCGAGCCGCAGCCCGTCCAGGCCGTCGTGGGTGACGTCGACGGCGTAGCCCTCGGCGCGGAGGCCGGCGGCGAGGGAGAGGGCGAGGCGCTTCTCGTCCTCGACGATCAACAGACGCATGCCCCCAGCCTCCCAGGCCCCACCTGAAACGGGGTTCAGGGTGGGTGCGGGGTGTGGGGGGCGGGTCGGCCCGGGTGTCCCGGCCCGCGCGGGCTACTCCCCCGTCAGCCCCTCCACCAGCGTGTCCGCCGCCGCGTACGGGTCCAGCTCCCCCGCCGCGATGCGCGCCGCCAGCGCGTCCAGGCGGCGGTCGCCGCGCAGGTCGCCGATGCGCTCGCGCAGGGCGGTGACCGCGATCGTCTCCACCTCGCGCGCCGCCCTGCGCACCCGCCGGGCGGCCAGCTCGCCGCCCTCCTCCATCCAGGCCCGGTGCTTCTCCAGCGCCTCCACGACCTCGTCCACGCCCTCGCCGCGCGCCGCGACCGTCTTGACGATCGGGGGGCGCCAGTCGCCCGGCCCCCGGGACTCCCCGAGGCCCAGCATGTGGTTGAGCTCGCGGGCCGTGGCGTCGGCCCCGTCCCGGTCCGCCTTGTTCACCACGTACACGTCGCCGATCTCCAGGATCCCGGCCTTGGCCGCCTGGATCCCGTCGCCCATGCCGGGGGCGAGCAGCACCACGGAGGTGTCCGCCTGGGCGGCGATCTCCACCTCGGACTGGCCGACGCCGACCGTCTCGACCAGGACCACGTCGCACCCGGCCGCGTCCAGGACGCGGATGGCCTGGGGCGCCGCCCAGGCCAGCCCGCCCAGGTGCCCGCGGGTGGCCATGGAGCGGATGTACACCCCGGGGTCGGAGGCGTGGTCGGCCATCCGGATCCGGTCCCCGAGCAGCGCGCCGCCGCTGAACGGCGAGGACGGGTCGACGGCGAGGACGCCGACCCGCTTGCCCGCCCTGCGGTACGCGGAGACCAGCGCGGAGGTGGTGGTGGACTTGCCGACGCCCGGGGACCCGGTCAGGCCGACCACGTACGCCCCGCCGGTCAGCGGCGCCAGCTCCGCCATCACCTCGCGCAGCTGCGGGGACGCCCCCTCCACGAGCGAGATCAGCCGGGCCACGGCGCGCGGCCTGCCCTCCCTCGCCCGGGCCACCAGCTCAGGGACGTCCACCATGACCACCGCTCCTCGCGAGACGTACGTACGGAGAACTACTTGCCCGGGACCTTCACGATCAGCGCGTCGCCCTGGCCGCCGCCGCCGCACAGGGCCGCCGCGCCGACGCCGCCGCCGCGCCGCTTCAGCTCCAGGGCCAGGTGCAGCACGATGCGGGCGCCGGACATGCCGATGGGGTGGCCGAGGGCGATCGCGCCGCCGTTGACGTTCACCTTTTCCGGGGAGACGCCGAGGTCCTTCATTGACTGCACGGCGACCGCGGCGAACGCCTCGTTGATCTCGATCAGGTCGAGGTCGGCGACGTCCAGGCCCTCCTTGCCGAGCGCGTGCCGGATGGCGTTGGACGGCTGGGACTGCAGGGAGTTGTCCGGGCCCGCCACGTTGCCGTGGGCGCCGATCTCGGCGATCCACTCCAGGCCCAGCTCCTCGGCCTTGGCCTTGGACATCACCACGACCGCGGCGGCGCCGTCGGAGATCTGCGAGGAGGTGCCGGCGGTGATGGTGCCGTCCTTGGCGAAGGCCGGGCGCAGCTTGCCGAGGGACTCGGCGGTGGTCTCGGCGCGGATGCCCTCGTCCTGCGAGAAGAGGACCGGGTCGCCCTTGCGCTGCGGGATCTCCACGGGGGTGATCTCGGCCTCGAAGACGCCGTTCTTCTGGGCGGCGGCGGCCCGCTGGTGGGACAGGGCGGCGACCTCGTCCTGCGCGGGGCGGGCGATGCCCAGGCGGGTGTTGTGCTTCTCGGTGGACTCGCCCATGGCGATGCCCTCGAAGGCGTCGGTCAGGCCGTCGTGGGCCATCGCGTCGAGCATCTCCACGGCGCCGTACTTGTAGCCCTCGCGGGACTTGGGGAGCAGGTGCGGGGCGTTGGTCATGGACTCCTGGCCGCCGGCCACCACGACGTCGAACTCGCCCGCGCGGATCAGCTGGTCGGCCAGCGCGATCGCGTCGAGGCCGGAGAGGCACACCTTGTTGACCGTGAGCGCGGGGACGCTCATGGGGATGCCCGCCTTGACGGCCGCCTGGCGCGCGGGGATCTGACCGGCCCCCGCCTGGAGCACCTGCCCCATGATCACGTACTGCACCTGGTCGCCGCCGATGCCGGCCCGGTCCAGGGCGGCCTTGATGGCGAAGCCGCCCAGGTCCGCGCCGGAGAACGACTTGAGAGAGCCCAGAAGACGGCCCATGGGCGTCCGTGCTCCCGCGACGATGACGGAGGTGGTACCGGTCGTTCGAGACATGAGGCACAGCCCCTTGGAGATGAGGAGTGAACGAGGGTTTACCTCAATGTACTGAGCGGTACGGCGACGGTCACCGGCCCGTGAGTGTGATCGCGCGCACGTTGCGTAACCGCCGTGCGGAGCGCTGCACTGGGGGCATGCTGACGAGAATCGACCACATCGGGATCGCCTGTCACGACCTCGACGCCACCGTCGAGTTCTACCGCGCGACGTACGGCTTCGAGGTGTTCCACACCGAGGTCAACGAGGAGCAGGGCGTGCGCGAGGCCATGCTCAAGATCAACGAGACGTCCGACGGCGGCGCCTCCTACCTCCAGCTCCTTGAGCCCACCCGCGAGGACTCCGCGGTGGGCAAGTGGCTGGCCAAGAACGGCGAGGGCGTGCACCACATCGCCTTCGGCACCGCGGACGTCGACGCCGACTCCGCGGCCATCCGTGAAAAGGGTGTGCGGGTTCTGTACGACCAGCCCCGCATCGGCTCCATGGGCTCGCGCATCACCTTCCTGCACCCCAAGGACTGCCACGGCGTGCTCACCGAGCTGGTGACCTCCGCCGACCCGTCCTCAGCGGAGCACTGACCTCCGGATTCCTGGCCCGGTAGAGTGGGCGGCTCCGGGCCGGGGCCGGAACGGGGCCGTGCCGCGTCCTCACAGTTGATCTGACACCATTCCCCGGGGGGCCGTTCGCCAGGAGCGGTACTCGTTCGGAAAGTTGCGACCAGGGGACGGATGGGACCGCGCAGTGCGGGGCTACGAAGGCCAGGAACGCCACCGAGCTGACGACCACCTCTCGCGGTTCGAAGCCGAGATGGACCGGCTGAAGACCGAGCGGGAGAAGGCCGTCCAGCACGCCGATGACCTCGGTTACCAGGTCGAGGTGCTGCGCGCCAAGCTGCACGAGGCGCGGCGCACCATCGCGTCCAGGCCCTCGTCCTACGACAGCGCGGACCTCGGCTACCAGGCCGAGCAGCTGCTGCGCAACGCGCAGGTGCAGGCCGACCAGCTGCGCGCGGACGCCGAGCGCGAGCTGCGCGACGCCCGCGCCCAGACGCAGCGGATCCTCCAGGAGCACGCCGAGCACCAGGCCCGGCTCCAGTCCGAGCTGCACACCGAGGCGGTGCAGCGCCGCCAGCGCCTGGACCAGGAGCTGGCCGAGCGCCGCCAGACCGTCGAGGCGCACGTCAACGAGAACGTGGCCTGGGCCGAGCAGCTGCGGGCCCGCACCGAGTCGCAGGCCCGCCGCCTCCTCGACGAGTCCCGCGCCGAGGCCGAGCAGGCGCTGAACGCCGCCCGCGCCGAGGCCACCCGGGTCGCCGAGGAGACCCGGCGCCGGATGACCTCCGAGGCCGAGCAGGCCCGCACCGAGGCCGAGGCCCTGCTGCTGCGCGCCCGCAAGGACGCCGAGCGGCTGCTCACCGCGGCCTCCAACCAGGCCCAGGAGGCCACCAGCCACGCCGAGCAGCTGCGGGCCTCCACCACCGCCGAGTCCGACCAGGCCCGCCAGCAGTCCGCCGAGCTGAGCCGGGTCGCCGAGCAGCGGATCCAGGAGGCCGACGACAAGCTGCGCGAGGCCCGCGCCGAGGCCGAGCGGCTGGTCACCGACTCCAAGGACGCCGCGTCGCGCACGCTGGCCTCCGCCGAGTCGACGAACGAGCAGCGCACCCGTACCGCCAAGTCCGAGATCGCCCGGCTGGTCGGCGAGGCCACCAAGGAGGCCGAGGCCCTCAAGGCCGAGGCCGAGCAGTCCCTGGCGGACGCCCGCGCCGAGGCCGCGAAGCTGGTCGACGAGGCCGGCGAGCAGGCCCGCACCGCCGCCGCCGAGGACTCCGCCGCCCAGCTCGCCAAGGCCGCCCGCAGCGCCGAGGAGATCCTCACCAAGGCCTCCGCGGACGCCCAGGACACCACCCGCAAGGCCTCCGAGGAGGCCGAGCGGATCCGCCGCGAGGCCGAGACCGAGGCCGACCGGCTGCGCGCCCAGGCGCACGACACCGCCGAGGAGCTCAGGGGCGCGGCCAAGGACGACACCGAGGAGTACCGCGCCAAGACCGTCGAGCTCCAGGAGGAGGCCCGGCGGCTGCGCGGCGAGGCCGAGCAGCTGCGCGCCGAGGCGGTCGCCGAGGGCGAGCGCATCCGCGGCGAGGCCCGGCGCGAGGCGGTCCAGCAGATCGAGGAGGCGGCCCGCACCGCCGAGGAGCTGCTGACCAAGTCCAGGACCGACGCCGACGAGCTGCGCGCCCGGGCGACCGCGGACAGCGACAAGGCCCGCGCCGAGGCCGTCGAGCGCGCCACCACGCTGCGCAAGCAGGCCGAGGAGACCCTGGAGCGCACCCGCGCCGAGGCCGAGCGGCTGCGCGCCGAGGCCGACGAGCAGGCCGACGCGGTGCGCGCGGCGGCCGACACGGCCGCCGCCGAGCTGCGCCAGGAGACCGAGCGCGCCATAGCGGCCCGGCAGGCCGAGGCGGCCGAGGAGCTGGCCCGCCTGCACACGGAGGCCGAGGCGCGCCTGACGGGCGCCGAGCAGAGCCTGGCCGACGCCCGGGCGGAGGGCGAGCGGATCCGCCGCGAGGCCGCCGAGGAGACCGAGCGGCTGCGCACCGAGGCCGCCGAGCGCATCCGCACCCTCCAGGAGCAGGCCGAGCAGGAGGCCGAGCGGCTGCGTACCGAGGCCGCCGGGGACGCGTCGACGACCCGGGCCGAGGCGGAGAACGCGGCGGTACGACTGCGGGCCGAGGCCGACGCGGAGGCCGAGCGGCTGAAGTCGGAGGCCCAGGAGAGCGCGGACCGGCTGCGCGCGGAGGCCGCGGCCGCCGCCGAGCGGGTCGGCGCGGAGGCCGCGGAGACCCTGGCCGACGCCCGTACCCAGTCCGAGCGGATCCGGCGCGAGGCCGAGGAGACGCTGAACTCCGCGCGCGCCGAGGCCGACCAGGAGCGCGAGCACGCCCGCGAGCGGAGCGAGGAGCTGCTCGCCTCCGCCCGCAAGCGCGTGGAGGACGCCCAGGCCGAGGCGCAGCGCCTGGTCGAGGAGGCGGACCGGCGGGCCACGGAGATGGTGTCGGCCGCCGAGCGGGCCGCCCAGGAGGTGCGGGACTCCGTCGCCGGGCTGCGCGAGCAGGCCGAGGAAGAGGTCGCGGGGCTGCGCAGCGCCGCCGACCACGCGGCCGAGCGCACCCGTACCGAGGCGCAGGAGGAGGCGGACCGGGTCCGCTCCGACGCGTACGAGGAGCGGGAGCGGGCCACCGAGGACGCCAACCGCACCCGGGCGCGCGCCACCGAGGAGTCGGAGGCGGCCAGGGCGCTGGCCGAGCGGACGGTCGGGGACGCGATCGCCGAGGCGGAGAAGCTGCGCGCGGACACCGCCGAGTACGCGCAGCGGGTGCGCACCGAGGCCACGGACGCGCTGGCGTCGGCCGAGCAGGACGCCTCCCGGGCCCGCGCGGACGCCCGCGAGGACGCCAACCGGATCCGTTCCGACGCGGCCGCCCAGGCGGACCTGCTGGTCGGCGAGGCGACCGGCGAGGCCGAGCGGATCGGCGCCGAGGCCGCGGAGCTGCTGGCGGGCGCGGAGGGCGACGCCACCCGGATCCGTACCGAGGCCGAAGAGGTCAAGGCGGAGGCCGAGCGGCACGCGGAGGCGCTGATCGAGACCGCCCGTGCCGAGGGCGTGTCGATCACCGACACCGCGCACCAGGCGGCCAACAAGACGCGCACCGACGCGGCCGGGCAGGCGGACACGCTGATCTCCGAGGCGGCGGCCGAGGCCGAGCGGCTCCAGGCGGATTCGACGGCCGAGGCCGAGCGGCTCACCGGCGAGGCGAGCGCGGAGGCCGACCGGCTGCGGGCCGAGGCGAGCGGGGAGGCGGAGCGGCTGCGGGCCGAGGCCGCCGAGACGGTCGGCTCCGCGCAGCAGGCGGCCGAGCGCATCCGCGCCGAGGCCCAGCGGCACAAGGAGGACGCCGAGTCGGCGTCCGAGCAGATGCGCGCGGAGGCGCGCTCCGAGGCGGACCGGGCGCTGGACGAGGCGCGCGAGGCGGCCGCCAAGCGCCGCACGGACGCGGCGGAGCAGGCCGACCAGCTGATCGCCAAGGCGCAGGAGGAGGCCCTGCGGGCCACCACCGAGGCGGAGGCGCAGGCCGACACGATGGTCGGCGCGGCCCGCAAGGAGGCCGAGCGGATCGTCGCCGAGGCGACCGTGGACGGCAACGCGCTGGTGGAGAAGGCCCGGGCGGACGCGGACGAGCTGCTGGTCGGCGCGCGCAACGACGCGACGACCATAAGGGAGCGCACGGAGGAGGTGCGGGCCCGCACCGAGGGGGAGATCGAGGAGCTGCACGAGCGGGCGCGGCGCGAGGTGTCCGAGCAGATGAAGTCGACCGGCGAGCGCGTGGACAAGCTGGTCAAGGCCGCCACCGAGCAGCGCGCCGAGGCGGAGTCGAAGTCCAAGGAGCTGCTGTCCGAGGCCAATTCGGAGGCGGGCAAGGTCCGCATCGCCGCCGTGAAGAAGGCCGAGGCGCTGCTCAAGGAGGCGGAGACGAAGAAGGCCGAGCTGGTGCGCGAGGCGGAGAAGGTGAAGGCCGAGGCGGAGCGCGAGGCCGACAAGATGATCACCGAGGGCAAGCGCGAACTCGACGTGCTGGTGCGCCGCCGCGAGGACATCAACGCCGAGATCTCCCGTGTCCAGGACGTGCTTGAGGCGTTGGAATCTTTCGAGACGCCTTCCGGCGGAGCGAAGGACGGCGTCAAGGCGGGCGCTTCGGCGGGGGTTACACGTTCGAGTGGCAAGTCCTCGGAGGCCTAGCCACTCAAAAGGCTGGACATTCTCCAGATCAAACCGACATCCGCTCGATGACACGCCGCTCCGGCCCCTAGGATTCCCTCTAACACCTCACCGGTCTCATTCGACAGGAACCCCATGAGCGACACTTCCTCCCCCTTCGGCTTCGAGCTCGTGCGGCGTGGTTACGACCGCGGTCAGGTGGACGACCGCATTACCAAGCTCGTCGCCGACCGTGACAGTGCTCTGGCCCGAATCACCTCTCTGGAAAAGCGCATCGAGGAGCTCCACCTCGAAACGCAGAACGCCCAGGCCCAGGTCAGCGACGCCGAGCCGTCCTACGCCGGGCTCGGCGCGCGCGTCGAGAAGATCCTCCGCCTCGCCGAGGAGGAGGCCAAGGACCTGCGCGAGGAGGCCCGTCGCGCCGCCGAGCAGCACCGCGAGCTGGCCGAGTCCGCCGCCCAGCAGGTGCGCAACGACGCCGAGTCGTTCGCCGCCGAGCGCAAGGCGAAGTCCGAGGACGAGGGCGTCCGCATCGTCGAGAAGGCGAAGGGCGACGCGGCCACGCTGCGCTCCGAGGCGCAGAAGGACGCGCAGTCCAAGCGCGAGGAGGCCGACGCGCTCTTCGAGGAGACCCGCGCCAAGGCCGCCCAGGCCGCCGCGGACTTCGAGACGAACCTGGCCAAGCGCCGCGAGCAGTCCGAGCGCGACCTGGCGTCGCGTCAGGCGAAGGCCGAGAAGCGCCTGGCGGAGATCGAGCACCGCGCCGAGCAGCTGCGCCTGGAGGCCGAGAAGCTGCGCACGGACGCGGAGCGCCGGGCCCGCCAGACGGTGGAGACCGCGCAGCGCCAGGCCGAGGACATCGTGGCCGACGCGAACGCCAAGGCGGACCGCATCCGCAGCGAATCGGAGCGCGAGCTGGCGGCGCTGACGAACCGTCGCGACTCGATCAACGCCCAGCTGACCAACGTCCGCGAGATGCTGGCCACCCTGACGGGTGCCGCGGTCGCCGCCGCCGGCTCCCCGGTCGACGACGAGCCCGTCTCCCGCGGCGTCCCGGCCCAGCAGTCGCGCTGACGCTCCCGCGCCCCTCCCCCGTGGGCGTACGGATCCGAAGACACGGGCCACGGCCCCCCGCCTCTTGAGTGGCGGGGGGCTTTGTGCCGTTTTAGCGTGGGCCGCATGATCGAGCTGGACGCCCTCACCAAGCGCTACGGCACCAAGACCGCGGTCGACCGCCTCACGTTCACGGTCAGACCCGGTGTGGTGACCGGCTTCCTGGGGCCGAACGGGGCGGGGAAGTCGACCACCATGCGGATGATGCTGGGCCTGGACAACCCGACCAGCGGCAGCGTGCGGATCGACGGCAAGCGCTACCAGGACCTGCAGGAGCCGCTGCGGTACATCGGGGCGCTGCTCGACGCGAAGTCGATGCACGGCGGCCGCAGCGCGTACAACAACCTGCTGTGCCTGGCCCAGTCGAACCGCATCCCGGCGAGCCGGGTCTCCCAGGTCCTGGACACGGTCGGCCTGACGGCCGTGGCGCGCAAGAAGTCCAAGGGCTTCTCGCTCGGCATGGGGCAGCGGCTGGGAATCGCCTCCGCGCTGCTGGGCGACCCCGAGATCCTGATGTTCGACGAACCCGTCAATGGTCTGGACCCCGAGGGAATTCACTGGATCCGCAATCTGATGAAGGCGCTGGCGGCCGAGGGCCGGACGATCTTCGTTTCGTCCCACCTGATGAGCGAAATGGCGCTGACGGCGGACCACCTGATCGTCATCGGCCAGGGAAAACTCCTGGCCGACACCTCGATGGCCGATTTCATCCAGCAGAACTCGCGCAGTTACGTACGGCTGCGCTCGCCGCAGCGGGAACGGCTGCGGGACGTGCTGCACGACAACTTCATCACCGCGGTCGAGGCGGGCAACGGAACCCTGGAGATCGACGGCCAGAGCACCGAGGCGCTGGGCGAACTGGCGGCCCGGCACCAGATCGTGCTGCACGAGCTGAGCGCCCAGCGGGCCTCGCTGGAGGAGGCGTTCATGCAGATGACGGCGAGTGCGGTGGAGTACCACGCGCACACCGACGCGGGCCCGCACGAGCGGCCCGCGGCGCGCCCGGACGACGGCAAGGGCCCGCAGTGGGGCCCCCGCGACCCCGAGGGGGCCTGAGCCATGGCGTCGGTACCCGCCGTCCTCCGCTCCGAGTGGACCAAGATCCGTACGGTCTCCTCGACCCTGTGGACACTGGTCTGCGCGCTGGTCGTCACCGTGGCGATGGGCGCCGCGCTGTGCGCGCTGATGAAGTCGACCTTCGACGACCTGAAGCCCGCGGAGCGTGCCACCTTCGACCCGACCTTCATGAGCTTCTCCGGGATGGTGCTCGGGCAGCTGGCCATGGTGGTCTTCGGGGTGCTCGTGGTCTCCACCGAGTACACCTCGGGCATGATCCGCACCTCGCTGGCCGCGGTGCCCCAGCGGGCGACCTTCATGTTCGGCAAGGTCTTCGTGGCGGGCGTGCTGGCGCTGGTGGTCGGGATGGCGACCAGCTTCGCGGCGTTCTTCCTGGGCCAGGCCCTGCTCGGCGAGCACCGCACCACCCTGGGCGCCGACAACGTGCTGCGCGCGGTGATCGGCGGCGGCCTCTACCTGGGGCTGATCGCGCTCTTCTCGATGGGCGTGGCGATGATGCTGCGCTCCTCGATGCTCTCGCTGGGCATCCTGGTGCCGTTCTTCTTCCTGATCTCCAACATCCTCTCGGCGGTCCCGGTGGCCGAGAAGGTCGCCCGCTACTTCCCCGACCGGGCCGGCTCCCAGATCCTCCAGGTGGTGCCGGACGCGATGGGCTCCGACGAGGCCCCCTACGGCCCGTGGGCGGGGCTGGGCATCATGGTGCTCTGGGTCATCGCGGCCCTGCTCGGCGGCCTGCTGCTACTGCGGAAGCGGGACGCCTGAGCCGCCGGCGCGGGCGGGGGCGGCGGGCGGCGGGCGGCTCAGCGCTCGTCCTCCCCCAGGACCTCGTCGAACCGCTCCCAGCCCTGCCAGGTCCACACGTCGGTGTCGGGGTCGGCCAGCAGCGGCACGAAGCGGCCGACCTCGAAGGCGTCCGCCTCCGGGGCCAGGTCGAACCACCGCTCGTCGGCCACCTCGGTGCCCAGGCCCACGGTGCGCGCGGTCAGCCGGACCATCAGCTTGGCCCCGGTCGCCGCCGACAGGTCCTTGCCCTGGATCTCGGTGAACGGCAGCCGCTCCACCGGCGCGTCCACCGGGATCCACACGGTGAACGGCGCCCCCTTCTCCACCGCGAGCCAGCTGCGCTCGTCGGCCCGCCGCCCCTTCTCGTCCAGGACCTCCAGCCACTTCTTGTAGACCACCCGGCTGCGGTCGTAGGGGGACGCCTCCAGGTAGCGCAGGTGGACCCGGGCCCGCAGGTCGACGACCGAGAGGTTGTCGAAGTGGTTGTAGAAGCGCACGGCGATCACCGCGTGGTCGGCCGCGTCCCCGGCAGGCACCGGGAAGTCGGCCGTGCGCGCCGGTGAGACGCTGGCGCGGCGCCGCCAGACGAAGGGGCGCAGGGCGAACAGCTTGATCAGCACGATGCCGAGCAGGACGGCGGGGGCCAGCGCGCCGGTCAGCGAGGCGAGCGTGGCCAGCAGCCCGTGCGGCACGCTGTCGGGCTCGGGGCCGAGGCTGTCGGTGCCGACGCAGGCGCGTAGCGCGTCCAGGGCGCGGTTGAGCAGCCCGGGGCCGTCCCGGAAGCGCGTGGCCATGCTCCGCGGCGAGTCCTCCGTCAGCGTCCACAGGACGGCGATGACGGCGGCCAGCGAGGCCAGGGCGCCCAGGGCCATCAGCATCAGCGCGTGGACCGTGCGCCCGGCGATCCACCAGCGAACCGACGTCCGATAGCGCGGGTGGCCGCCGCGCCCGGTGAGCCATCCGGTGGGAAGTCTCAACTACCCTCGCTCTCGTGGGAGTTGTGGGGCGCCACCGGCGCACCGGGACGCGGGTGGACTTCCTTCCCCGCCCCGCTCCCCGCCAATCGCACGGGGCCTGTCGTCCCGTACCGTCCGCGCGGGTAGACGAGCCGTGAAAGGCTCTGTCCCGTTGTGCGCGACCGATCGAAGGGCATGACTCGTGGAGGAGCGAACCCCCAAGGACCGCAGCCTGGCGGCGCTGGGGCTGGCCGGCGTCCCCGCCGTGGAGCCGCTGACGTACCCCGGGCGCCCGGCGCCGGAGCCGGCCCTGCTCAGTGGTGACGTCCTGCTCCAGCTCGACGTGCGGCCCGGCAGGCTGGGGCAGTGGTACGTGGCGCAGGACGCGGCCCGCACCCGGCTGGACGACGCCCTGACCGGCCTCGGGCAGGCCACCACCGGGCGCCGCCACCCCGTGGTGGCGGTCGGCTCCAACGCCTCCCCCGGCCAGGTCAGCCACAAGCTGGCGCGGCTCCACCTGTCCCCGGCGGTGCCGATGGTGCCGGTGACGGTGCGGGGCATCGGCATCGGCTGCTCGGGCCACATCAGCCCGGCCGGGTACGTGGCGGGCACGCCGTACGTCGACCCGGGCGCGGAGGCGACGCTGGTGGTCACCTGGCTGGACGAGGAGCAGCTCAAGGCGGTGGACGCGACCGAGTTCCCGGACTACCGGCGGGCCATACTGCCGGGCGACGCGTTCGCGATGACGATGCCGTCCGGGGAGCGCCTGGGCGGCGCGTACATCTACTTCAGCGCGCACGGGGTGCTCGCCGGGCCCGACGGCCGCCCGCGGCCGGGCGGCGGGGACCAGTCGGCGCTGCTGGCCTCCCTGCTGGACGCCTCGCCGCGGCTGCGCGAGCTGCTCGGTCCGGACCCGGCCGGCTGGGTGGCCCGGGCGGGCGCGGACCGCTCGGTGCGCGAGCGGGGGACGCAGGTCTTCGGCGAGGAGGGCTGGGTGCTGCCGCAGACGGACTTCCTGCCGTACCTCGACGAGTCGGCCGAGCTGCGGCTGTACGACGACCTGCCGCCGCTCGCCGGGTCGCTGCCCGGCGCCTCCTGAGCCGCACCCTCCCGGAGCCGTCCGGTTCGACCCGTTTTGGCATGATTGCAAGCGGTCTGGCCTGTTAAGCCTTGGCCGGAACCGTCAGCGCCTGGATATCCTCCTCACTCATACGGGGGCGTCCGGCCTGCCTGCCCGCGGTCCGCTCCGCGCCCCACCGCGACCTTCCTGTCGATGGGGCTGGAGAATGATCGAGGCAGTCGGCCTGACGAAGCGCTACGGCGCCAAGACGGCCGTGTACGACCTTTCCTTCCAGGTGCGGCCCGGTGCCGTGACCGGGTTCCTGGGGCCCAACGGCTCCGGGAAGTCCACGACGATGCGGATGATCCTGGGGCTCGACCGGCCGACCGCCGGCCGGGTCACCATCGGCGGCCACCCCTTCCGGCAGCTGCCCAACGCGCCGCGCCAGGTCGGCGCCCTGCTCGACGCCAAGGCCGTGCACGGCGGGCGCAGCGCCCGCAACCACCTGCTCTCGCTCGCGCAGCTCTCGGGCATCCCGGCCCGCCGGGTCGACGAGGTGCTGGGCGTGGTCGGCCTGCAGGACGTGGCGAACAAGCGGTCCAAGGGCTTCTCGCTCGGCATGGGCCAGCGGCTCGGCATCGCCGCCGCGCTGCTCGGCGACCCCCAGGTGCTGCTCTTCGACGAGCCGGTCAACGGCCTGGACCCGGAGGGCATCCTCTGGGTGCGCAACCTGATGAAGGCGCTGGCCGCCGAGGGGCGCACCGTCTTCGTCTCCTCGCACCTGATGAGCGAGATGGCGCTGACCGCGGACCACCTGATCGTGATCGGGCGGGGGCAGCTCCTCGCCGACATGAGCATCACCGAGTTCATCTCCGCGAACTCGGCCGACTTCGCCCGGGTGCGCGCCTCCGCCACCGAGCCGGCCGGGCGCGAGAAGCTGGCCGCCGCGCTGACCGAGGCGGGCGGCCGGGTCCTGTCGGAGCCGGACGGCGCGCTGCGGGTGACCGGTCTGCCGCTGCCGCGCATCAGCGACCTGGCGCACGCCGCCGACGTACGGCTGTGGGAGCTGTCGCCGCACCAGGCGTCGCTGGAGGAGGCGTACATGCGCATGACGCAGGGCGCCGTCGACTACCGCTCCACCACGGACGCCAGGGCCGGCCTGCTGGAGCCCGCGCCGCCCGGCTGGGCGCCGCCCGCCGAGCCGGTGCCGGACGTGCCGCAGCAGGGCTGGTACGCCCCGCCGCCGCCGGGACAGCGACCCGTGCCGGACAACCCCTACCAGGCCCCACACGCCCCCGCCCCGGCCCCGCACGCCCCGGTCCAGCCGCCCGTCCAGAACGACTCCGAGGACGCCCGATGAGCACCCCGACGCAGGAGACGTACGCGTACCAGTCGCCGATCCCGGTCCGCAGGGCCACCCTCGGCGACGCCCTGGCCTCCGAGTGGACCAAGATCCGCTCGGTGCGCTCCACGATGTGGACGCTGGGTACGATGGTGCTGCTGATGCTCGGCATCGGCCTGCTGACGGCGCTCGCGGTGAACATGGCCAGCTCGGGCGGCGCCGAGATCGACACCTCCGGGCAGACGGTGCTCAGCCTGGGCTTCTTCGGCACGCTGCTGGGCTCGATCTGCGTGATCACGCTGGGCGTGCTGACGGTGACGTCGGAGTACACCACCGGCATGATCCGCCCGACGCTGACCGCGTGCCCCGCCCGCGGCCGGGTGCTCGCCGCCAAGGCGATCGTCTTCGCGGGCCTGGTCTTCGTCCTGACCACGGTGGTGGCCGGGATCGTGGCCGCGCTGCAGACCGCGCTGGTCGACACGTCCGCGCCGCCGACCACCGAGGCCTGGCTGCGGGCGTCCGTCGGCGTCGGCCTCTACCTGTCGCTGCTCGGGCTGCTCGCGATGGGCGTCGGGGCGATCGTGCGCCACTCGGCGGGCGCCATCACGGCCTCCATCGGCCTGGTGCTGCTGCCGCTGGTACTGGCGCTGTTCATGGTGGCGGAGAAGCTGGAGGGGGTGCGCCAGGCGCTCTTCGAGTACTCGATCCCGAGCCAGCTGAGCGTGCTCTACGACAACCCGGTGACCACCTCGGGCCCGGCCGGCTGGGACCCGCTGTGGATCATGCTGATCGCGGTGGCGGTGGTGCTGGGCGCGGCCTTCGCGCTGCTGGACCGGCGGGACGTCTGACCGGCTGACCGACGCCGCCCGCTCAGTGGCGGGGCGCGTTGCGGGACCGCTGCACCCGGGAGGTGCGGCGGTCCTTCGCGTTCCAGCACGCCTTGTGCCAGTGCCTGCGGTCGTCCACGCCGCCGAACTCGGGCCAGGCCACCACGTGCGGGACGCCGGAGGGGATCTCCTGGTCGCAGCCCGGGCAGCGGTAGCGCTTGCCGGCCGCGCTCGCCCCGGCCACGTGGCGCACCGACCACTCCTCGCCCTGCCACGACTCGGTGCGCTGGAAGCCGCCGTACCGGCCCGACTGGTCCCCGGTGCGCTCGTCCGGGCTCCCCCCGGCGCGGGGGCGGTTGTGGCGCGGCGACACGGGACACCTCACAGGTCGTACGGGGTCGGGTTCGGCATCCAGCCTACGGGCCCCGCGCGTGGGTACACGTCCCGCTCGGCGCGCGGCCGTCACCCGTACGGGGGACATCAAGAAGAAAATCGGACTGATTTCGTCGAGGGCCGTGCCTTTGGCACGTGTCAGACGTTGTTGCCGTAGTGGGGGGAGAGCCGCATCGGTCCCAAGGAGGCTCAAGCGATGCGAGTGGGAACTTTCGTACTGGCCGCCCAGTTCCCGGGCCAGGGGCAGGGAGAGACGCTGTACCGGGCGGTCCGCTCGGCCGAGGTGGCGGAGGAGGCGGGCCTCGACTCCGTATGGCTCGCCGAGCACCACTTCGTGCCGTACGGCGTGTGTCCGTCGGCCGTGACGCTGGCCGCGCTGCTGCTCGGGCGGACCCGGCGGATCCGGGTGGGGACGGCCGTGAGCGTGCTGCCCAGCGCGCACCCGGTGGCCCTGGGCGAGCAGGCCGCGCTGCTGCACCTGACGTCGGGGGGACGCTTCACGCTGGGGGTGGGCCGGGGCGGGCCCTGGGTCGACCTCGAGGTCTTCGGGGCGGGCCTGGAGGCCCATGAGAGCGGCTTCCCCGAGTCGCTCGACCTGCTGCTGCGCTGGCTGCGCGAGCCGAGCGTGGGGGCGGCCGGGGAGCGGTATTCGTTCCGCGAGGTGCCGGTGGTGCCGCGGCCGGACGAGAGCCTGGAGGGTGCCAGGGGCCCGGAGGTGCTGGTGGCCTGCACCTCGCCGGCGAGCGTGCGCCTGGCCGCGGCCCGGGGGCTGCCGATGCTCCTCGGGATGCACTGCGGGGACGAGGAGAAGGCGGAGATGGTGGCACTGTGGCGCGCGGAGGCGCGCGCGGCGGGCCACGCGCCGGAGGCGGTCGCGCGCGCCGGTCACGTCTCGGCGGGGGTGGCGCAGCTCGCGGACACCCGGGAGGACGCGCGGGAGACGCTGCTGGAGGCGATGCCGGGCTGGCTGAAGCAGGGTCTTGACGCCCATGTGACGGTCGACGGCCGCGAGCGCGCGATGCGCGACCCGGTGGCCTATACGGAACTGCTGTGCGGGCTGCATCCGGTGGGCACTCCCCGGCAGGCGGCGGACCGGCTCGCCGCGACCGCGGAGCGCACGGGCATCACGCGTTTCGCGCTGCTCGTCGAGGGCTCCGGCGACCTCGCGGCGACGGAGGAGAACGTGAAGCGGCTCGGGACCGAGGTCCTGCCCCTGCTGGGCTGAGCCCGGTCCGCGCCACGCGGGCTGCCGCCCCATGTCAGTACACCTCCCGCGACACGGAGCGGCAGCAGGAAGCGTCAGCAGTCGCGCAGTTCGGGCGACTGGTTGAGCAGCTGGCCCCGGATCGAGGTGAAGCGGGCGAGCCGCTCGTCGACCGCCGGGTCCAGCGGGAACACGGCGACGCGGTGGCAGTTCTGGAACGCGAGACGGACGCCGAAGTGCCGCTGGAGCGCACCACGGATCGCGTCACTCGCCAGGGCGCGCAGCAGCTGGCCGCGAGCCTGCTCGTCCGGCGGCGGCGTCTGGTTGTCGGCGAATTCTCCGCCGTCCACCTTCAGCTGGGCCACCAGAGAGCTGATCATCTCCCATGCGTAGGGCAGGGAGGTCCGGACGCAGTCGACGAAGGCCGCTTCGTCGACGTCGCCTCGCTCGGCCTGTTCCAACAGCGCCGGTGAGACGTCGAGCGACATGGGTTCTCCTCTCGCGACCCCGGGGAGCGGGGTCTTACGGGCAGGGAAAGGGAGCGTCGCCACCCGGCGACGCTCAGTGCACGAGCGACGACCTCCCGCTTCCACGGTAAGCGCGCGCTCCGGCCCGCACCAGGAGATTGGGAACACAACAGGCCAATAACGAACGGTGCTTTAGGACCGAATCGCGCGGAACCGCGTACGTCGAGTAGCGTTGCCGACCATGCGTCTCGTCATCGCCCGCTGCTCCGTCGACTACGCGGGTCGGCTCACCGCCCATCTGCCCTCCGCCCCCCGTCTGATCCTGGTCAAGGCAGACGGCAGCGTCTCCATCCACGCGGACGACCGCGCGTACAAGCCGCTGAACTGGATGTCGCCGCCGTGCACGCTCAAGGAGGGCGCGGGTGACGACGCCGGCGTGTGGACCGTCGTCAACAAAGCGGGCGAGAAACTGATCATCACCATGGAGGAGGTCCTCCACGACTCCTCGCACGAGCTGGGCGTCGACCCGGGCCTGATCAAGGACGGCGTGGAAGCGCACCTGCAGGAACTGCTCGCCGACCGCATCGAGACACTCGGCGAGGGCTACACCCTGATCCGCCGCGAGTACCCCACGGCCATCGGCCCCGTCGACATCCTGTGCCGGGACTCCGACGGCGCGACCGTCGCGGTGGAGATCAAGCGGCGCGGCGAGATCGACGGCGTGGAGCAGCTGACCCGCTACCTGGAGCTGCTCAACCGCGACCCGCACCTGGCGCCGGTGCGCGGGGTGTTCGCCGCGCAGGAGATCAAGCCGCAGGCCCGGGTCCTGGCGACGGACCGGGGCATCGGCTGCGTGGTGCTGGACTACAACGCGCTGCGCGGCATCGAGGACGACAAGCTGCGCCTGTTCTGATCCGGCGGGGGCGGCGTGACCGCTCCCCGGTACGCCGGGCGTCCACGTCTCCGCGGGGCGTCAGCCCGTTCCGCGGTACGTGAAGGGGCCCCGGGTGGCGATGCCGCCCGGGGCCCCTTCGCGTACGCGCGCCGGCCGCGTCCGGTGCGCCGGTCAGTGCGAGGAGCCGCTGGGCCCCGGGTCGCTGTTGCTGGGCGCCCCTCCCCCGCCGCCCTCGGCGCCGCCCGCGGGCGAGCCTCCGGTGGGGCCGGTCGTGGTCGGCCCGCCGGCCGGGTCGCCCGTGGTCGGGCCGCCCGTCGGGTCCCCGGTGGTCGGGCCGCCGGTGGGGCCGGTGGTGGTGGGGCCGCCGCTCGGTTCCCCGGTGGTGGGCCCGCCGGAGGGGTCTCCGGTGGTCGGGCCGCCCGAGGGGTCCCCGGTGGTGGGGCCGCCCGAGGGGTCGCCGGTGGTGGGCCCGGTCGTCGTCGAGCCGCCGGGCGAACCGCCGCCCGGGGTGGACGGCTTGCCGCCGGGCCCGGACGGCTTCCCGCTGGGGGCACCCGTACCGCCCGGGTCCTTGGAGGAGGCGTCGTCGCCGGGCTTGCCGGTGCCGTCCGCGGAGCCGGTGGCCCCGCCCCGGTCCCCGCCGCCGGTCGTGCCGCCGGGGCGGTGGGTGGAGCCGCTCTCGCCCGGCTCGTCGGCGCCCAGGCCGCCCGCGCCGTCGTCGACGTCGGCGGACTGGTCGGTGGTGACCTTGCCGGGGCCGCCGCCGTCGTCCTGGGAGGTCGCCCCGAGCGTCACCACGGTGCCGAGCACCGCGGCGAGGAGCGCTCCGGCGCCCGCGGCGACCAGGTTGCGCCGGGCCCCGCCGAGCAGGGCGCGACGGCCCTGCGGCCGGCCCTTCGCGGGCGGCTGCGGGCGGGTGAGGACGGTCGGGCCGTCCTCGTCGAACAGCGCGGACGCGGGCGCTGCGGCGGCCGGTACGCCGCCGGGCGGGGACGCCGACTCGACGTTGGGGGGGGCACGCGGCTCCGCGCCCGCGGGGGTGGGTGCGCCGGGGGGGGGGGCGGC
>NZ_JBEOYE010000021.1:0-111312 GCF_040296945.1 Streptomyces sp. NPDC001941 | reverse complement strand
TGCCCGGGTGACCGGGCAGGGCCGCCGCTCCGCCGTCCGAGGACGGCCTACTTCTTGAGGTGGTCGGGCCCGAAGGCCTGCGGCAGCATCGCCGCCAGCGGCAGGACCCCCTGCGGGGTCTCCACCAGGAGCGCTTCGCCGCCGAACTCGTACAGCAGCTGGCGGCAGCGCCCGCACGGCACCAGGACCTCCCCGGCACCGTCCACGCAGGTGAAGTGGGTCAGCCGGCCGCCGCCGGTCTCCCGCAGCTGGGAGACCAGGCCGCACTCGGCGCACAGCCCGAGCCCGTAGCTGGCGTTCTCCACGTTGCAGCCGGTGACGGTGCGCCCGTCGTCGGCGAGGGCGGCGGCGCCGACCGGGTAGCCGGAGTAGGGCGCGTACGCGCGCGACATGGCCGCGCGCGCCGCCTCCCGCAGCTTCTCCCAGTCGACGTCGCCGGGGCCGTCCGTCGTCACTTGCCCTGGCCCTTGCGGTACGGCAGGCCGTCCGCCTTCGGCATCCGCAGGCGCTGCGCCGAGAGCGCGAGCACCAGCAGCGTGGTGACGTACGGGGCGGCGTCCACGAACTGGCTGGGGACCTCGGAGGTCAGCCCGTACCAGGCGAACAGGCCCGCCGAGCAGACGGCCGCGACGGCCGCCTGGACGTACTTCCGCTTGTACAGCTGCCAGACGACGACCAGCACCAGCAGGATCGCCAGGAGCAGCAGCATCGCGTGGACGTTCTCGCCGCCGCCGCGCAGCTTGAGGCTGGAGGTGAAGCCGAAGAGGCCCGCGCCCAGCGCCATGCCGCCCGGCATCCAGTTGCCGAAGATCATCGCGGCGAGACCGATGTAGCCCTGGCCGCCGGTCTGGCCCTCCTGGTAGATGCCGGTGGCCACGATCGCCAGGAAGGCGCCGCCCAGGCCCGCCAGACCGCCGGAGACGGTGACGGCGATGTACTTGTACTTGTAGACGTTCACGCCGAGGGACTCGGCCGCGACCGGGTTCTCGCCGCAGGAGCGCAGCCGCAGGCCGAACGAGGTCCGCCACAGCACCCACCAGGTGCCGGGGATCAGCAGCAGCGCCACCACCGTCAGCAGCGACAGGTTGGTGACCAGTCCGCCGAGCAGGCCCGCCAGGTCCGAGACCAGGAACCAGTGCTTGCCCTGGAGGGTGGCGAGGCCGTCGGAGACCCCGGGGATGGTGATGTCGGTGATCGGGTCGATGCGCGGGGACTGCTTGGAGGAGCCGCCGGGCGCCTTGTCGAAGGTGAACGTCGACAGGTACTGGGTGAAGCCCAGCGCCAGGATGTTGATCGCCACGCCGGAGACGATGTGGTTCACGTTGAACGTCACGGTGATGACCGCGTGCAGCAGGCCGCCGAGCGCGCCGCCCAGGACGCCGATCAGCACGCCGACCCACGGGCCCCACTGGTAGCCGCCCCAGGCGCCGAACCAGGTGCCCAGGATCAGCATGCCCTCCAGACCGATGTTGACCACGCCCGCGCGCTCGGCCCACAGGCCGCCGAGGCCCGCGAGGCCGATCGGGACGGCCAGCTCCAGCGCGCCGGCGACCTGGCCGACGGAGGTGATGTCGTTGGCGCCGCTGATCAGGCGGACCAGCGAGACCAGCGCCAGGGCGCCCGCGACGATCAGCAGGATCCACGGCAGGGTGAGCTTGCGGCGTCCGCCGCCCTTCTTGGGCGCGGCGCTCGTCGCGGAGACGGTGCTGGTGCTCATGCCGCGACCTCCTTGTCCTTGTCGGTCGTGAGGGCGCCGCCGGCGGCCAGTTCCTCGCCGACCTTCTGCTGCTGGCGGCGGGTGCCGTAGACGCGCACGAGCTCGTACGACACGACGACCGCGATCACGATCAGGCCCTGGATGATCTGGGCGATCTCCTTGGGGTAGCCGTCCTGGTCCAGCGAGCTGGAGGCCTTGTCGAGGAAGGCCATCAGCAGCGCGGCGAACGCGATGCCGATCGGGTTGTTGCGGCCCAGCAGGGCGATGGTGATGCCCATGAAGCCGAGCCCGACCGGGAAGGAGAGGCTGTAGGTGTGGGTGTCGCCGAGCAGGGTCGGCAGGCCGATCAGGCCCGCGACCGCGCCGGAGATCAGCATCGCGGTGAGGATCATCCGCTTGGCGTCCACGCCGCTGGCCTTGGCGGCCGACTCACTGGCGCCGGTGGCCCGCAGGTCGAAGCCGAAGCGGGTGCGGTTGAGGACGAACCAGTAGACGACGCCGAGCGCCAGGGCGACGAAGGTGAAGCCGTAGATCTCGCCGCCGTCGCCCATGGGGATGCCGGGCATCCAGCCGGACTCGGCGATGTCGCCGGTGGTCAGGTCGTTGGAGCCCTCCGGCTGGACGCCGAGGTTCTTCGGCAGGATCAGCCAGGCGATCACCGCGGTCGCGATCGCGTTCAGCATGATCGTGGAGACGACCTCGCTGACACCGCGGGTGGTCTTCAGGACACCGGCGATGCCGGCCCACAGGGCGCCGACGACCATCGCGGTCAGCACGATCAGCAGGATGTGCAGCGGACCGGGCAGGTCCACCGCGGCGCCGACCACGGCCGCGATCATCACGCCGAGGCGGTACTGGCCGTCCACGCCGATGTTGAACAGGTTCATCCGGAAGCCGATGGCCACCGCCAGCGCCGCCAGGTAGTACGTGCCCGTCTGGTTGATGATCAGGACCTGGACGTCGGAGTACGCCGCCTGGTCGAACATCAGGGACATCAGCTTGAACGGCGAGAGTCCGCTGGCGAGCAGCACCACCGAGGTCAGGACGAACGCGCTGACCAGCGCGAGCGCCGGACCCGCGACGGCCAGGAGCAGCCGGTCCTTGTCGAACTTCTTCATCGGGCCTCGTCCTCCGGGGTGGCCTCCAGGTGGCCGGTGGCGGCGCCGGTCATGGCCGAGCCCAGCTCCTCGGGGGTGATGGTGGCGGGGTCGGCGTCGGCGACCAGGCGGCCGCGGTACATGACGCGCAGGGTGTCGGACAGGCCGATCAGCTCGTCCAGGTCGGCCGAGATCAGCAGCACGGCCAGGCCCTCGCGGCGGGCCTCCCGGATGCGGTCCCAGATCTGCGCCTGCGCGCCGACGTCCACGCCGCGGGTGGGGTGGGCGGCGATGAGCAGCTTGGGCGCGTGGCTCATCTCGCGGCCGACGATCAGCTTCTGCTGGTTGCCGCCGGACAGCGAGGCCGCGGTGACCTCGATGCCGGGCGTGCGCACGTCGTACTCGCGCACGATCCGCTCGGTGTCCTTGCGGGCGGCCTTCGGGTCGAGGACGCCGCGCCTGGAGTTGGGCGCCTCGGTGACGTGGCCGAGGATGCGGTTCTCCCACAGCGGCGACTCCAGGAGGAGGCCCTGGCGGTGGCGGTCCTCGGGGATGTAGCCGATGCCGCCCTCGCGGCGCTTGCGGGTGGAGGCGTGCGAGATGTCGGCGCCGTCGAGGCCGATGGCGCCGCCGTCCGGGTCGCGCAGGCCCATCAGCGCGTCGATGAGCTCGGTCTGGCCGTTGCCCTCGACGCCGGCGATGCCCAGGACCTCGCCCTTGTGGATGGTGAAGGAGACGTCGGAGAGCACGTCGCGCACCACGCCGTCGCCGTCCAGGGCGGTCAGCTTCAGCTTCTCGACCTGGAGCAGCGGGACGTCCGTGACGGTCGACTCGCGGGTCTCGGGCGAGGGCAGCTCGCTGCCCACCATCAGCTCGGCGAGCTGCTTGGTGGTGGTGTTGCGGGGGTCGGCGGTGCCGACGGTGGTGCCGCGCCGGATGACGGTGATGTCGTCGGCGACGGACAGCACCTCGCCCAGCTTGTGCGAGATGAAGATGACGGTCAGGCCCTCGGCCTTGAGCTCGCGCAGGTTGGCGAAGAGGGCGTCGACCTCCTGGGGCACGAGCACGGCGGTCGGCTCGTCCAGGATGAGGATCTTGGCGCCGCGGTAGAGGACCTTGAGGATCTCCACGCGCTGGCGGTCGGCGACGCCGAGGTCCTCGACCAGGGCGTCGGGGCGCACCCCGAGGCCGTAGGCGTCGGAGATCTCCTTGATCTTCCGGCGGGCCTTGGCGCCGATGCCGTACAGCTTCTCGCCGCCGAGCACCACGTTCTCCAGGACCGTGAGGTTGTCGGCGAGCATGAAGTGCTGGTGCACCATGCCGATGCCGCGCTCGATGGCGTCGGCGGGGGTGGCGAACGACACCTGGGTGCCGTCGATCGTGATGGTGCCCTCGTCCGGCTTCTGCATGCCGTAGAGGATCTTCATCAGGGTCGACTTGCCGGCACCGTTCTCGCCGCAGAGGGCGTGGACGGTGCCCTTGCGGATCGTGATGTCGATGTCGTGGTTGGCGACGACGCCGGGGAAGCGCTTGGTGATGCCGCGCAGTTCTACCGCGGCGGGGGGGCTGCTGGACGCGTTGATGACGCACTCTCCTTGGCCGGGGAGGAGTGGGAGGGGGCAGGGGCAGGGCGGGGCGAAGTTATCGTGCCGGAGGTACGTCTACACGCGTAGCGCTGCCGAATCGTGAATCTGGCGGTGCAATCGCTCCGTGGGCCCGGGGCGGCTCGCCGCCCCGGGCCCACGGAGGAAGTCGATCTCGGACCGCTCGTTACGGAGTGGTCTTGACCTTGATCTTGCCGTCGACGATGTCCTTCTTCGCCTTCTCCACGGCGGCGATGACGTCGGCCATCTTCTTGTACTCGGGGTTGGAGTCGGCCAGGCCGACGCCGTCCTTGTCCAGGCCGTAGCGGATCTCGCCGGACTGCGGCTTGCCGTCCTTGACCGACTTGATCAGGTTGAAGACGGAGTCCGAGACGTCCTTGGTGACCGAGGTCAGGATCTTGTCCTTGAACTTCGCCAGACCGGCCTGCTTGTACTGGTCCGAGTCGACGCCGATGGCCCACTTGCCCTTGGTGGCGGTGGCCTCGATGGCGCCCGAGCCGGCCAGGCCGGCGGCCGCGTAGATCACGTCGGCGTTCTTGTCGAGCATGCCCTGCGCGGCGGCCTTGCCCAGGTCGGGCTTGGCGAAGCCGTCGAAGTTCGGCGGCTGGGTCAGGTACTGCTTGAGCACCGTGGCGCCGGGCTTGGTGTCCTTGACGCCCTGGGTGAAGCCCGCCTCGAACTTCTTGATCAGCGGGACCTCGACACCGCCGATGAAGCCGACCGTGCCGGTCTTGGATGCCTTGGCGGCGGCGACGCCGGCCAGGTAGGAGCCCTGCTCCTCGTTGAAGACCAGGTTGGCGATGTTCTTGCCGGTCTTCGAGGTGTCGTCGATGATGCCGAACGTGGTGTTCGGGTACTTCTTGGCGACCTTCTCGATGGCCGGGGCGTAGGCGAAACCGACGCCGATGACCGGGTTGTTGCCCTTGCGGGCCAGCTCGGTCAGGCGCTGCACCTTGTCGGCGTCGCTCTCGCCGGCCGACGGCTCGGCCTCGGCGCCCTTGACGCTGAGCTCCTGCTCGGCCTTCTGCAGGCCCGCGTAGGCGGCGTCGTTGAACGACTGGTCGCCGCGGCCACCGATGTCGTACGCGATGGCGGCGCCGGCGTCCTTCTTGTCGCCGCTGGAGGAGGAGGTGGACGACTTGCCGCAGGCGGTGGCCGTGAGGGCAAGCGCCGCGGAGGCGATGCCCACGGTGGTGATCCTGGTGATCCGGCGCAAGGGGAGGCTCCTTCAAACCTGACCGAAGCGCCTCTTCGCGGCGCTGGTTTCGCGGCGATCGTAACGCGCGTAGATGTCACGTAAAGACCTGTTCGGCAGCCGTTATCGGATCGTCGCGAACGGGGGGTGTCTTCTGTATGTCGCTACGAATCGCCCTCGATCACCGAGCGGTCACGCCTGGTCGCCGTCGATCATCGCCACCGCGGTGAAGAGTTCGACGCCGACCTGGATCGCCCGCTCGTCCACGTCGAAGTCCCCGCGGTGCAGATCGCGCCGCGCGGTGTCACCCGGCCTGCGGACGCCCAGACGGGCCATCGCGCCCGGCACGTGCTCCAGGTACCAGGAGAAGTCCTCGCCGCCGAGCGACTGCTCGGTGTCCTCGATGGAGTACGGGCCGCGGCGCGCGGCCATCCCGTCGCGGAGCAGCTCGGCGATCACCGGGTCGTTCACCACCGGCGGCACGCCCCGCACGTAGTTCACCGTGGACTTGGCCCGGTGCAGGGCCGCCACCTCGTCGATCGCGGCGTGCACCAGGTCCGGCGCCTCGCGCCAGCCTGGCAGGTCCAGGCAGCGCACGGTGCCGGAGAGTTCGGCGTGCTGCGGGATCACGTTGCAGGTGTGGCCCGCCTCGATGCGGCCCCAGGTCAGGGCGAGGCCGGAGCGGGCGTCCACCCGGCGCGCGAGCAGCGCGGGGACCTCGGAGACGATCTTCGCGGCGGCGGTGACCAGGTCCGTGGTCAGGTGCGGCCGGGCGGTGTGCCCGCCGGGGCCGTCCAGGGTGATCTCCAGGCGGTCGCAGGCCGAGGTGATCGGCCCGTGGCGCAGCCCGATGCGGCCCGCGTCGACCCGGGGGTCGCAGTGCACCGCGACGATCTTGCCGACGCCGTCCAGCACCCCGCAGTCGATGGCGTCGGCGGCGCCGCCCGGCAGCACCTCCTCGGCGGGCTGGAAGATCAGCCGCACCGGTCGGGGCAGCTCGCCCTGCCGGTCGAGCTCGGCCAGCACCAGGCCGGCGCCGAGGACCACGGTGGTGTGCACGTCGTGGCCGCAGGCGTGGGCGCGGTCGGGCACCGTGGAGCGGTAGGGCACGTCCGTCTTGGTGTCCGGGATGGGCAGCGCGTCGATGTCCGCGCGCAGCGCCAGCATCGGCCGCACGCCGTCCCAGGTGCCGATGTCGCACACGAGACCGGTGCCGCCGTCCAGTACGCGTGGCGCGAGGCCGGCCGCTTCGAGGCGGGCCTTGATCGCGGCGGTGGTACGGAACTCCTGGTTGCCGAGCTCGGGATGCATGTGCAAGTCCCGGCGGAAGGCGATCAGTTCGGCGCGCAGGGGCTCCCCCAGCGTGCCGGGCAGGGCTTCCCCGGGCAGGTCGGCTTCGGACTCGCGGGACATCAACTGGTTCACCCGTTGAAGGGTACGTCCCTTCGGTACCCAACTGACCGCCGATCAACAAAAGTTCAGCCCGATAGGGGAAAGATTCGTGGCCTTAAGGCGCATGGGCGCCGCGCGCGATGGGTATGCTCACCCGACTTTGCTCACGGTCGAGCGCCGCTCGAACCGCCCCTTCGAACGGCCGCCCGTACGAACGGGGTTGCGGACCCGCGAACGGAGTTGCGGACCCGGGCCTCGGGGCCGCCGGAGCGTCCTCCCCCGGCGGCCGCTCAGACCGGGATCGGCAGCCGGTGCACGTCCCGCGCCGCGGTCCCCGAGACCCCGGCCAGGAAGCCCTGGGCGCGCGGGGAGGCCCCGGCCCGCAGCCACTGCGGGGCGATCTCGCAGACGGCGATCGTCACCCCCGTACCGGCCAGGGCGAGCGGCAGGGTGTGCACGACCGTGGAGGGGAAGCTCAGGACCGTGCGCCCGATCGGGCCGCGCCGGGCGATCAGCTCCAGCGGCAGGTCCGGGCGGACGATCTCCAGGCCGGTCTCCACGGCGATCCGGTGCAGCTTCTCCACCCCCTCGCGGCGGTGCGCGAAGTAGCGGGTGGCACCGTGCGCGCGGGCCAGCGCGCCGACCGCCGCCACGTACGGGCCGGGGTCGACCACGCCCGTCTCGACCAGCGAGGTGCCCACCAGGTCGGCGCCCCGGGTGAGCCGGGGCGGCCCGAACCGCGCGCGGGTCCAGGCGAACTGGTTGCGGGTCACCGTGACGCCCTCGGGCGCCCGCACCGGCAGGGCCGTGAAGACCTCCACGCCCCGCCGCCCGGACGGCACGAGCCGGCGCCGGGCCAGCGCGGAGACCGGGGCGAGGAGCAGCTCGCGCGGCGAGCGGCTGCCGCGCCGGTGCCAGCGCACCAGCCGCTCGCCGCGGGCGAGCCCCGCGGTGAACTCCATGGTGGCGGTGCCGTCGTCGACCACGGTGAGCTCGCGCGGGCCCAGCGGCGGCGCGAAGAGGCCGAGCAGCAGCTGGACGTAGCGCGAGTAGGGGTCGCCGATGACGACCCGGTCGGCCGCGCGCAGCAGCGGCGCCAGCCGGCGCACCGTGCGCGGCAGCGAGCCCCGCCCGCCGCGCGCCTCCTGCCAGCACACCTCGATCCCCTCCTCGCGGGCCAGCTGGGCCATCCGGCGCAGCTGGCCGCGGGACATCGGGTCGGTGGGCGACAGGACGACGACGGTCAGGGCGGGCCCCCGGGGCGCGGTGCCGGACGCGCCGCGCTGGGCCGGGACGGCGGGCAGGACGGCGGGCAGGACCCGGGCGTGGGACCACTCCAGGACGTTCAGGAGCTGGACCGGGCTCTCCACGAAGGCGAGGTCGGCCATGGGCGTCAGACCGCGGCCGGGACGCGGCGCAGCTTCTTCATCGGGCCGAGCTCGGAGTCGTACACCTTCTTGACCCCGTCGCCGAGCGCCGTCTCGATGGTGCGGATGTCGCGCACCAGCCGGGCCAGGCCGCCGGGCTCGACGGAGGCCGCCTGGTCGGAGCCCCACATGGCGCGGTCCAGGGTGATGTGCCGCTCGACGAAGGCGGCGCCGAGCGCGACGGCCGCCAGGGTGGTCTGCAGCCCGGTCTCGTGGCCGCTGTAGCCGATCGGCACGTTGGGGTACTCGGCCATCAGGCTGTTGATGACCCGCAGGTTGAGCTCCTCGGCCCGGGCCGGGTACGTCGAAGTGGCGTGGCAGAGCAGGATGTTGTCGCTGCCCAGCACCTCGACGGCGTGCCGGATCTGCTTCGGGGTCGACATGCCGGTGGACAGGACGACCGTGCGGCCGGTGGCGCGCACGGACCGCAGGAGTTCGTCGTCGGTGAGCGAGGCCGAGGCGATCTTGTGGGCGGGCACGTCGAACTTCTCCAGGAAGGCGACGGCCTCGGTGTCCCACGGGGAGGCGAACCAGTCGATGCCGCGCCGCCCGCAGTGCGCGGCGATGGCGCGGTACTCGTCCTCGCCGAACTCCACCCGGTGGCGGTAGTCGATGTACGTCATCCGGCCCCAGGGGGTGTCGCGCTCGACGTCCCACTGGTCGCGCGGGGTGCAGAGCTCGGGGGTCCGCTTCTGGAACTTCACCGCGTCGCAGCCGGCGTCGGCCGCGGCGTCGATGAGGGCGAACGCCTTGTCCAGGTCTCCGTTGTGGTTGATGCCGATCTCACCGGTGACGTAGACCGGGTGGCCGGGTCCGGCGGTCTTCGCGCCGAGGGTGCGCAGACGGGAGGTCATACCGGGACTTCCTTCAGGGGGTAGGGGCGTCGTCGAGGTCGGGGCCGAGCAGCCAGGCGGCGATCTCGCGGACCGCGCCGTGCCCGCCGGGCGCGGTGGTGACGGCGCGGGCCGCCGCGCGCACCGGGGGGTGCGCGTCCGCGACGGCGACGGGCCAGCCCACCTGGCCGAAGCAGGGCAGGTCGTTGACGTCGTTGCCGGCGTAGAGCACGCGTTGCGGGTCGATGCCGTACTCGTCGCACCAGTGCTTGAGCGCGGCGTCCTTGCGGTCGACGCCCTGGAGCACCGGGACGTGCAGCTTGCGGGCGCGGGCGGCGACGACCGGGTTGCGTTCGGTGGACAGGATCAGCAGGTGCAGCCCGGCGCGGCGCAGGGCGGCGACGCCGAGGCCGTCGCCGCGGTGCACGGCGACGAGCTCGCGCCCGTCGGAGTCGATCAGCACCCGGTCGTCGGTCTGGGTGCCGTCGAAGTCCAGGACGACCGCGTCCACGTCCGCGCGGCGCGGGGTGCGCCGCTCGTCCAGGAGCGGGGCCAGGGCGCGGGCGCGGCGCAGGTCGTGCGGGTCGTCGACCTCCAGGACCCGGGCCGGGTCGGTGCGCACCAGGGCGGTGCGGCCGAAGAAGCGGTGGCCGTGCTCGCGCAGGCCGCGGGCGTCCATGGCGTAGGCGGCGCCGGTCTCCAGGAGGTCCTCGGGGCGGTCCTGGCGGCGCGGGCGGTGGGCCTTGTCGTGGTTGACGCCCCGGGCGCCGAGGGTGTCGCGCCACAGGAAGCCGTGGAAGGGGGCGACCGTGACGGCGGTGTCGGCGCCGTCCAGGACGGCGGCGGCGACGCCCTCGACGTCCTCGCGGGCCAGGAACGGGCTGGTGCACTGCACGAGCAGCACGACCCGGGCGTCGGGGTGGGCCTCCAGGGCGTGCAGCACGGCCGCCTCGCTGGACGCGGTGTCGCCGCTGAGCGCGGCGGGCCGGTCCACGACCTGGGCGCCGGCCGCGCGGGCGGCGGCGGCGACGTCCGGGTCGTCGGTGGAGACGGCCACGTCCGTGACGTGCCGGGCGGCCAGGCAGGTGCGCACCGCGCGGGCCACCAGCGGGACCCCGCCGACCGGGGCGAGGTTCTTGCCGGGCACCCCCTTCGAGCCGCCCCGGGCGGGGATCACGGCGAGCACCTTGGGTTCGGCGGACGGCATCTCAGAGTTCTCCCAGGCGGCGGATGACGGGGGCGACGCGCTGCACGCCGTGCCGGTAGGCGCCGCGGGCGGCCTCGCGCACCAGGCGGCGCACCCCGCCGGCCCGCCCGGGGGCGGGGCCGTCCGGGTCGTACCGGTGGCGGGCGAGCACGCCGGGCAGGTAGCCGGTGGCGGTCTCGGACGTGTAGTAGGGCGCGAGCGGCGGCAGCCGGTCCCGGGCGAGGAGGGCGGCGACGCGGGCGCGGGCGGTGTCGAAGGCGCCCGGGTAGCTGCCGTCGGCGCACACGCCCTGGCGGGCGAGCCACTCCGGGTCGGGGCGCGGGCGGTGCTCGTCGTCGAGCCGGTCCCAGGAGGTGAGCAGCCCGGAGCCGAGGAAGTGGTGGTTGCCCAGCGCCTCGCGCACGCCGAGGTCGGTGAGGACGGCGGTGGGCACCTCGCGGTGCAGGGCCTCCAGGGCCGCCGTGGAGGAGACGGTGACCAGCAGGTCGGTGCGGTCCAGGAGCTCGCCCATGTTCCCGTACACCAGGCGGAAGTTGGGCGGGGCGGAGAGGTCGCGGACAAGGCGCTGGTACGGGAGCTCCTCCACGTGCGTGGTGTGCTCGCCCGGCTTGGAGCGCAGCTTCAGGAGCACCTCGCGGTCGGGGTGCAGCCGGGCGTGGCCGACCAGCCGGCGCAGCAGGTAGGCGCGCTCCTCGCGGGTGGCGGGCACCGAGGGCTGGGCGGCGAAGACGAGCGTGTCCCGGTCGGGGCGCGGCGCGTAGGGCGCCCCGCCCAGGAAGGGCAGCGCCGCCTCGGTGACCGCGGCGGCGTCGGCGCCCACGCCCTCGTACACCGCGCGGAACCGCCCGGCGTCGTGGGCCGAGTTGGCGAGGACCACGTCGGCGCCGTGGCGCAGCAGCAGCCCGTCGGCGAGCTTCTCGTAGACCACGCCGACGTACCCGGTCACCAGGACGGGCCTGCGGGGCAGCGCGAGCGCGGCCAGGCCGTGCAGCACCGCCTGGACGGTGCCGCCGACGAGGGCGAGGACGACGAGGTCGTAGCCCTCCTCCCGTACCGCGCGCAGGAAGCCGGCGCCGGTGACCTCGCGCAGTTCGTCCGCGCGCACCCCGACCTCGTCGAGCTGGCGCGGGGTCGGGGTGGCCCGGCCGCGCAGCAGCAGTCCTGTGAGGTGGGCTCCTTCGGGTGCGAGGCGGCGCGCGGTGAGCGCGCCCCATTTCCAGCGGGTGTCGGAGTCGGCGAGCACGGCGATACGTGTTGGCACGGAAGGGACGTTAGAAAGGCATTCCGTTTGTCGGCCCAACTCGATCGCAACAGCGAGTGAACAGCGCGACTACGAACCTTGAAAAAGCCTATGAATCAAGGTCGTTGGCGCACCGGTTAACAGGCTCGCCGCTCGCCGTTCACTCCTCGTCCGGGTCCTCGTCAGGGCGAATGCCGGGGGTGGCGATTAACGTCTGGCGGGTGGTCAAGCTCTCGGTCGTAGTGCCGTTCTACAACGTGCGTTCCTATGCCTCCGACACCCTGGCGAGCCTGCGGGCGAACGCCCGCGAGGACTTCGAGTTCCTGCTGGTCGACGACTGCTCGACGGACGGGACGCTGGAGCTCCTGCAGCGCGCGGAGCGGGAGGTCCCGGGGGTGGTCCTGCTCAGACACGAGCGCAACGGCGGGCTCGCCACGGCGCGCAACACCGGGCTGGACGCGGCCCGCGGGGAGTACCTCGCGTTCCTGGACGGGGACGACTGGACGGCCCCCGGTCACTTCGCCCGACTCCTGTGCGCCATCGAGGAGTTGGGGGTGGACTTCGTGCGCACCGACCACGTCCAGTGCACCGCGCGGGCCCGCTCCGTGCACCGGGTCCCGGTCGGCCGGCGCGGCGAGGCGCTGCACCCGCGCGACGCGATCCTGCCCGCCGACCGCTCGACGTCGGTGGACTACCCCTACGCCTGGGCCGGGCTCTACCACCGGCGGCTGAAGGAGCGCGGGCTGCTGCACTTCACCGACGGGCTGCGCACGGCCGAGGACCGGCCCTGGATCTGGCGGCTGCACCGGGAGGCGGATTCGTTCGCCGCGGTCGGCTCGTTGTCGATCTTCTACCGGCGCGGCGTCTCCTCCTCCCTCACACAAATCGGCGACATTCGTCAGCTCGATTTCATCCGCGCTTTCGACCAGGTGATCGAGGAAACGGCGAAGGACCCCGATGCGGACCGCCTTCTCCCGAAAGCGGTGCGCACCTATTGCGCGGTGATTTCCCATCACCTGGGATCCGTGAAGAGGTTCGAACCGGCGGTGGCCAGGAAATTGCGCGCGATGGGCGCGGCGGCACTGCGCGGGATGCCGCAGGACGTCCTGCGCGAAGCCCTGGACTCGATGGACGCCGAGCGCGCCTCCCGGCTGCGCAGGCTACGGCTGCGCCCGGTGCCGGGCGGCGGCTCCGGCGCGGTCCGGACCCGGGTGCCGGGGGCCGCGCGATGAGCGGGCGCACCACGCAGATCTTCTTCGCCTCCACGCTGTACGGGGCGGCGACCCTGGCCGCCGCCCTGGACAGCGGCCTGTTCGGCCCGGCCGACCGGCGGCTGCTGCTGGTCTCCAACAACGCGGCGACCCCGGAGACGACGCCGCCGCTGGACCGGATGCCCGGCTTCGCCCGGCTGCGCGAGCGGTTCGACGGGGTGCTGTCGTGGAACGAGGCGATCGCGCCCTTCCACCCCGGCGGCTGGACGCCCCGCGCCGACGACCTGCCGCTGTGGGAGCGGTACGTACGGCTGCTGTGGGGCCTCGGCGAGGACCGGGTCGAACTGGCCCTGGAGTCGATCCAGGTGACGCCCGCGCTCACGGTCGCCCAGCTGTTCCCCGAGGCGCCCGTGGACGTGTACGCGGACGGGCTGATGAGCTACGGGCCGACCCGCAGCAGGATCGACCCACTGGTCGGCGAGCGGGTGCGCCGGCTGCTCCACCTGGACCTGGTGCCGGGCCTCGCGCCGCTGCTGCTGGCCGAGTTCGGGGCGGTCGCGCACCTGGTGCCCACCTCGGCGTTCACCAAGGTCGTCGACGAGCTGGCCGACCGGGGCGCCGGCCCCGGCCCCGGCCTGCCGGAGGGCGGCGCGCTGCTGCTCGGCCAGTACCTGTCGGCCCTGGGCATCCTGAGCGCCGAGGAGGAGGCCGGGCTGCACCTGCGGATGGTGCGCGGCGCGGTCGCCGCCGGGCACCGCAGGCTGGTCTTCAAGCCGCACCCGGTGGCGCCGCCGTCCTGGTCGCGCGAGCTGGAGCGGGAGGCGGCGCGGCTCGGCGCCGAACTGAGCGTGGTGGAGCGGCCGGTGCTGGCCGAGGTGCTCTTCCGGCGGCTACGGCCCGCGCTGGTGGCGGGCTGCTTCTCGACGGCGCTGCTGACCGCGTCGTCGTTCTACGGGATCGCCACGGCCCGGGTCGGCACCCGGGACGTCCTGGACCGCCTGACCCCGTACCAGAACAGCAACCGGATCCCGCTGACCCTGGTGGACGCGACCGTACGGGACCTGGAGGCGCCGGACGCCGGGGGCGGCGCCGGGGGCGGTACCGGGGACACCGGCCCGCTGGACGGGCTCGTGGCCGCCGTCGGGTACGCGATGCAGCCGCGGATCAGGCCGGACCTGCGCGGGGCGGCGCACGCCTACCTGGCCGCCCACCTCTCCCCGCGCACCCGGCCCTACTTCAAGCGCCGCCGCCTCACGGTCCTGGACCTGCCGGGCGGCGTCCCGCTGCCCCACCACGCCCGGCTGCGCCGCCTGGCCCGCGGGGCGCGCGCACTGCGGCGGCGCGTACGGGGGTGAGGGCCCGGGCGACAGGGGTCGGGACGGGCCACCGGGAGGGGCCCGCGGAACGGCCCCGTCAGGCGAGGGTCAGCTTCACCGCGAAGCCGAGGAACAGGGCGCCCGCCGCGGTGGTGGCGCCCGCCGAGAGGCGCCTGCGGCGGCGGAAGGCGGCGGCCAGCCGGGTGCCGCCGAATATCAGCGTGGTCAGGTACAGGAAGCTCGCCAGCTGCAGCAGGCCGCCCAGGACCAGGAAGGACAGCGCCGGGTAGGCGTAGTCCGGGTCGACGAACTGCACGAAGAAGGAGACCAGGAACAGGATGGCCTTGGGGTTGAACAGGCTGACGACCAGGGCGCGCCGGTAGGGCCGCTCCAGCGACCCCTTGGGCTGGCCGCCGCCCTCGGCGGCCTCGGCCAGCGCCTGGCCGCGCGAGCGCCACATCCCGTACGCCGAGCGGAGCATGCCGACGGCCATCCAGGTCAGGTAGCCCGCGCCCGCGTACTTCACCACCAGGAAGAGCAGCGGGGTGGTCTGGAGCAGCGAGGCCGCGCCCAGGGCGGCGAGCGTCATCAGGATCGCGTCGCCGGTGAAGACGCCGGCCGCCGCCGCGTACCCCGAGCGCACGCCCTTGCGGGCCGCGACGGACAGCACGTACAGCGAGTTCGGCCCGGGCAGCAGCACGATGAGCAGCAGGCCGACGAGATAGGTCGAGAGGTCGATGACACCCAGCATGGGGAGGAGTTTCGCACGGGGGTACGACAACGGGCCCACCGGTCCCACAGGGCGGGACGCCCCCACCGGCCCCGCGCCGGGACCGTCTCCGCGTCGCGTGCGCGTTCTGTTCCCGTTCCGTAACACCCTGCTGGCAGCCGGTGCGCAACCGGGGGTCCCTGCGGAACCATCCCTACGTACACACAGGGAACCCGGGGGGCACTCATGCACCGCACGTCCGTCATACGCAGAGCACTCATGGCCGCCGCCGCGGTGGCCCTGGCCAGTGGGTGCAGCGCCCAGGCCATAGGCGCCGACGGGCCCGGCCGCACCCCGGCCCCGGCCGCCTCGGCCCCGGCGGGCTCCTCCGACGGCGGCGCGGACGGCAAGGGCGGGCAGACGCCGAACGGTTCGTCCTCCGAGGCGCCCTCCGCGAAGGAGACCCCCGCGCAGCCGGCCGCGAAGGTGCTGATGGCCAAGGGCACCGAGAACGAGCAGGTGCGCGAGCTGCAGGCGCGGCTCGGCCAGCTCGGCTACTTCGACCGCAACCCCACCGGCTTCTACGGCTCGATGACGGCGGCCTCGGTGACGGCGTTCCAGAAGAAGCGCCAGGTCCCGGCGACCGGCTCGGTGGACGAGGGCACCTGGCAGAAGCTCCTCGGGATGACGCACCAGCCGTCCAAGGCGGAGCTGAACCCGCCGACCACCAACAAGCTGGACAAGCCCGACGCGCGCTGCATGACCGGCCGGGTGCTGTGCATCTCCAAGGAGAGCCGCACGCTCGCCTGGATGATCGACGGCAAGGTGGTGTCGGCGATGGACGTCCGCTTCGGCTCGGAGAACACCCCGACCCGCGAGGGCACCTTCAAGGTGGACTTCAAGAGCCGCGACCACGTCTCGACGATCTACCACACGCCCATGCCGTACGCGATGTTCTTCAGCCGCGGCCAGGCCGTGCACTACTCCTCGGACTTCGCGGCGCGCGGCTACGCGGGCGCCTCGCACGGCTGCGTGAACGTCCGGGACAAGGCGAAGATCTCGGCGCTCTTCGACCAGGTGCGGACCGGCGACAAGGTCGTCGTCCACTGGTAGGGCACGGGGCCGGGGGGAGTGAGGGGCGCGGGCAGGACCGGGGGAACGTGTCCCGCCCGCGCCGTGTGCGCTGAGCCGTAGGTACGGGGGGAACCCCGGCTCGTCGCGCGGCCGATGACCAGTCGGCTCATTCAGTACAGCGTCGACGGCTCGAAAAGTGTCACACCCCCACCGGACCGCAGAAAGATCCGCAGGTCAGGGGCGGTTTGCCGGGGAGGCGGCCGTCATCGGAACCGGCGCGAAAGTGATCGAGGGGGCCGCGCCCCCGCCGCCGGGACCACCCGAGCCGGGGCCGCCGGAGCCGCCCGGCCGGCCCGGGTGCGGGTCGCCCGGCGCGTGCCCGGTGCCGCCGGAGTCGCCCCGGCCGCCACCGTCGCCGCCCCGGCCGTCGTCGTCCAGCACGCGGTCGCAGAACCGCTCGACGTTGGCGGGGCCCTTGGCCGCCTTCTCCAGCCGGTCGCGGCGGGCGCCGTCCAGCGAGCCGTCGCGGTAGGCGCGGCAGGTGGTGGCCGTGAGCCGGGCCAGGTCCTCGCGGGAGCCGCCGCCACCGGTCGCGGCCGGGTGCTCGCCCGCCCCGGTCTCCCGGTCCTCGGGGCCCGCCGTCGTCCCGGCGTTGGCCGCCTCGTGGCCGGACGGGGACCCGACGGGCGGGGGCACGGACGCGGAGGGGCCGCCGCCCGGGCTCGCGGAGGCGGACGGTCCCGGGGTCGGCCGGTCCTCGGGGCTCGGGGTGAGCACCGGGTCCGGGGTGGCCGCCGCCGTCACGGAGGCGGCGGGCCCGGGGTCGCGGTCGAAGCCGGGCAGCACGCCGACGCCCGCCGCCACGGCCACGCCGCCGGCCGCGAGCCCGGCCAGCGAGACCGCGAGGCCCCAGCGCACCGGGCGGGCCCAGCGCAGCGGGCGCACCGGCCCGGAGAGCCGTACCTCGCCCAGGTCGCCGGAGTGGCCGGTGGCCGCCGCGCGGGCCGGGGCGGGCGAGCGGGCCTCGCGGTACGCGGCGAGGGCGGCCTCCTCGCCGGGCAGCGGGGCGTCGAAGCCGGGGCGCGCCCGGGTGTGGTCCAGGGCGTCGGAGAGCCTGCGGGCCTGGGCCCGGGCGTGATCGTCGACGGGTTCGACCGGTTCACCGCGCAGCAGGCGCTCCGCGGTGTCCTGATCGAGCCACTCGTACCGCTCGTCGGCCATCACATGTCCTTCTGCGTCCGCGCGACGGAATGCGTCACACCGGTGGGGCGCGCGGTGCCCCCGCGGGGGCCGGGCTGCGGCGGTACGGCGTCGAGCGCACCCTCCCCCGCCAGGGAACCGTCCACGGTGTCGTCCAAGGGGCCCTCGACGCCGAGGAGTTCGGCGAGCCGCTTGAGCCCGCGGTGGGCGGCGGTGCGCACGGCGCCGGGGCGCTTGCCGAGGGTGACGGCGGCGCTCTTGGCGTCCAGGCCGACCACCACGCGCAGGACGACGGCCTCGGCCTGGTCCTGCGGGAGCTGGGAGATGAGGTCCAGGGTGCGCCCGGTGGCCAGGGCCTCGATGGCCTCACCGGCGGTGTCGGAGGCGGCGGGCTTGTCGGTCAGCTCGGTCTCGTCGCCGCCGACGGCGGGGCGCCTGCCGCGCATCCGTATGTGGTCGAGGGCGCGGTTGCGGGCTATCCGGGCGGTCCAGCCGCGGAACCGGTCGGCGTCACCGCTGAAGCGCTCCAGGTCCCGCGCTATCTGCAGCCAGGCCTCGGAGGCGACGTCCTCGGCGTCACCGTCACCGACCAGGGTGCGGACGTACCCGAGCAGCCGCGGGTGCACGGCGCGGTACACAGTACGGAAGGCGTTCTCGTCCCCGCTCTGCGCCGCGAGCACCGCGGCGGTCAGCTCCGCGTCGTCCCCCAGCAATCCCACACACCCTGTTCCGTATCGCGGCTGGTCACCACCGCCGCGCCGCCCAGCGCGCAGCAGCACGCTACGTCCTCGTCGCGGCCCCCGTCCACGTCTGCCCGGATTTTGTACAACGTGCAACATCCCGCTGACGGAGCGCTCCGGAAAGGGGTCCCGAAACCGGTGTGACACAAACCGCAGCGTCGGCGCTGAAAGGAGTACGGGGCCGTGCTGCGGCCCCGGCGGACGGCGACCGGGGTCTCTCCTGTGGGGGGTGGCGACCCCGGTCGTCCTCCTTTCGGGGGCCGTCGGGCGATCCCCCGCCCGGGGCCGTGGCAGCCACTACCGTGGGGGCATGACCGCACTGCCCGAGTGGATGGTCCCGCCCCGCCAGGAAGGCTGGCTCGCGGAGGACCTGGACAATCTCCCGGACGCGCCGCGCCACACCGAGCTGATCGACGGAGCCCTCGTCTTCATGATGTCGCCCCAGCGGTCGTGGCACGGCCGTCTCGTCACGACCCTGACCACCTCGCTCATGGCACAGGCGCCGGCCGGCCTCGAGGTCGAACGGGAGATGACGATCCGCCTCGACGACCGCAACCGCCCCGAGCCCGACCTCCTGGTCACCACCGAGCCGTACGACCCCGACCGGACCTGGTACGCCCCCGAGGGGACGAAGCTCGTCGTCGAGGTCGTCTCCCCCGAGTCCGCCCACCGCGACCGCACCGTCAAGCTCCGCAAGTACGCCGAGGCCGGAATCCCGCACTACTGGCTCGTCGAGGACGAGGGCGGCGCGCCCGTCGTCCACGTGTACGAGCTGGACGCGCCGACGGCCGCCTACGTGTCCGCCGGCATCTTCCGGGGCGTCCTGGAGCGTCCGGTCCCCTTCCCGGTCCGCCTTGACCTCGGTGGTCTCGCGCCGCGTTGAGGGCACTCAGCCCTTGCGTCCCTCCACCACGTCCACCAGGTTCCTGAAGCCGTCCCAGCCCGGGGTCGGTTTGCGGGCGTCCCAGAGTTTCTGGGCGGTGGCGGCCAGGGGGAGGCGGATGCCGTGGGCGACCTGGTCCGGGGTCTGGGCGTTGCGGTAGTCGCACCAGACGGCGAAGCGGCCGCCCAGGACCTGTCCGTCGTAGCGGGCGTCCACCGGCTCGGTGCCGCGCAGCACCAGGGGCGTCCACTCCTCGTAGATGCGGCGGCCCGTGGGGTAGCGGAAGGTGTTGGGCTCGCCGAGCACGTAGTAGAGGTACTCGTCGTTGAGGTTCACCACCGGGCGGCCCTCGCGCAGGTACTCCGAGGGGCGGCGGGCGCCCAGCTCCTTGCCGGTCCAGTACTCGACCTCGATGTCCGCGTCGGCCTTCGCCGCGCCGCCCGGGAAGAAGCCGTCGTTCCAGGCCTTGGGCTTCTTGCCGGCCGCCCGCGCCGCCGCCGCGCGCGCGTTGGTCCAGTCCGTCGCCAGGTCCGCCACCCGGCCGCCCGGGCCGTGCGCCCGGCGCGCCATGCGGGCCAGTGCCGGGTAGGAGCCCTCCGGGTCCTTCACCGTGAGCGCCCGGTACTCGTCGGCGCCCAGGTGCCAGTAGGCGCCGGGGAACAGCTCCGCGTACTCGGCGAGCAGGTCGTCCACCATCCGCGCCGACTCCGGGTTGCCGATGTCCACCGCGCCGCGCGTCGCCCTGCCCCGGGCGTCGCGCAGCTGGAGGTCCGGGTGGGCCCGGATCACCGCGCCCAGGTGCCCGGGCGAGTCGATCTCGGGCACCACGGTGATGTGCAGGCTCGCCGCGAGCGCCAGGATCCGGCGCACCTCGGCCTTGGTCAGGTGGTCGGCCGAGACCACCTCGGGGTGCCGGTCGGAGGCGATGCGGAAGCCCTGGTCGTCGGAGAAGTGCAGGCCCAGCTGGTTCAGCTTCAGGTCGGCCATCTCGCGCAGCCGGTCCTCGATCCAGGCCGCCGGGAAGTGCTTGCGGGCGATGTCCAGGTTGAGCCCGCGCTGCGGCTTGGCGGGCCGGTCGCGCACCACGCCCTCGGGGACGGTGCCACCCGAGCGCAGCGCCTGCTTGAGGGTGCGGGTGCCGTAGAAGACGCCCGCCTCGTCGGGTCCGGTCACGCTCACCCGGCCGTCGCGGGTGGTGAGCGCGTACGACTCGGGGGCGGCGCCCGCGGCCGGGGCGAGGGCCAGGCTCACGTCGCCCGCGCGCGGGGCGGCGGTGCCCCGGTAGGCGGCGCCGATCTCACCGGCCAGCAGCCGCGCCTCGTCGGCCAGCGCCCCGCTGCCCGCGGCCACCACGACCGCGCTGCCCGCGCCCGGCTTCCAGCCCGGTCCGCGGGCCGGCTCGTGCGCCTGTACGGAGGGGACGGTGCGGGGCGCGGATGACAGCGGGTACACCCGCGTGGGGGACGGCGAGGGCTGGGCGGCGCCGGACTTCCCGTCGTCGCCGCGGGGCGCCGCCGCCCCGTCGGTGCAGGCGGTCAGCGCCGCGGCGGCCACCACGACCGCCGCGAGTCCCCTGGTGGGCCACATCACTGCCGTACCTCCTCGCACCCGCGTACCTCGCGGCTCTTTCCTCATCACCATGAACGTCACTTACCGCCGCCAAAAGTCAACTTCTGTCACGGAACACCTCGAACGATGACCGGGCGACGTCCAGCACACACGGCGAAACTCTCCCTTCCGGGTGAAATTCGCGCATCCGTCGGACGACTCCCCCGCACCGTCGATAGCGTTGTGTCCCTCCTCCCTCACCTTGCCCGCCCTCCGTCCCGGTACCGCCCAGGAGCGCCACGCTGTCCAGCGAAACCCCCGCAGTCCCTCCCCCGCTGCCGACCGCGCTCCCCCCGGACCCCACGGACCTGCCGTCCCAGCCCCGGGCCGCCCCCCACCCGCTGGGCCTGCTGCGCTTCAACACGGCCGCGGCGCCCTCCGCCGAGGCCGCCCTGCTCGCCTGCTGCGGCAGCCGCCGCTGGGCCGAGCGGCTGGCCGCCCACCGTCCGTACCCCACCCGCGAGGCGCTGCTCGCCGCCGCCGACGAGGCCTGCTACGACCTGGCGGGCGCCGACCTGGACGAGGCGCTGGCCGACGAGGACCCGGTGCCGCTGGCCCCGGACGCCCCGGGCACCGCCCACACCGCGCTGCGGGCCGCCCACACGGCGTACGAGAGCGGCTTCGGGCACCCCTTCGTGATCTGCCTGGACGGCGCGCGCCCGGACGAGCGCACCGACGAGGTGCTGGCCGCCATCCGCACCCGGCTGGGCAACGAGCCGGACGAGGAGCGGGCCGTCTCGGCCGAGGAGCTGCGCAGGCTCGCCCGGGGGCGGCTCGCCCGGCTGATCGGCGGCGGACACCCCCGGGGGACGGACGAACCGTCATGGAACGCCCGCTCGGGGGATTCCGCCCACCCGGATAGCCCGTCCGTGCCTGTTTGATTGCCTGTTTGATCACACCTATGGACCCGGCGCGAGGGAACCGACAAGTCGTCGCTACGATGACCGGGGCCGGTGGACCGTACCCGGCCGGGTCAGACCGACACTGAAGCCGGCCGACCCCGATCCCCGCTCCCGGAGGGTTTTTCCGTGCCGGCTGGAACGCTGTACCGCGGCCGGGAAGGGATGTGGAGCTGGGTGGCTCACCGAGTCACCGGCGTCCTCATCTTCTTCTTCCTGTTCGTACACGTGCTCGACACCGCCCTCGTCCGCGTCTCCCCCGAGGCGTACGACGACGTTGTCGCCACGTACAAGACCCCGATCGTCGCGTGCCTGGAGTACGGCCTCGTCGCCGCCATCCTCTTCCACGCGCTCAACGGTCTCCGAGTCATCGCCGTGGACTTCTGGTCCAAGGGCCCGCGCTACCAGAAGCAGATGCTCTGGACCGTCGTGGGCGTCTGGATCGTGCTGATGGCGGGTGCCATCTACCCGGTCCTCGGCCACGCCGCACGCGAACTGTTCGGGAGCTGACGATCACCATGTCCGCTGAGACCTCTTCCGCCCCGATCGGTCCCGTCGAGGGCGTCTCCCTCTACGACGTGGACAACCCGGCCCCGCTCATCGAGGCCCCCCGCAAGCGCACCGCCAAGACCCCGCGCTCGACCCGCGGCAACTTCGAGATGGCCGCATGGCTCTTCATGCGCCTCTCGGGCATCGTCCTGGTCGTGCTGGTCCTCGGCCACCTGCTGATCCAGCTGGTGCTGGACGGCGGCGTCTCCAAGATCGGCTTCGCCTTCGTGGCCGGCCGCTGGGCGTCCCCGTTCTGGCAGGTCTGGGACCTGCTGATGCTGTGGCTGGCCATGCTGCACGGCGCCAACGGCCTCCGTACGGTCATCAACGACTACGCGGAGCGTGCCAACACGCGCCTGTGGCTCAAGGGCCTGCTGTACACCGCCACGGTGTTCACCATCCTTCTGGGCACGCTGGTGATCTTCACCTTCGACCCGAACATCCGCTAGGCACGGGGCTGAGGTAATCCACGTCATGAAGATCCACAAGTACGACACCGTCATCGTCGGCGCCGGTGGCGCCGGCATGCGCGCCGCCATCGAGTCGACGAAGCGCAGCCGCACCGCGGTGCTGACGAAGCTCTACCCCACCCGCTCCCACACGGGCGCCGCGCAGGGCGGCATGGCCGCCGCGCTGGCCAACGTGGAGGAGGACAACTGGGAGTGGCACACCTTCGACACGATCAAGGGCGGTGACTACCTGGTCGACCAGGACGCCGCCGAGATCCTGGCGAAGGAGGCCATCGACGCCGTCCTCGACCTGGAGAAGATGGGCCTGCCGTTCAACCGGACCCCGAACGGCACCATCGACCAGCGCCGCTTCGGCGGCCACTCGCGCAACCACGGCGAGGCCCCGGTGCGCCGGTCCTGCTACGCCGCGGACCGCACCGGCCACATGATCCTCCAGACGCTGTACCAGAACTGCGTCAAGGAGGGCGTGGAGTTCTTCAACGAGTTCTACGTCCTGGACCAGCTGATCACCGAGGTCGACGGCGTCAAGAAGTCGGCCGGCGTGGTCGCCTACGAGCTGGCCACCGGCGAGATCCACGTCTTCCAGGCCAAGGCGGTCATCTACGCCTCCGGCGGCACCGGCAAGTTCTTCAAGGTGACCTCCAACGCGCACACCCTCACCGGTGACGGCCAGGCGGCCTGCTACCGGCGCGGCCTGCCGCTGGAGGACATGGAGTTCTTCCAGTTCCACCCGACGGGCATCTGGCGCATGGGCATCCTGCTGACGGAGGGCGCCCGTGGTGAGGGCGGCATCCTCCGCAACAAGGACGGCGAGCGCTTCATGGAGAAGTACGCGCCGGTCATGAAGGACCTCGCGTCCCGTGACGTCGTGTCCCGCTCCATCTACACGGAGATCCGCGAGGGCCGCGGCTGCGGTCCCGAGGGCGACCACGTCTACCTGGACCTCACGCACCTGCCGCCGGAGCAGCTGGACGCCAAGCTCCCGGACATCACCGAGTTCGCCCGTACGTACCTCGGCATCGAGCCGTACACGGACCCGATCCCGATCCAGCCCACCGCGCACTACGCCATGGGCGGCATCCCGACCAACGTCCAGGGCGAGGTGCTGTCCGACAACACCACCGTCGTCCCGGGCCTGTACGCCGCCGGCGAGGTCGCCTGCGTCTCGGTGCACGGCGCCAACCGCCTGGGCACCAACTCGCTGCTCGACATCAACGTGTTCGGCCGTCGCGCGGGCATCGCCGCCGCGGAGTACTCGGCGCAGCACGACTACGTCGAGCTGCCCGAGGACCCGGCGTCGCTGGTCGTGGCCCAGGTCGAGGCGCTGCGCGACTCCACCGGCTCGGAGCGGGTCGCGGACCTGCGCCGCGAGCTGCAGGAGACGATGGACGCCAACGTGATGGTCTTCCGTACGGAGCAGACCATCAAGACGGCCGTCGAGAAGATCTCCGAGCTGCGCGCGCGGTACAAGAACGTGTCGGTCCAGGACAAGGGCAAGCGGTTCAACACGGACTTGCTGGAGGCCATCGAGCTGGGCAACCTGCTGGAGCTGGCCGAGGTCATGGCCGTCTCCGCGCTGGCCCGCAAGGAGTCCCGCGGCGGTCACTACCGCGAGGACTACCCCAACCGCGACGACGTCAACTTCATGCGCCACACCATGGCGTACCGCGAGGTCGGCGACGACGGCTCCGAGACCGTCCGTCTCGACTACAAGCCGGTCGTCCAGACCCGCTACCAGCCGATGGAGCGTAAGTACTGATGGCTACCCCGACCCTGGACAAGCTCGAGGCCGACTCGACCTCCTCGCACCTGATCACGGTCACCCTGCGGGTCCGCCGGTTCAACCCGGAGGTCTCCGAGGACGCGGTCTGGGAGGACTTCCAGCTCGAGATCGACCCCAAGGAGCGCGTGCTCGACGCCCTCCACAAGATCAAGTGGGACGTCGACGGCACGCTGACGTTCCGGCGCTCCTGCGCGCACGGCATCTGCGGCTCCGACGCGATGCGGATCAACGGCAAGAACAGGCTCGCCTGCAAGACGCTGATCAAGGACATCAACCCGGAGAAGCCCATCACGGTCGAGGCCATCAAGGGCCTGACGGTCCTGAAGGACCTGGTCGTGGACATGGAGCCGTTCTTCCAGGCGTACCGCGACGTGATGCCGTTCCTGATCACCTCGGGCAACGAGCCGACGCGCGAGCGCCTGCAGAGCGCCGAGGACCGCGAGCGGTTCGACGACACCACCAAGTGCATCCTGTGCGCCGCGTGCACGTCGTCCTGCCCGGTGTTCTGGAACGACGGGCAGTACTTCGGCCCGGCGGCCATCGTCAACGCGCACCGCTTCATCTTCGACTCGCGCGACGAGGGCGGTGAGCAGCGCCTGGAGGTCCTGAACGACAAGGACGGCGTGTGGCGCTGCCGCACCACGTTCAACTGCACGGACGCCTGCCCGCGCGGCATCGAGGTCACCAAGGCGATCCAGGAGGTCAAGCGCGCCCTGATCACGCGGCGCTTCTGACCACCAGGACCACCGGGACCACCGGTCCGCCGAGGGCCCGCTTCTGTACGCTCACCGTACGGAGGCGGGCCCTCGGGCATCCCGGGGCGTCCAGTACCGGGCGTAGTCGATTCGTTGGGGAGTACGAGCAGATGAGCGATCCGAACCAGAACCCGTACGCCGGGGGCGGGGGCCACCAGGCCGGGGGCGGCGGCGAGTACCAGTGGGGGCCGGCGCAGCCGACCCAGGGGGCCGGTTACGGCTACCCGGGCCCGGCGGGCGGTTACGGCTACCCGGGCCCCGCCTATCCGCCGGTCCCGGGCGGGATGCCGGGGGCGCCGCTGGTGGCGATCGGCGACATCACCGTGCTCCAGGACTCGATCATGACGCCCGCCGGGGCCCTGCCGCTCAAGGGCGCGGTGTGGAACGCCACGGACATGTCGCGCACCGAGGAGAAGATGCCGACGGTGGCGATCGTGCTGGCGGTCGTGTTCTTCGTCTTCTGCTTCCTGGGGCTGCTGTTCCTGCTGATGAAGGAGAAGGTGACGACCGGGTTCGTGCAGGTCACGGTCACCAGCGGCGGGCGGCACCACGCGACGATGATCCCGGCGACCAGCCCGCAGACCTTCGCCATGGTGATGGGGCAGATCAACTACGCGCGGTCGCTGAGCGCGTAAGGCGCCCGAGGGGCCGCCGGGGGCGGTGGGGGCTGGGCCGGACGGGGGAGTTTGGCCGAACTGTGCATGGACCATTTAGGTGCCTTGGGCATGTAGTGGAGATCGGTACGACCGGCTCTTCCAAGCGAGGTCTGATGACGGAAACCGTTTCCTTCCCCCAGGACCGCACCTGTCCCTACCACCCGCCCGCCGCCTACGAACCCCTGCGCCGCGCCCGGCCCCTGACCCGCGTCTCGCTGTACGACGGCCGCACCGTCTGGGTCGTCACCGGACACGCCGCCGCCCGCGCGCTCCTCGTCGACCAGCGCCTTTCCACCGACTCCACCAACGCGTCGTTCCCGGCGACGAACGAGCGGGTCGCCGTGGTGCGCGGCAAGCGGCGGGCCGCCCTGCTCGGCTACGACGACCCCGAGCACAACACCCAGCGCAGGCTGCTCATCCCGAGCTTCAGCGTGCGGCGGATCGCCGCCATGCGCCCGATGATCCAGCAGACGGTGGACGGGCTGCTGGACGCCATGGAGCAGGACGGCAACCGTGCCGAACTGGTCAGCGCGTTCGCGCTGCCGGTGCCCTCGATGGTCATCTGCGACCTGCTCGGGGTGCCCTACGCCGACCACGAGTTCTTCGAGGAGCAGTCCCGCAAGCTGCTGCGCGGGCCCGCCGTCGAGGACGCGGAGAAGGCCCGCACCCTCCTGGAGGACTACCTGGGCGCGCTGGTTGAGCGCAAACGGGACAATCCCGGGGAGGGCCTCCTGGACGAGCTGATCGCCCAGAGCGCGGCCGAGGGGCGGTTCGACCGCCGGGAGCTGGCCGACCTGGCGCTGATCCTGCTCATCGCGGGCCACGAGACCACGGCGAACATGATCTCGCTGGGCACCTTCACGCTGCTCCAGCACCCGGAGCAGTTCGCCGAGCTGAAGGCGGACCCGTCCCTGATGCCCACGGCCGTCGAGGAGCTGCTGCGGTTCCTGTCGATCGCGGACGGGATGCTGCGGGTGGCGACCGAGGACATCGATGTCGAGGGGACGGTGGTCGCCAAGGGCGACGGGGTGGTCTTCTCGACCTCGGTGATCAACCGCGACGGCGCCGCCTACCCCGAGCCGGACGCGCTCGACTGGCACCGCCCGGCCCGCCACCACGTGGCGTTCGGCTTCGGCATCCACCAGTGCCTCGGGCAGAACCTGGCCCGGGCCGAGATGGAGATCGCCCTCACCACGCTCTTCGAGCGACTGCCCGGACTGCGGCTCGCCGCGCCCGCCGGGGAGATCCCGTTCAAGCCCGGGGACACCATCCAGGGCATGCTCGAACTGCCGGTGGAGTGGTGACCGTGACGCGCATCGACATCGACACGGACGTCTGCATCGGGGCGGGCCAGTGCGCCCTGACCGCGCCGGGCGTCTTCACCCAGGACGACGACGGCTTCAGCGCGCTGCTGCCGGGCCGCGAGGACGGCGCCGGGGACCCGATGGTGCGCGAGGCCGCCCGCGCCTGCCCGGTGCAGGCCATCAGCGTCCAGGGGTAGTCCGGCGTGTACGGGGACGGGGCGGCGCCCCGTCCCCGTACACGCGCCGGGTGCGGGCCCCGGGGCGGGCGCTGTCAGTGGGGTCCCCTACCTTCAGGGTCATGGAGGGGACCACGGGCCTGGGGACCAGGCTCTACGAGGCGGGGGTGCGGCAGCGGACCCAGGGGGGCGCCGCCGTGCGGGAGTTGCTGGGGTCGCTGGACCCCGGCGGGCGGCGGTGGGCCGCGCTGTGGATCCACCGGACGCTGTGCCACGCGGACGCCGACCGGGCCGGCAGCTGGGAGGTGCCGTGGCTGGCGGGGCAGCGGCTCGGCTGGAGCGGGGCGGAGGCCGACGAGCTGTTCGCCCGGCTGGTGGGGGCCGGGGCGCTGGTCGACCCGGGCACCCTGCTGCGGCGGTTCGGCGCGCTCGTCGCCCTGCCGCTGGCCGCCGCGCGCGAGGCCGGGGACGCCGACCGGATGCTGCTGCGGGCCGCCCGCACGGCGTCGCTGTCGGCCTGGGGCGGACAGGACGAGGACGGGGAGAACGCGCGGATACGGGCGGAGCTGGATGCCCTGATCGGCCCCGAGGCCGACGACGGCACCGGCCTGGAGCGCCACCTCCTGGACGACGAGGACGCGTTCGGGCCCCGGGTGCGCGCCGCGCACACCGCGCTGCTCGCCCGCCCCGGGGTCGCCGCGCTCCTCGCGCACTGCCGGGACCTGGACCGGGCCAGGCCGTCCGGGCGCTGGCGCGCGCGGGCGGCGGAGCTGCTGGCGCGGGTCCCCGGCGGCGACGAGCTGGCCCGGACGGTGCTCTCCGAGCTGGCCGCGCAGCCCGAGCACCAGGTCGTCGCCCCGCGGCCGTTCGGCGTGGAGCGGCGGCGCGGCATCGCGGGCGACGCCAACGAGCGGCTGGCCCGCGGCCTGGTGTGGGCCAGCGCGGACCTGGCGCGGGAGTGGGTGGTGCCGGTCCTCGGCGAGCTGGCGCTCAACGCGGGCACCGGCCGGGGCGGTTCGGGCGGCGAGTGCCGGGCGCCCAGGGTCGCGGCGGCGGCCGTGGCGGTGCTCGGCGCGCGCGAGGGGGACGAGGCGGGGCGGGCGGTGGAGTGGCTGGGTCGGCTGCGCCACCGGGTGCGCAACCGGACCCTGGCCAAGGCGGTCGGCAGGTCCCTGGAGGCGGTGGCCGCGCGGCGCGGGCTCACGCCGTCGATGCTGGCCGAGCGCGGGGTGCCGACGGCGGGCCTGGACGCGCGCGGGATGCGGGAGGAGCCGCTGGGGGCGTACACGGCGGTGCTCTCGGTGGCCCCGGCGGGCGCCGCGCTCACCTTCCGCGGGCCGGAGGGCCGGGTGCTCAAGTCCGCGCCGAAGGAGGTGCGCGAGGCGCACGGGGAGCGGCTCGCGGAGGTCAAGGAGGCGCTGAAGCGGCTGCGCGCCCTGCTGCCGGTGGAGCGGGCCCGCCTGGAGGAGCACCTGGTCGCGGGCACCCGGTGGCCGGCCGGCGACTGGGAGCGGTACTACGTCGACCACCCGGTGACCGGGGCGCTGGCGCGGTCCCTGGTGTGGGAGGCCAGGAGCGCGGCGGACGACGGCTGGACGGCCGGGCTGCCCGAGCGCACCGGGGGCGGCTGGGCGCTGGCCGACCCGGACGGCACCGCGCTCCCGGTCGGCGGCGCGGGGACGGTGCTGCGGCTGTGGCACCCGGCGCGCGCGGTGGGCGAGCGGTCCGGGGAGGTGCGGTCCTGGCTGGAGGAGGCGGCGGCGCGCGCCCTGCGCCAGCCGTTCCCGCAGGTGCGGCGCGAGGTGTACGGGACGGGACCGGCGGGGCCCCCGGTGGAGGTGGACCACCCGCGGCTGCGGGCGCTGCTGGCCGAGCGCCGCTGGGCGGGCGGGCACCTGGGGTACTTCACCGAGGGGTACGCGGCGGAGGTGGTGCGCGAGCTGCCGCGCCCGGGCGAGACGGCGCCGGACGCGGGCGGGGCCTGGCGCGCGGTCCTGGAACTGCGGCTGGTGGGACGGGGCGCGGCGGACGGCGTGACCCGGTGCGTGCTGGGCGGCCCGCGCTTCGAGCACCGGCCGGGCCCGGGTGCGGACTGGGAGCCGGTGGCGGCGGAGCGGGTGCCGCGGGTGGGGCGCAGTGAAGTGCTGCGGGACGTGGGCCTGTTCACTCGGTCGGCAGGGGACGAGCAGCAGCCCTAGGGCGTGTTGCGAAAGTCCCGCCTGCCCCGCGACGCCCTAGCCCGGATCAGGAGCGGGCCTCCCGGAGGAAGTCCAGGAGCAGGTCCGCGGTCTCGTCCGGGCGCTCCAGGGACGGCAGGTGGCCCGCCCAGGGCAGTTCCAGGTGGCGGGCCGCGGGCAGGGTCGCGGCCAGCCGGGCCGCGATCCGGCGGAAGTCCTCGATGTCGTGGGCGCCGCCGACCGCGAGGGCGGGCGCGGTGATGCGGGACAGGTCGGGCGCGGGGGGCGCGGGGGCGGCCGGGGCCCGTTCGGCGTCCTCGGGCACGGCCCGTGCCTCGGCGGCCAGGTCCGCCTCGAAGGCGTGCCGCTGCATCTCGGCGACCCGGGCGCGCACCGCGTCGGTGGCGTCCGGACCGAGCCAGAACTCCGCGTTGTACGCGGCGGCGCCCGCCAGGTCCCCGGCTTCGAGGAGCTCGTCCTCGCGCTCGGCGAACGCCCGCAGGGCCGGGCCCGGTTCATGGCCGGGCATGCCCGAGCAGAGCAGGGCGAGCGCGTCCACGCGTCCGGGCAGGCGGGCGGCGAACTCCAGGGCGACGCGCCCGCCCCAGGAGGCGCCGACCACGGCGGCCCGTTCGACGCCGAGGGCGTCGAGCAGGTCCCGTACGTCCTCGGCGTCGCTGTAGTCGCCCGCGTCGCCCGGGGTCTCGCCGTGACCGCGGAGGTCGGGCGCGAGCACCTGGTACCCGGCCGTCACCAGGGCGTCCCGCTGGGGGCCCCACATGCGGCGGTCGCACACGCCGGAGTGCAGCAGCAGGACGACGGGGCCTTCACCGGCACGTTCATGAGAGAGCGTCATGCCGCCGACCCTAAGCGCCACTCCGGTGCGGCGCCCCTGTATTTCCGCCCCGTCGGCACATCGCTTGAACATGTTCAAAAGAAGCCCTACAGTCAGGGCTACCAGCTTTTGAACACGTTCAAGGGAAGGTGGGGCACATGGACCTCACTGTTGTCGCGTACATCGCCTACCTGGTCATCAGCGTGGCGCTCACCATCTGGGTGGCCCGCACCCTCAGCCGCAACGGCCGGGTCTTCCTCGCGGACGTCCTGCACGGGAACGAGAAGCTCGCGGACGCCGTCAACCACCTGCTGGTCGTCGGCTTCTACCTGGTCAACTTCGGCTTCGTCGCCCTCTACCTCAGCCGCGACACCGCCGTGCGCGACGCCCGCGAGCTCTTCGAGGCCCTGTCGGTCAAGCTCGGCGTGGTGCTCCTGGTGCTGGGCGTGATGCACCTGGCCAACGTCTACGTACTGAACAAGATCCGCCGCCGGGGCGTCCTGGAGCGCGGCCAGTTCCCGCCCGTACCGCCGCAGGGCTGGACCCCGCCCGCCCCGGGCAAGGGCCCCTGGGCCGCGCCCGCCCGGTGACGGCCGTGACCGCCACCCCGGCCGCCCCCGGCGCCGCACCCGCCCCCGCACCCGCACCCGCACCCGGTCCCGGTCCCGCGCAGGTCCCCGTCACGGGCGTCACCGTCCTCTACGACGCCCACTGCGCGCTCTGCGTGCACCTGCGCCACTGGCTGCTCGGCCAGCGCCGGCTCGTCCCGATGCGGCTGGTGCCGGCCGGGTCGCAGGAGGCCCGGCGGCTCTTCCCCGCGCTGGACCACCGGGCCACGCTCCAGGAGATCACCGTGATCGGCAGCGGCGGACAGGTCTACCGCTCCACCGCCGCCTGGATCGTGTGCCTGTGGGCGCTGGCCGAGCACCGGCCCAAGGCCCACTGGCTGGCCACCCCGGCCGGGGCGCCGTTCGCCCGGGCGACCGTGCTGGCCGCCGCCAAGTGGCGGGAGCTCACCGCCGATCCGTGCGCGGGCGGCCGGTGCGGTACGCCCGACGGCCCCGGTTAGGCTCGACGCCGTGAACGACGCCACCGAAGAGCAGGCCCCCGCCAAGGCCCCCAAGAGCGAGCAGACCCGCACGCTGATCCTCGAGACCGCGCTCCGGCTGTTCCAGGAGCGCGGTTACGACAAGACGACGATGCGGGCCATCGCGAAGGAGGCCGGGGTCTCCGTCGGCAACGCGTACTACTACTTCTCCTCCAAGGAGCACCTGGTCCAGGGCTTCTACGACCGGATCGCCGCCGAGCACCAGGCGGCGGTCCTGCCGGTCCTGGCCCGGGAGAAGGACCTGGAGGACCGGATGGCCGGGGTGCTGGCCGCCTGGCTCGACATCGCCCGGCCCTACCACGAGTTCTCGGCCCAGTTCTTCAAGAACGCCGCCGACCCCGAGAGCCCGCTCAGCCCCTTCTCCCCCGAGTCGGAGCACGCCCGCGCGGCCGCCATCGACGTGCACCGCCAGGTGCTCGAGGGCGCGAAGTCCAAGGTCCCGGACGAACTGCGCGACGTGCTGCCCGAGCTGATGTGGCTGTCCCAGATGGGCCTGGTCCTCTACTGGGTCTTCGACCGCTCCGAGGACAGCGAGCGCAGCAGGCGGCTGGCCGCGCGCGGCGCCCGGCTCACCGCGCGCGGCGTCGCCCTGGCCCGCTTCCGGGTGCTGCGCCCGCTGGTGCGCGAGGTGCACGAGCTGTTCTCCGACTTCCTGCCCGGCATGGCCACGGCGGCCGCCGCCCGCAAGGTGCGCGAGGACCGCAAGGAGGCGCGGGACGGCGGGGCGGAGGGCACGAAGGCGCCCCGGGACCCCGAGGAGTCCTGAGGCGCCCGGTGCACGACCCCGGGGCGGCCGGTCAGAGCCAGCTGAGTTCCCACAGCCGCCAGATGCCGGTGCCGTCCGTGAGGTACTGCGAGCCCGCCACGTCACCGCTGCTGAGCACGTAGTCCTTCTTCTGCCACAGCGGGAGGAGCGGCACGTCCTTGGCCACCTCCTGCTGGATGGCCTTGAAGTCCTGGACGGCCTGGGAGCGCTCCCCGTACTGCTGGGTGGTCTGGATCAGCCCGTCGACGGCCTTGCTGGCGTAGCCGTTGTGCATCGAGTTGCCACTGCTGACCAGCGGCTGGGTGAAGCTGTCGGAGTCCGGGAAGTCGGGCAGCCAGCCGACCGTGAACGCGTCGTAGGTCCCGCGCGCGTACTCCTGGAGGAACGTCTTCCAGGCGACCGGCTTGACGGTGACCTCGAACAGCCCGGTCGCGTCCAGCTCGCGCTTGAGCTCGGCCGCCTCGGCGGCGTAGGTCTCGCCGTCGCGGTGCGCCAGCGTGAAGCGCACCGGCGTCTGCACGCCCGCGTCCCGCAGCAGCTCCTTCGCCTCCTTGGCGTCCGGCTGCGGGTAGCGGTCGAAGAACGACGTGGTGTGGCCGAGGAAGCCCTGCGGGATCAGCGAGTAGAGCGGCTCGACGGTCGAGTGGTAGACGCTGCCCGCGATCTTCTGCCGGTCCACCACGGAGGCGACCGCCTGTCGCACCGCCCTCTTGGCCAGCGGCGCGCCCTTGCGGACGTTGAAGACCAGGTTGCGGATCTCGGCGCTGTCGGCCTCGGTGACCCGGACGCCGTCCTTCGTGCGGTCCATGTCCGCGATGAACTCCGGGGGCATCTGCCGGTGGGCGACGTCGATCCGGTGCGCCTTCCAGGCGTCCGCCATGTCGTCGGAGTCCTTGTAGTAGCGCACCGTCACCGGGCCGCCCTGCTTCACCAGGGCGCCCTTGTAGCGGGGGTTGGGTTCCAGCTCGGCGTCGCCGCCGACCTCGAACTTCCTGAGCACGTACGGCCCCGAGCCGTCCACCCCGGTGCCCTCGCGCAGCGAGGTGCGCGGGTAGTGCTCGCGGTCGACGATCGAGCCGGCGCCGGTGGCGACCTTCTGCGGGAACGTCGCGTCGCGCGCGGAGAGCTTGAAGGTCACCGACCGGCCCTGCGCGCTCACCGACTTCAGGGTCGGGAACAGCGAACTGGGGCCCGCGTCGGCCTTGATGCCCATCATCCGGTCGAAGGAGTACTTGACGTCCTCGGCCGTGATCCCGCGGCCGTTGGAGAACGTCAGGTCGTCGCGGAGCTCACAGCCGTACGACGTGAGGTCCGTGCCCAGCCACCGGCAGGACTTCGCGGCGTCCGGCACCGGCAGGGACGCGCCCTGCTTGAAGGTGAGCAGCGACTGGAAGACGTTGCTGTACATGGCCCAGGAGCCGGCGTCGTACGCCCCGGCCGGGTCGAGCGACGTCACCTCGTCGGTCGTGCCGACCGCGATCGCGTCCTTCTTCTTCGCGCTCGTGGCGGGAAGGAGCTGCCAGGCCCCCACCCCCACGGCGACCAGAACGGCACAGATGACGAGTATTCGCAGTCTGATCGACCGCATGGCCGTGCTTCCTTTCGCCCACCCCCGACGTGATGCCGCTCACCCAATCACACGGCCTTCACATCCGGAAGGGAAAAGCTTCACCACACAGGTATCGATTCAGTCATGTATGCCGGTCTTGTACACGGCGATTCACGGACAGTCATCTCATGCCTGGAATGAGGCGAGTTGGACCACTGTGATGTCCGACGGCGCGCCCACCCGGACCGGCGGTCCCCACGCCCCCGCGCCCCTCGACACGTACAGCTGGGTGTCCCCGTAGCGCTCCAGGCCGGCCAGCGTCGGGTTGGCCAGGTCGGCGATCAGGTTGCCGGGGAAGAGCTGCCCGCCGTGGGTGTGCCCGGACAGCTGGAGGTCCACCCCGTGCCGCACCGCGTCGTGGATGACGACCGGCTGGTGGGCCAGCAGCACCGCCGTGCGGGTGCGGTCGCGGTCGCCCAGGGCCCGCCCGAAGTCCGGCCCGCGCCCCTCGCTCTCGCCCGCCACGTCGTCCACGCCCGCCAGGTCGAAGTACGCCGTCTCCACGCGGTCGTTGCGCAGCGGGCGCAGGCCCAGCTCCCGCACCTCCTCGACCCAGGCGTCGGCGCCGGAGAAGTACTCGTGGTTGCCGGTGACGAAGTACGAGCCGTGCCGGGCGCGCAGCCCGGCCAGCGGCTCGGCCGCCGGGCCCAGGTCCGCCACGCTGCCGTCCACCAGGTCGCCGACGACGGCCACCAGGTCGGGGTTGGTGGCGTTGATGGTGTCGACGATGCGCCGGGTGTGGGCGCGGCCCAGGATCGGTCCGAGGTGGATGTCGCTGACGACCGCGATCCGGTAGCCGTGCGCGGCGCGGGGCAGCTTGGCCAGCGGCACGGTGACGCGCTTGACCCGGGGCCCGCGCAGCACCCCGTACGTGCCGTACCCGACGGTCCCCACGGCCGCCGCCGCTGCCGCGCCCCCGACGACCCGCGACACGAACAGCCGGCGGGACGGGGCGGCGGGAGCGGTGCGCTCCCCCGGCTCGTGCGGCCCGGGGCCGGACGCGGCCGGGGCCTCGGGCGCGGGCTGCGCCGTGACGGCGGCCACCGCGACCGGCTCGGGCTCCGGCTCTGCGGCGGGGCCGGGACCGGGCGCGGCGGCCCGGCGCTCCACGAGGCGCCGCAGCAGCGGCCGTACCACCTCGCCCACCACCAGGGCGAGCACCAGGTACAGCAGCAGGGCCAGCCACAGGTAGCCCGGCCAGGCGAGCACCTTCTGCAGCCAGAAGGGCGCCCCGGACCGCCCCGAGGCGAGCGCCCCGACCGACAGCAGCGGCAGGACGACCAGCGCCGCCGCGCCGACCCGGCGCCAGGGGCTGCCGGGCCTGGTCACGTCACGGACCAGCCGGCGCCACACGTACCAGTGCACTCCCGCCAGTACGGCGAGCACCACGACCACCACGAGCGCGACGACGACCACCACGGTCCGGCTCCCTGTCCCTTATCCCTGATCCGGGTGTTGCCCGCGTCGCAATGCGCGCACGCCACGCAACCCGATGACCCCGACCACCGTCCCCAGGAGAAACGACGTCATGGCGAGCAGCAGGTGGACCCAGAAGTACGCGGTGGGTTCGCCGTCTTCGAAGGCGAGGCCGCTCCCGTCCTTCCAGAGATTGCGGGCGAAGGTAATCCAGATGAACCAGCTCCACACCCCGAACGCGAGCAGGAACCAGGAGGCGGAACGGCTGAGCTTCATGGGATCAGTATCGTCGGGCGGCCCCGCCGCCACCGGCCGGGGTGGTACTGGGCTGTCCCGGCGGACCTTGGGCGGGGCGGCGGCGCCGGTGTCCGGATCGGCGCCGCGGCCCTGTACGTTCTCGCTCGTGTCCGCTTTGAAGAAGACCGCTCTGACGGTCGCCGCCGCCGCGCTGCTGCCCGCCCTCACCGCCGCGCCCGCGCTGGCCGCCCCCGGCCCGACCCCCTCGGGGGGCGCGGCCTCCGGGAAGACGGACGACAAGCAGCCGAAGCAGCCGCAGCCGCCGGGGCTGATGTCCACCGTCGGCGGCGCGCAGCTGGGCCGCCCGGGCACGCAGGTCAACCTGGGGGCGGGCGCCCCCGTACTCCCCAAGGAGCTTTCCGGGCGCTCCTGGGTGGTGGCGGACGCGGAGAGCGGCGAGGTGCTCGCCGCGCACAACGCGCACTGGCGGCTGCCCCCGGCCTCCACGCTGAAGATGCTGTTCGCCGACACCGTGCTGCCGCGGCTGCCCAAGGAGCAGCAGCACACGGTCGCCCCGAGCGAGCTCGCCGACGTCGGCGAGGGCTCCAGCCTGGTCGGGGTGAAGGAGAAGCTCAGCTACTCGGTGCACGACCTGTGGCTGGGGGTGTTCCTGCGCTCGGGCAACGACGCGGTGCACGTGCTGGCCTCGATGAACGGCGGCGTCCCCAAGACGGTCACCGACATGAACGCGCACGCCGGTGAGCTCCAGGCGCTGGACACCCACGTGGTCTCGCCCGACGGCTACGACGCCCCGGGCCAGGTCTCCTCGGCGTACGACCTCACCCTGATCGCGCGCAGCGGCATGCAGAAGAAGGACTTCCGGGAGTACGCGGCGACGGCGCGGGCCAAGTTCCCCGGCGAGCAGGACGGCAAGAAGCGCGACTCCTTCGAGATCCAGAACACCAACCGGCTGCTCACCGGCGACTACGGCATCAGCCCCTACAAGGGCATCGCGGGCGTCAAGAACGGCAACACCACGCACGCGGGCGCGACCTTCACGGGCGTGGCCGAGCGCAACGGCCGGGTGCTGCTGGTCACCGTGATGAACCCGTCCTCCGGCGAGAGCCACGCGGTCTACAAGGAGACGGCCCGGCTGTTCGACTGGGGCTTCGCCGCGCTCGGCAAGGTCAAGCCGGTCGGTGAGCTGGTCCCGCCGAAGTCCGCCGAGACCGCCGGGAACAAGGGTTCCGAGGCCGCCAGGGGCAAGAGCGGCGCCCCGGTGAAGGCGGGCCTGGCGGCGCACGAGTCGTCGGGCGGCGTGGGCACCGCCCTCGCGGTCACCGGGGGCCTGCTGGTGCTGCTGGCGGGCGGCGCGTTCCTGATCAACCGGAAGTGGCCGCTGCCCGATCTCGTACGCCGCCGTCCGCGCCCGTAGTCCCCGGCTCGTCCGAAGGCCCCTCGCCGGCCGCCCCGTCCGCGTCCTTGGACGGGGTGGCCGTCCAGGCCGCGCAGAACAGCAGCAGCTTCGCGGTGAAGCTGATCCACAGCAGCAGCGCGACCGGCGTGCCGAACGCGCCGTACATGGACTTCGCCGCCACGCCCTTCATGTAGCTGCCGAGCAGCAGCTTCAGCAGTTCGAAGCCGACCGCGCCGAGCACGCCCGCGACCACCAGGCGGCGGCGCGGCGGCTGGACGCCGGGCAGCAGCGTCAGGACGTACATCAGCAGCAGGAAGTCCGCGAGCGCCGCCACCAGCAGCGCCAGGACCTGCAGCAGCACCCCGCCCCAGCCGCTCTCCGAGATGCCGGTCTGGCGGGCGCTCCAGCCGACGGCCGTGGAGCCGACCGCGGAGGCGGCGAACGCGGTGAGCCCGGCGGCGCCGAGGCCGACCAGGACCAGCGCGTCCTTGCCCTTGCGGGCGAACGGGTTGCCCTCGTCCAGGTCGTCGATCTCCCACACCGCCCGCAGGCAGTCGCGCATCGAGCCGACCCAGCCGATGCCGGTGAACAGCAGCAGCGCGCCGGCGACCACCCCGATGGTGCCCGCGTTGGAGACCAGGGCCTGCAGGTCGAGCTGGTCGGAGATGCCCGGCACCTGCTCGGAGATCTTCGCCTGGAGTTCGTCGAGCTGTTTCTGGCTGAGCAGCGCCGCGCCGACCGCCGCACCCACGGTGATCAGCGGGAACAGCGACAGGAAACTCGTGAAGGTGATCGCGGCGGCGAGCCGCGTCCAGTGCACGCGGTCGAGGGTCTCGTACGAGCGCCACGCGTGCGTGCGCAGCAGCCGCGCCACGAGGGGTCCCACGACGGGGAGCTTGGTCAGCCAGTCCATGGACTACGACTACCCCGGACCGGCGCCGGTGTGCGGAAGACGAGCGTCCGTGTCCCCCAGAAGCGCAGGCAGGTGGCCAGGGCCATGCCGACCCCGAGCCCCGAGACGGTGTCGGCGCGCGCGGAGGTGAGCCCCAGGCCGTAGTGCGAGACGCCGACGCAGAGCAGTTGTACGGCGGCCCCGGCGACGTTCACCGCGAAGAACACCGCGTACTCGCGCAGGCCCGTCCGTCCGCGCCGGTAGGTCCCCAGCGCGTTGCCCAGGTAGGCGACGGTGCACCCGGCCACGAAGGACAGGGACTTGGCGGTCAGCGGGTCCATCGCGAGCGGCCCGCGCAGCCACAGGAACAGCGCCAGGTCGGCGGCGTACGCGGCCAGGCCCGCGGCGGCGAAGGCGGCGACCTCGCGGCCGGTGACCGTCACAGGTCGGTGACCGCCATCCCGTACAGCGCGAGCCAGACCAGGCCGATGACGGCGAGCGCGCGGTCGCGCAGCACCACGTCCTCGGGGGCGCCCGCGGTGCCCCGGTCGGCGAACACGGCGTAGCGCAGCACCGCGAGGATGAAGGCGATCATCGACAGCTGGCGCCAGGGCAGCAGCGAGCCGTTGGCGGTGTTGCCGCTCTCCAGCGCCCACAGGCAGTAGCCGAGCACCGCGACCCCGGCGGCCAGCTGCCACACGAAGCGCAGGTAGCCGGTGGTGTACTCGGTGAGCAGCGCGCGGGTGGCGCCGCCGCGCCCGGCCATCTGCACGGCCTCGGAGTAGCGCTTGGCGGAGACCATGAACAGCGCGCCGAAGCCGGTGGTGATCAGGAACCAGCGCGACAGCGGGATGTCCAGCGCCACGCCGCCGATCATCGCCCGCATCAGGAAGCCGGTGGTGACCACGGCCAGGTCGACGACGAGCACGTGCTTGAGCCGCACGCAGTACGCGAGCTGCATCAGCAGGTACGCGGCGAGCAGCGCGGCGGTCATCGGGTTGCACAGCACCGCGGCGCCGGTGGTCGCGGCCAGCGCGAGCACCCCGCCCGCTGCGTACGCCACCAGCACCGGCACGTCCCCGGCGGCCACCGGGCGGCGGCACTTGACCGGGTGCGCCCGGTCGGCCTCCGCGTCGCGCGCGTCGTTGACCAGGTAGACGGCCGCGGCGGCGGCGGTGAACAGCACGAAGACCAGCGCCAGGTGCAGGGCGGTGCGCCAGGAGACCAGCTCGCCCGCGGCCACCGGGGCGGCGAGCACCAGGACGTTCTTGACCCACTGGCGGGGGCGCGCGGTGCGCACCAGGCCGGCCGGCAGGCCGAGCGCCCGGCGGGCGGGCGCCTGGCGGCGGGCCGGCTCGGGGATCTCCAGGAGGGCGGTGCTGCGCTCAGACACGGGGGCCCCGCTTCCCGGCCAGCCGCACGGTGAGGGCGCCCAGGGCGGCCCCGGCGACCACGTCGGTGGGGTAGTGCACGCCGACGACCAGCCGGGACACGCACATGGCGGCGGCCAGCGGCGGCAGCAGGTGGCGGCCGACCGGGCCGAGCGCGCCGAAGGCGACGACGGCGGCGGCCGCCGAGGTGGCGTGCGAGCTGGGGAAGGAGTGGCGTCCCGCGGTGCGCACGAGCGGGTCGAAGACGGCGCGGGCGGGGCGGGGGCGGCGTACCACCCGCTTGACGCCGATGCTGGCCAGGTGGGCGGTGGCGACCAGACCGGTGCCGCGCAGCCAGGCGGCCCGGCGGCCGCGGTCGGCGGCGGCGCCCGCGAGTCCCGCCGCCAGCCACAGCGCGCCGTGCTCGCCGCCGGCCGACAGCGCCCGCGCGACGGCCGCGACCTGCGGCTGGCCTCCGCAGTCGCGCAGCGCGGCGAGCAGTCGGCGGTCCGCGCCGGTGCCCGCGCGTTCGATGCGTCCCATGGGCCACCCCTTTCGTCCGTGCAGGGGCGACTCTCGCTCGGCGGACGGCCCGGGGACGGGCAATCTTTGATGACACTCCTTTAATCACCCATTTCGGCGAGTCATCGACAGAACCGACAATTGCCACAAGCGGAGCGCTACGGTCGCGGGTATGGCTGCCGACACCCACCACGACACCGCCGCGGTCACCGGCTGGGGACGCACCGCCCCGACCGTCGCCCGCGTCCTGCGCCCGCGCACCTACGACGAGGCGGCGGACGCCGTCCGCACCGTCGGCGCGCGCGGCGGCATCGCGCGCGGCCTCGGCCGGGCCTACGGGGACGCCGCGCAGAACGCGGGCGGCGCGGTGCTCGACATGACCGGCCTCGACCGGGTGCGCTCCATCGACGCCGAGAACGGCACCGCGGTCTGCGACGCGGGCGTCAGCCTGCACCGGCTGATGGAGGTGCTGCTCCCCCTCGGCTGGTTCGTGCCGGTCACCCCGGGCACCCGGTACGTGACGGTGGGCGGCGCGATCGGGGCCGACATCCACGGCAAGAACCACCACGTCAGCGGGTCCTTCTCGCGCCACGTGCGGTCCCTGGAGCTGCTCACCGCCGACGGGGAGGTGCGCACCGTGCTGCCCGGCACCGACCTCTTCGACGCCACCGCCGGGGGCATGGGCCTGACCGGCGTCATCCTCTCCGTCACCCTCTCCCTGCACCCGGTCGAGACCTCCCTGATGTCCGTCGACACCGAGCGCGCCACCGACCTCGACGACCTGATGGCCCGGCTCACCGCCACCGACCACCGCTACCGCTACTCGGTCGCCTGGATCGACCTGCTCGCCCGCGGCGCCGCCACCGGCCGCGCCGTCCTCACCCGCGGCGAGCACGCGCCGCACGACGCGCTGCCCGCCCGGGCCCGGCGCGCACCGCTCAGGTTCCGGCCCGGACAGCTGCCCTCCGCACCGGAGTTCGTGCCCGGCGGGCTGCTCGGGCGCACCACGGTCGGCCTCTTCAACGAGCTCTGGTACCGCAGGGCGCCCCGGCGGCGCACCGGCGAGCTGCAGAAGATCTCCACCTTCTTCCACCCGCTGGACGGCGTCCCGCACTGGAACCGGATCTACGGGCGGCACGGCTTCGTCCAGTACCAGTTCGTCGTCGGCCACGGCCAGGAGGAGACCCTGCGCCGGGTGGTGCGCCGCATCTCCCGGCGCGGCTGCCCCTCCTTCCTCGCCGTGCTCAAGCGCTTCGGCGAGGGCGACCCCGGCTGGCTGTCCTTCCCGGTGCCCGGCTGGACCCTCGCCCTGGACATCCCGGCGGCCCTGTCCGGCCTGGGCACGTTCCTCGACGAGCTGGACGAGGAGGTCGCCGCGGCGGGCGGCCGGGTCTACCTCGCCAAGGACTCCCGGGTGCGGCCCGAGGTGCTGCGCGCGATGTACCCGAAGCTGCCCGCCTTCCGCGCCCTGCGCGCCGAGCTGGACCCGCGCGGGGTGTTCACCTCCGACCTGTCCCGCCGGCTCGCCCTCTAGCAGCCCTTCCCCTCCCAGGAGATGACCTTGAAGGACGCCTTCGGCACCCCCCAGTCCCTACTCGTCCTCGGCGGCACCTCCGAGATCGGGCTCGCCACCGCGCGCCGCCTGGTCGCCCGCCGCACCCGCACCGTCTTCCTCGCCGGGCGCCCCTCCCCCGCCCTGGACGAGGCCGCCGCCTCGCTGCGCGGGCTGGGCGCGGACGTGCGCACGGTCGCCTTCGACGCGCTGGCGCCCGACACCCACGAGGAGGTGCTCGGCAAGGTCTTCGCGGAGGGGGACGTGGACATGGTCCTGGTCGCCTTCGGCGTGCTGGGCGACCAGGCCACCGACGAGGCCGAGCCCCTCGCCGCCGTGCGCGTCGCCCAGACGAACTACACCGGCGCGCTCTCCGCGGGCCTGGTCTGCGCGCGCTCCCTGCAGGCCCAGGGGCACGGCTCGCTGGTGGTGCTCTCCTCGGTCGCCGGGGAGCGGGCCCGCCGCGCCAACTTCATCTACGGCTCGTCCAAGGCCGGGCTCGACGCCTTCGCCCAGGGCCTGGGCGACGCGCTGCACGGCACCGGCGTGCACGTGATGGTGGTCAGGCCCGGTTTCGTACGGACGAAGATGACCGCCGGGATGGCGGAGGCGCCCCTGGCGACCACCCCCGAGGCGGTGGCCACGGCGATCGAGGCGGGGCTGCGGCGGCGCGCGGAGACGGTGTGGGTGCCGGGGACGCTGCGGGTGGTGATGTCGGCGCTGCGGCACGTGCCGCGACCGCTGTTCCGGCGGCTGCCGGTCTGAGCCCGGGCCGCGGGCGCGGTTGCTCGCGGGGCCACGGGCGGGGTTGCTCGCGGGGTTACGAGGCGGTGGCCGCCGGCTCGTCCACCGGGGAGCCCTGCGCGGGGACGCCGGTGACCGGGACGCCGCCGCCGAAGTCGTACACGTGCAGCTTGCGCCACACGCCGTCCGCGCCCTGCTCGTAGAGCGCGAAGGAGTCGCAGGTCCAGGCCGCCTCGAAGTCGGCCAGCTCCGCGTACGCCCGGTCCATCGCCTCCTCGGCGATCCCGTGCGCCACGGTCACGTGCGGGTGGTACGGGAACTGCAGCTCGCGCACCAGCGGCCCGGACGCGTCCCGCACCTCGGCCTGGAGCCGGGTGCACTCCGGGGCGCCCTCGACGATCTGCACGAAGACCACCGGGGACAGCGGCCGGAAGGTGCCGGTGCCCGCGAGGTGCATCGGGAAGGGCCGCACCCGGGAGGCGACCCCGGCCAGGTGCGCCTCGATCTCCGGCAGGTCCGCCGGGGCGACCTCGGTCGGCGGCAGCAGGGTGACGTGCGTGGGGATGCCGTGCGCGGCGGGATCACCGAAGCCCGCGCGCCGCTCCTGGAGCAGGCTGCCGTAGGGCTCCGGGACCGCGATCGAAACGCCGAGCGTTACGGTCCCCACGTCGTTCTCCTCCGTCGTGTGTGTGGTGCGTGCAGCCGCCAGTCTGGCGGCTGCACCTCCGTTGTGGCCAGGGTCCTTGGAGTGGGCACGCGATGGGCGTCCCGGGTACCCGGGGCTCCGCCGCCGCCCCCGGGTCAGTGCTTGGCGGGCAGGAAGCCGACCCTCTCGTACGTGCGCGCCAGGGTCTCGCCGGCCACCGCGCGGGCCTTCTCGGCGCCCTTGGCCAGGATCGCGTCCAGCGTCTCCGGGTCGTCCAGGTACTGCTGGGTGCGGTCCCTGAAGGGGGTGACGAAGTCGACCATGACCTCGGCGAGGTCGGTCTTCAGCGCCCCGTACATCTTGCCCTCGTAGCTCTTCTCCAGCTCCGGGACGCCGGTGCCGGTGAGCGTGGACATGATCGTGAGCAAGTTGCTGACGCCCGGCTTGCCCTCGGGGTCGAAGCGGATCACCGTGTCGGTATCGGTGACGGCGCTCTTGACCTTCTTCGCCGTGGTCTTCGGGTCGTCGAGCAGGTTGACCAGGCCCTTGGGGTTGGCCGCCGACTTGCTCATCTTGCTCGACGGGTCCTGCAGGTCGAAGATCTTCGCCGTCTCCTTGAGGATGTACGGCTTCGGCACGGTGAAGGTCTGCCCGTAGCGGCCGTTGAAGCGCTCGGCCAGGTCCCGGGTCAGCTCGATGTGCTGGCGCTGGTCCTCGCCCACCGGCACCTCGTGGGCCTGGTAGAGCAGGATGTCGGCGACCTGCAGGATCGGGTACGTGAACAGCCCGACCGTGGCGCGGTCGGCGCCCTGCTTGGCGGACTTGTCCTTGAACTGGGTCATCCGGGAGGCCTCGCCGAAGCCGGTGAGGCAGTTCATCACCCAGCCGAGCTGCGCGTGCTCGGGGACGTGGCTCTGGACGAACAGCGTGCAGCGCTCGGGGTCCAGGCCCGCCGCGAGCAGCTGGGCGGCGGCCAGGCGGGTGTTGGCCCGCAGCTCCGCCGGGTCCTGCGGGACGGTGATCGCGTGCAGGTCGACGACCATGTAGAAGGCGTCGTGGGACTCCTGCAGAGCCACCCACTGGCGCACGGCGCCGAGGTAGTTGCCGAGGTGGAACGAGCCCGCGGTGGGCTGGATTCCGGAAAGCACGCGGGGGCTGTCAGCAGAGGCCATGTTCCTCATTCTCTCAGGTGCCGCGGACACGGCGGGAACCGATCCGGGGGCTGCGGTGTATCAAGGGCGTGAGGACGCGGGAGGGGGGCCGCATCGTCGTCGACGAGGGCTCGGTGATCGCCCGGGTGCGCGCCGGGGAGCCGGAGGCGTACGCGGAACTGGTCCGCGCCCACACGGGCGTGGCCCTCCGGGCGGCCGTGGCGTTCGGCGCGGGGGCGGACGCGGAGGACGTGGTGCAGCAGGCGTTCTTCAAGGCGTACCGCTCGCTGGGGGCGTTCCGGGAGGGCGAGTCCTTCCGGCCGTGGCTGCTGCGGATCGTCGTGAATGAGACGAGGAACACAGTGCGTTCGGCGGCCCGGCGGCGCACCCTCGCCGGGCGCGAGGCGGAGCTGCGGGGCTCCTCGGCGGAGCCGTTGATACCGGAGTCGGCCGACCCGGCGGTGGCCGCCGAGCAGCGGGAGCGGAGCCGGGAGCTGGCCCGGGCCCTGGACGGACTGAGCGAGGAGCAGCGCCGGGTCGTCACCTGCCGCTACCTCCTGGAGATGGACGAGGCGGAGACCGCGCGGGTCCTCGGCTGGCCCCGGGGCACGGTGAAGTCCCGGCTGAGCCGGGCACTGCGGAAGCTGGGCAAGCTGCTGCCCGCGCCCGCGCTGACCACGGAAGGGGGTGAGGAGCATGGGTGAGGACGAGGAGCTGACCCCGCTGGAGCGGCACGTCGCGCGGGAACTGCGGGAGCTGGGGCGCGGGCTGCGCACGCCGGAGGTGGACGGCGCGGACATGGCGGCGCGGGTGCTCGGCCGGATCGCGGACGAGGGCGCCCCGGTGCCGGTGGCCGCGGCGCCGGGGCGGGCGGCGCGGGCGCTGGGCCGGCTGCTGCGGCGGCGCCGGGCGCTGGCCGCCTCGCTGTCGGGGGTCCTGGTGGTGGTCGCGCTCACTCCCCCGGTGCGGGCGGCCGTCGCGGACTGGCTGGGCCTGGGCGGGGTGGCCGTGCGGTACGACCCGTCGGCGCCGTCCCCGGAGTTGGCGGCGGTGCCGGGGTGCGCGCCGTCGATGGGGCTGGCGGACGCGGCGCGGCTGGCCGGGTTCGCGCCCCGGGTGCCGGTGGCGCTGGGCGAGCCGGACGCGGTGGCGGTGGTGCGGGCGGGCGCGGGGCGGACGGTGGTGAGCCTGTGCTGGGGCCGGGGCGCGGGGACGGTGCGGCTCGACGAGTTCTCGGCGGAGCTGGACGGGGTGTTCGGCAAGACGGTGCGGGTGGCGCCGGAGTGGGTGGAGCTGGGGCGGGGGCGGCAGGCGTACTGGTTCGCGGCGCCGCACGAGCTGGTGCTGCCGCTGCGCGAGGGCGGCGGCACGTGGGACTGGCCGTCGCGCACGGCGGGGCCGACGCTGCTGTGGACGCGGGACGCGCTGACGTTCCGGCTGGAGGGCGAGGGTGCGCGGGCGGCGGCGGTGGAGGTCGCGCGATCGGTGCCGTGAGGGCGGCGGACGGGCCGGTCGGGTCGGCCCGCACGCGCCGAGGAACCCCGTCAGGAGCTCCTCGGCACGCGAGGGGCCGTCAGGCCCTCCGGGTCCGTCAGGCCGGGTCGCCCAGCGGGAGGCCCGGGGCGGGGTGGGCGGCCATCAGGTCGGCGACCTCGGCGCGGATCTTCAGCAGGGCCTCCTCGTCGCCGGTGCGGCTCGCGGCGACGCCCCGGTCGATCCAGTCGGCGACGGTGGCCATGTGCTCGGTGCGCAGGCCGCGGGAGGTGAGCGAGGGGGTGCCGATGCGGACGCCGGAGGGGTCGAAGGGCTTGCGGGTGTCGTAGGGGACGGTGTTGTGGTTCACGACGATCCCGGCCCGGTCCAGGGCCTTGGCGGCGGTCTTGCCCGGGACGTCCTTGGGGGTGAGGTCCATCAGGACCAGGTGGTTGTCGGTACCGCCGGAGACCAGGTCGAAGCCGCGGGCGAGCAGTTCCGCGGCGAGGGCCTTGGCGTTGGCGACGACCGAGGCGGCGTAGTCGCGGAAGGAGGGCAGGGCGGCCTCGCGCAGGGCGACGGCGATGCCCGCGGTGGTCTGGTTGTGCGGGCCGCCCTGGAGGCCGGGGAAGACCGCCTTGTCGATGGCCTTGGCGTGCGCCTCGGTGCACATCAGCATCGCGCCGCGCGGGCCGCGCAGGGTCTTGTGGGTGGTCGTGGAGACCACGTCGACGTGCGGGACCGGCGAGGGGTGGGCGCCGCCCGCGATCAGGCCGGCGATGTGGGCGACGTCGGCGACGAGGACCGCGCCGCACTCCCGGGCGATCTCGGCGAAGGCCGCGAAGTCGATGGTGCGGGGCAGTGCGGTGCCGCCGCAGAAGATGACCTTCGGGCGCTCCTTGAGGGCCAGTGCGCGGACCTCGTCGAAGTCGATCAGGCCGGTGTCGCGGCGCACGCCGTACTGGACGCCGCGGAACCACTTGCCGGTGGCGGAGACGCCCCAGCCGTGGGTGAGGTGGCCGCCCATGGGCAGGGCCATGCCCATCACGGTGTCGCCGGGCTCGGCGAAGGCCAGGTAGACGGCGAGGTTGGCCGGGGAGCCGGAGTAGGGCTGGACGTTGGCGTGGTCGACGCCGAACAGCGCCTTGGCGCGGGCGACGGCGAGTGCCTCGACCTGGTCGATGTTCTGCTGGCCCTCGTAGTAGCGGCGCCCGGGGTAGCCCTCGCTGTACTTGTTCTGCAGGACCGTGCCGGAGGCCTCCAGGACGGCGGCGGAGACGTAGTTCTCGCTGGGGATCAGGCGCAGGGTGTCGGCCTGCAGGCGCTCCTCGGCGTCGACGAGCGCGGCCAGTTCGGGGTCGGTGGCGCTGAGGGCGGGGTGGCGCGGGGGAAGGGTCATGGCGTCCTCCGGGACGTTCCGTACGGGATGGGTCCCGGGGTCCCCAGGCGGGCGGCACCCTCGTAGCGGTCGGTCCGCGCGCGGCTCCCCCGGGGTTCGTTCCCCGTACGCCAGTCGCCGCGCGTGGGCCAAGACTAGCTGGCGCGTCGGAACGCGGGTTTCTTCGTCCGCATCGCGAGCGACGATAGAAAGGGGCGCCACCCTCGCCCCACGCCGCAGGACGAACGGAGAACCCGTGTCGATCATGCAAGACGCCATCGCCTCCGCCGAGGCGCACAGCGCGCACAACTACCACCCGCTGCCCGTGGTCGTCGCCACGGCGGAGGGCGCCTGGATGACCGATGTCGAGGGCCGCCGGTACCTCGACATGCTCGCCGGGTACTCGGCGCTCAACTTCGGTCATGGGAACCGGCGGTTGATCGAGGCCGCCAAGGCACAGCTGGAACGGGTGACGCTCACCTCGCGGGCGTTCCACCACGACCGGTTCGCCGACTTCTGCACCCAGCTCGCCGAGCTGTGCGGCAAGGAGATGGTGCTGCCGATGAACACCGGGGCGGAGGCGGTGGAGACCGCCGTGAAGACCGCCCGCAAGTGGGGCTACCGGGTGAAGGGGGTGCCGGACGGACGGGCGCGGATCGTCGTCGCGGGCGACAACTTCCACGGCCGGACGACCACGATCGTCAGCTTCTCCACGGACCCCGAGGCGCGGGAGGACTACGGGCCCTACACCCCGGGCTTCGACGTCGTGCCGTACGGGGACCTGGCCGCGCTGGAGGCCGCGCTCACCGACGACACCGTCGCCGTGCTGCTCGAACCGATCCAGGGCGAGGCGGGGGTGCTGGTGCCGCCGCCCGGCTACCTGGCGGGGGTGCGCGAGCTGACCCGCGCGCGGAACGTGCTCTTCATGGCGGACGAGATCCAGTCGGGCCTGGGCCGCACCGGGAAGACGTTCGCGTGCGAGCACGAGGGCGTGGTGCCCGACGTGTACGTGCTGGGCAAGGCGCTGGGCGGCGGTGTGGTGCCGGTGTCGGCGGTGGTGGCGGGCGCGGACGTGCTGGGGGTGTTCAAGCCGGGTGAGCACGGGTCGACGTTCGGCGGGAACCCGCTGGCGTGCGCGGTGGCCCTGGAGGTGATCGCGATGCTGCGCACCGGGGAGTACCAGCAGCGCGCCGCCGAGCTCGGCGACCACCTGCACCACGAACTGGGCCTGCTGGTGGGCGGCGGGAGCGTGGCGCGGGTGCGCGGGCGCGGGCTGTGGGCGGGCGTGGACGTCGAGCCCGACCGAGGCACCGGCCGGGAGGTCTCGCAGCGGCTGATGGAGCGCGGCGTCCTGGTGAAGGACACCCACGGCTCCACGATCCGGCTCGCCCCGCCGCTGGTGATCAGCAAGGAGGACCTGGACTGGGGCCTGGACCAGCTGAGGGCGGTGCTGTCCGGAGAGTGAACACGTCGGGGGCCGGGTTCTGGCTTCGGGGCCGGGCCCGGCACCCGGGGCACCCCGGTCGCCGGACGCGGCCACGGCTTCGGTCTGCGGCCCGGTCGCGGACCCCGGCCCCGGACCCCGGCCCCGGTCGCCGGACGCGGGCCGGACGCGGGTCGGACGGCCAGGTGTCCCGGCCCTGGCCCCCAGCCCCCGGAAAACCCGCTCAAGTACGGGTATTGACGCGGGAGTTGGTCTGGACCAATGATGCGGCGCATGCCGAGACCCCGCATGCGCCGCGCCCTGCGCGCCGCGCTCGCCGCCCTCGTCCCGCTCGCGTTCCTGGCGGGCCCCGCCCGGGCCGCCGACCGCGGCTGGCCCGAGCCCGTCCCGGTCGTCTCCCACGTGGAGACGGCCGACCCGGTCGTCTTCATCACCATCGACGACGGCTGGACCCACGACCCGGCCGCCGCGAAGCTGCTGCTCGACCGACGGGTGCCCGCGTCGCTGTTCGTGCTGCCGGGCGCCTACTCCTACGACCCGCAGTACTTCCGTACGCTCCTGGACCACGGCCCGTCCCGGCTGGAGAACCACACGGTCGACCACCCGGACCTGGCCACGCTCCCCGCCGACGCCCAGCGCGCCCAGGCGTGCGGGGCGCGCGAGAGCCAGCTGAACACCTTCGGCTTCGAGCCCCGGCTGCTGCGCCCGCCGTACGGGACGTACGACGAGGACACCCGGACGGTGGCCCGGGCCTGCGGGGCGAAGGCGCTGGTCACCTGGACGTACGACTTCACCACCTGGGGCGGCTGGACGCCCCCGACCCCGCGGCTGCAGCGCGGCGACATCATCCTGCTGCACTTCAACGACACCCTGGCGGCCGACCTCGCCCGGGCGCTCGCGGCGGCCGACGCGGCGGGGCTGCGGCCGGCGCCGCTGCGGGACTACGTCAGGGAGTGAAGGAACCGGGAGCGAGGCGGCGGCGGTTCAGAGGATCACGTGGGGCAGGAACCGGGCGTACTCGTCCGTGATCAGCCCCGCCGACTCCCGGATGCCGAGCCCCGCCGCCTCGTCCTCGACGACCCAGGCGCCGAGCACCACCCGGTTGCCGTCGAAGTCCGGCAGCGGGGCCAGCTCCTGGTAGCAGCAGGGCTCGTCGCGCGGGACGGGCGCGGCGCCCGGCTCGTGGACGGTGACGCCCGCGCCCTCGCGGCCGAGCAGCGGCTTGGCGACGTACCCGCCGGCCGTGGCGAGCTCGCGGGGGCCGTCGAGGTAGGAGGGCAGCAGGTTGGGGTGGCCGGGGTTGAGCTCCCAGAGGACCGCCAGCAGCGCCTTGTTGGACAGCAGCATCTTCCAGGCGGGCTCGATCCAGCAGGTGGTGCCGGTGGAGCCGCCGTTGTCCAGGGTGTCCAGGACGTGCGGGCCGAACGGGTCGGTGGCCAGCCACTCCCAGGGGTAGAGCTTGAAGCAGCTGCGGATGAAGCGCAGCCGCTCGTCCACGAACCGCCCCGAGAGCCGGTCCCAGCCGATCCGCTCCACCGAGAGCGCCTCGGTGGCGAGCCCGGCCTGCTCGGCGGTCTCGCGCAGGTAAGCGACCGTCATCAGGTCCTCGCCGAGCTCGTCGCCCTCGGAGTGGGCGAAGTGCAGCGGGCCCGGCGGCAGCAGCGGGGCCTGCCGCCGCCACGCCTCGACCAGCCGCTCGTGCAGCGAGTTCCACTGGTCGGCGCCCGGGAAGCGCTCCTCCATCCAGAACCACTGCGGGCTGGCCGCCTCGACCAGTGAGGTGGGGGTGTCGGCGTTGTACTCCAGCATCTTCGCCGGTCCGGTGCCGTCGTAGCGCAGGTCGAACCGGCCGTAGAGGCTGGGGAGTTCGGCGCGCCGCCGCCAGGACTCGGCGACCAGGTCGCGCAGCCGGGGGTCGGTGATGCCGAGGTCGGCGAAGCGGTCGTGCTCGACGATGTGCGCGGCGGCGGCCAGGCTCAGGGCGTGCAGCTCCTCGACGGTCTCCTCCAGCGCCTCGACCTCGGGCAGCGTGAAGGAGTAGTAGGCGCTCTCGTCCCAGTAGGGGCGCAGCGAGCCGTCGGGGTGGCGGGTCAGCGGGTAGACCAGGCCCTGCTCCTCGACGGTCCGCTGCCAGCCGGGGCGGGGTTCGATGGTGTGGCGTCGCACGGGGGGGGCGGGGCTCAGCCGCCGGAGGAGCCGGAGCAGCCGAAGCCGCCGCGGTCCACGGCGCTCTTGTCGAAGCTGCCGCCGGACGCCTTGCCCTTGCTGACGCTGCCGCCGTAGTAGTACCGGCCGGTGCCGCCCGAGCCGCCGCTCTTGCACTCGTAGCTGGGGAGCGTCTCCTGGGTCAACGGGTCCACGCACCGCTTGTCGGGCTCCGAGCCGCAGGACGTGATCGTCGCCGCGAGGACGCCCATGCCGCCGAGCACGACCGTGCTCGACCTGAGCCTGCGCATGTCCGGGTCCCTCCCGTCGCTTTCCGGCCATCTCGCGACCGGCCGAACGCACACACTAGAGGGCGGGGCCACGCGCCCGTAAGGCCGGTCCACGAAGCCTCCCCAACTAGAGTCGCTATGTGCTCATTGGGATGATCTGCGCGCTCGGTTCGGCGGTCTGCTTCGGTACGGCGTCGGTGCTGCAGGCCGCGGCGGCCCGCGCCACGGCCCCCGGCTCCGGCTCCGGGGTGGACGCGGCGCTGCTGCTGCGCGCGGTGCGGCAGTGGCGGTACGTGGCCGGGCTCGGGCTGGACGGCCTGGGCTTCGTGCTCCAGGTGGTGGCCCTGCGCTCGCTGCCCATCTACGCGGTCGGCGCGGCCCTGGCGGCGAGCCTCGCGGTGACGGCCGTGGTGGCGTCGCGGCTGCTCGGGGTGCGGCTGACCGGCCGGGAGTGGGCGGCCGTCGCGGTGGTCTGCGGGGGCCTGGCGATGCTGGGCCTGGCGTCCGGCGCGGAGGGCTCGGGCTCCGGTCCCGGCGCGCTGCCCTGGGCGCTGCTGGGCGCGGCGCTCGGGGTGCTGGCCGTCGGGCTGGCCGGCGGCCGGCTGCCCGACCGGCCCCGGGCGCTGGTCCTGGGGCTCGGCGCCGGGTGCGGCTTCGGGGTGGTGGAGGTGGCGGTCCGGCTGATCGACCGGGTGGACCTGTCGAACCCGGCCCTGTGGGCGCTCCTGCTGGGCGGCGCGTCGGCGTTCCTGCTGCTGACGTCCGCGCTGCAGAAGGGGGCGGTGACCACGGCGACCGCCGGGATGGTGGTCGGCGAGACGGTGGGTCCGGCCCTGGTCGGGGTGGTGTGGCTGGGCGACCGGACCCGGGAGGGGCTCGGCTGGCTCGCGGTGCTGGGCTTCGCGGTGGCGGTGGCGGGCGCGCTCTTCCTGTCCCGGTTCGGCGAGGCGCCGGAGGCGGAAGTGGTCGACTAGGGCGTGTTGCGAAAGTAGCGCCGTCCGCCCGGAGGGCGGGCCCCGCGGCGTCTGGTGCGTGCGCTCGCAAGGCGGAGGGTCATCCTCGTACTGGGCGTACTTGGGTGATCCCGACAACGCAGCGAGCGTGCGTGCCAGGCGTCGCGGGGCAGGCGGGACTTTCGCAACACGCCCTAGTCCAGCAGGCGCAGCGTCGTGGCGGAGATCCCCAGGCGCACGGTCTGGCCCCAGGTCAGTTCCAGGGCGTCGCCCTCCATGCCGTCGCCGAACGCGACCAGCCGGTCCGACTCGACGGTCAGCCGCAGCCGGGCGCCCGCGCGCAGGTCACCGGCGACCAGCGAGGTGCCGGTCGCGGGCGAGGGCCAGGCCTCGCGCACGAACCAGACCAGCCGCGACTCGGCCGGGGCGGGCAGGTCGGGGGCGCCGCCGCGCTCCTGCCACACCGAGCGCAGCCAGCCGGTGGCGCCGGTGCCGGTGCCGACCAGGACGCCGGACGAGGCCTGGGCCTCGCCCCGCGCGGCGTCGTCGTCGGGGCCGAGGTGGTAGCGGGCCGTCTGGTGGCCGGGGGAGCCGAGGTAGATCTCGTTGAGGGCGAGCAGCCGCTGGGTGTCGTCGGCGACGGCCTCGACCATGGTCAGTTCGTCCACGGCCGGCGCCGCCGAGGCCGCCGCGCGCAGCAGCCGGGCCGCGTCCCCCGCGCGGTGGCGGACCAGCACGCCCGGGTTGCGCCCGGGGTCGGCGTCGACGCCCAGGACGGGCTGCCCCGCGAGGTACTTGGCGGTGTTGGCCACCAGGCCGTCCTGGCCGACCACGACCACCACGTCCTCGGGGGCGAAGAGGAAGCGGTCGAGGTCGGCGCGCTCGACGCGGGTGCGGCGCCAGGTGAGCGGCACCGCCGCGGCGACGTCGGCGAGGGCGCGCCGGGCGCGGTGGTGGCGGGCGGCCACCTCGTCGATGGAGCGGCCGCGGGTGGAGAGGAAGAAGGCGGCCTGGCCGTGGGTGCCGTGCCGGACGAGCAGTTCCTCGTACTCGGTGGTGCGGTGCACCAGGACCGCGCGGGGGGCCAGGCTCACCGCTGGTCGCCGCCCCGGCCGAGCCGCTGGAGCAGCCCGGTGAGGACGTCCGGGGTGAGGGTGAGGCTCTCGACGCGCGGGAGGTTCTCGGCGAGCCGGGTGGCGGCGAGGGCGTGCAGGGTGGCCGGGTCGGCCTCGGCGTGCACCCGCAGCCAGGCGGCCTGGGCCGCGGCCCGCGCCTCGCCGACCGCGCGCGCGGCGTCGGCCTCGGCCCGGGCGAGGCGGACCTTGCGGGCGGCCTCGGCCCCGGCCCGTACCGCGTCGGCGGCGGCGTTCTCCTCGGCCTCGCGCCGGGCGTTGGCGCCCTGCTGCTCGACCAACTGCTCCTCGCGGCGCGCCAGTTCGATCCGGCTGGCCAGCTCGTTCTCGGCGATGGCGCGCTCGCGTTCGACGGCGACGGCGCGGCGCTCGTAGGTGGCCCGGTCGGCCTCCTGCTGGATCTGTTCGCGGGCCGGGGTGCGCAGGGCGCGCTCCACCTCGGGCTCGGGGCGCAGCGCGACGACGCGCACGGCGACGACCTCCAGGCCGGTCGCGGCCAGCCGGGGTTCGGTGGCCAGGCCCTGGGCGATCCGCTCGCGCACGGCGGCGACGCCGTCGACCAGGGCGGCCGACAGCGCGGTGCGCGCCAGCACGTCCAGGGCGTGCTGCTGGGCGGTCTCGGTGAGCAGCGTGGAGATCTGCTCCAGCGGGGTGCCGCGCCAGGCGCCGGTGTCGGGGTCCACGGAGAAGTCCAGCCGGGCGGCGGCCACGGCGGGGTCGCTGATCCGGTAGGTGACGGTGGCCTGCACGGTCACGTCCTGGAAGTCGGAGGTGCGGGCGTGGAAGCCGACCGCGAGCTCCCGGTCGTCCACCGGCACCTCGGAGAGCGCCGCGGTGAGCGGGCGGAACCAGAAGCTGAGTCCCGCGCCGTCGTGGACGAGTTCGCCCCGCCGGTGGTGGCGCACATGGGCGGTGGGCGCGGAGCGCAGATGGCGCCAGCCGAGGCGCCGGGTGATGTCGGCCATGGGAAGAGCCCCCTTTTCGTCAGTACGACGATAGGGGGCTCTCCTGGTTATCGTCAAGAGGACGAAATGGGGCGACGCGGCGGGCGGAGCCGTGGATCACGCCTCGGGGAAGGAGAAGGCGTACCCCTGCTCCTTGAACCAGGGGATCAGCCGCTCCAGGGCCGCCAGTGACTGCTCGCGACTGCCGCCGCCGTCGTGCAGCAGGACGGTCGGACCCTTGGCCAGCTGCTCCTTGACGTTCGACACGATCTTGTCCACGCCCGGCCGCTCGAAGTCCTTCGGGTCCACGTTCCAGCCGAGCGGACGCATCCCCGCCTCCGCCGCGATCTTCCGGCTCTCCGGGGTGAAGGCGCCGCCGGGCGCGCGGTAGTAGCGCACCGGCGCACCGCCCGAGGCGTCCTCGATCAGCCGCTTGGCCTCCAGGATCTCCTTCTCCTGGTACGCGACGGGCTTGCGGTCCATGGAGACGTCGTGGCTCATCGAGTGGTCGCACAGCCGGTGCCCGTCCGCGACCACCCGCTTGACCAGCTCCGGGTTCCGCTGGGCGTTGGGGCCGACCATGCAGAAGGTCGCCTTGACGCCGTTCGCCTTCAGCAGCGCCAGGAACTTCGGGGTCCAGCGCGGGTCGGGACCGTCGTCGAGGGTCAGGTTCACCGCCTTGCCGCCGGACTCGGCCTTCCGGGATATCGACGTCTCGACCTTCTTCGCCATCTGTGCCGAGGCGTTCTTCCCTGCGGGTTCCTCCGCCCGCCCGTCCGGCAGCACGAGCAGCAGCGCGCCGACCACCGCGGCCATGGCGATCCCCGCCACCAGCGCCTCCCAGCGCATGCCCCGTACCGAGCGGCCGGTCCCGCCGTCCCCGCGGACCATCGCCCGCAGCCTCGCCCGGAACCTCGCCACGTCCGTTCCGTACCCCATGCGGCATCCCTCTCCCTGTGTCACCTCCGCACCGTTTCCTCCCGGTGCGCACCACCGAAGCAACCACGTCAGGGACCCGGCGCCGAGGGTCGTCATCGATCCGTCACGGAACGGGGAAGGGCCGGTCACGCGACTCGCGCACGCTGGTCGACGGCGGGCTCCGCGTAGGCTTCAGCAGAACGTCCTGCCGTCCATATCCGTCTATGTCGCCCGGGTGGTCAGCCCGCCGGGCCGGAGGAACCGCGCACCGCCATGACACGAGTACTGCTCATCGAGGACGACCCGGCCGTGCAGAAGGGCGTCACCCTCGCGCTGCGCCGGCGCGGCCACGAGGTGGAGACGGCGGGCAGCGGCGAGACCGGCCTGCTCGCCCTCGACCGCTTCCACCCCGACCTGGTGCTGCTCGACCTGATGCTCCCCGGCATGAGCGGCCTGGAGGTCTGCCGCCGGATCCGCGAGCGCCAGCAGATCCCGATCATCATCCTGTCCGCGCGCGGCGACGACATCGACATGGTCGTCGGCCTGGAGGCCGGCGCCGACGACTACGTCGTCAAGCCCGCCAGCGGCGAGGTCCTGGAGGCCCGCATGCGCGCCGTGCTCCGCCGCCTCGTCCCGCCCGCCCCCGACGACGCCGGCCCCCGGCCCCCCGCCCGCGAGTCCCACGGCGCGCTCACCGTCGACCGGGTCGCCCTCCGGGTCGAGAAGGACGGTACGGAACTGGTCCTCGCCCCCTCCGAGCTGAAGCTGCTGCTCTTCCTCAGCTCCGCGCCCGGCCAGGTCTTCAGCCGACAGCAGCTCCTCGAACAGGTCTGGGAGCACAGCTACTACGGCGACGCCCGGCTGGTCGACGCGTGCGTGATGCGGCTGCGCGGAAAGATCGAGGACGACCCGCGCCACCCCGCGTACGTCCAGACGGTGCGCGGCTTCGGCTACCGGTTCGGGCCCCTGTGACGGGCCGGGACCCCGTCGGAACGGTCCCCGCCGGTCAGGATCCCGCCGGTCCCGGCCCGGACCGTCCGGCCCCCCGGCACCGCCGCGCCGCGCAGGACACCCGCACCGCCGAGCGGCCCCGCCGCCCGAGGCTGCCCGGCGGACTGCGGGCCCGCCTGGTCGTCGCCTTCCTGGTCGTCTCCGCGATCAGCGCCCTGCTCACCGCCGCCGTCACCTTCCGCCAGGCCCGCGCCGCCATCCTGGACCGCGCCCAGGACACCGCCGTGCACGACCTGCGCGCCCAGGTGCAGTCCCTCGCCCCCGACATCCCCTTCCCGCCCGGCGAACAGGACCTGCGCAACCTCGCCCTCCAGCTGGAGCGGGCCGGCAGCTCGCGCGGCTGGCGCACCGCAGCCGCCTACCGCGACGGGCCCCTCGTCTCCGCGGGCATCGCCCCCGACGTCCCCGACGCCCTGAGTGCCGCCGCCCGCGAGAAGGACGGCACGGTCCTGCAGCGCACCGACGTCCAGGGCGAGCCGCGGCTCGTCCTCGGCGTCCCCCTGGCGTTCGGCGACGCCCAGGGCAACCCGGCCGGGGACTCCGGACTCACCGCCTACGCCGACTTCTCCCTCGCCAACGAGAAGGCCGACATCGCCGCCCTGGTCACCGCCGCGCAGACGGGGGCGATCCCGGCCCTGGCCTTCGCGCTGGTGCCCGCGCTGTTCGCCGCCCAGCGCGTGCTGCGCCCGGTGCGCAAGCTGCGCGCCGCCGCCGAACAGGTCAGCGGCGGCGCCCTCGACACCCGCCTCGACGTCAAGGGCCACGACGAACTGGCCGACCTGGGACGGACGTTCAACACCATGGCCGGAGCCCTGCAGGAGGACGACGCGGAACTGCGCCGCCTGGAGGCCAACGCCCGGCGGTTCGCCGCCGACGTCTCCCACGAACTGCGCACCCCGCTCGCCGCCATGACCGCCGTCACCGAAGTCCTCGACGAGGACGCCGGATCGGGCCGGCTGGAGCCCGAGACCGCCGACGCCGTACGGTTGATCAGCGACGAGACCCGCAAGCTCGCCCGCATGGTCGAGGACCTGATGGAGATCTCCCGCTTCGACGCCGGGGCCGCCGCCCTGCACACCGACGAGGTCGACCTCGCCGAGGCCGTCCGCAAGACCCTCCAGCTGCGCGCCTGGCAGGACCGGGTCGACGCCGACGTCCCCCCGGGACTGCGGGCCGTCGTCGACCCGCGCCGCGTCGACGTCGTCCTCGCCAACCTCGTCGGCAACGCCCTGCGCCACGGCGGCACCCCGGTGCGCGTCACCGCCCGCACCGAGGGCGAGGACCTGGTCGTCGAGGTGCGCGACAGCGGCCCCGGCATCCCCGACGACGTCCTGCCGCACGTCTTCGACCGCTTCTACAAGGCCGACGCCGCCCGCAAGCGCTCCGAGGGCAGCGGCCTGGGCCTGGCCATCGCCCAGGAGAACGCCCGGCTGCACGGCGGGAGCCTGACGGCCGCCAACGCACCCGGCGGCGGCGCGGTGTTCACCGTACGACTGCCCCAGGAACGCCCCGAGGAGACGGCGTGAACCGATCCACCCTCCGATCCACGGCCCGGCCCGGGCCCCGGCCCCGCCGGTACGTCCCCGCCGTCGCCCTGCTGCTCGCCCTCACCGGCTGCGGCGTCTCCACCACCGGCCCCCTGCGCGTCGGACCGGCCGCCGCCGGGGCCCACTCGCCGGGCGCCGACAGCTACGCCGCTGCCCTGTACTTCTTCTCCCCGTACGGCCTCTGGCGCGTCCTGCGCCCCTCCGACGCCCCGGTCGGACCCCAGGCGGCCATCGACCTGCTCCTGGAGGGGCCGGACCGCGAGGAGCGCGAGCGCGGCCTGATCTCGCTGGTCCCCCCGATGAAGGGCCAGGTCAACGCGGTGCCAAGCCGGGGGGCGGTGGACATCTCGCTGCCCGTGAGGATCGCCCAGCTGGAGAACGTCGCGGTCAGCCAGCTCGCCTGTACGGCGGCCAACGCGGCCGGCATCCCCGGCGGCAAGTCCCCCACCGAGGTGCTCGTGCGCTTCCAGGAGCCCGGGGAGGCGGGAACCTGGGACGTGCGGTGCGACGGCGGCGGCAACGCCTACCCGGTGGGCACCCGCCCGGACGCGGCGAAGCCGAGCCCCTCGGGCGGCTGAGGGGGTACGCGGCTGATCGGGCACGCGACCGCGCGGGTACGGGGCGGACGGCCGCCGGGCCGCGCCCGGCACCCCGATAGGGTCGTGATCATGGAACACGCACCCGTCGCCACCGACCAGGCGCCCGCCGATCCGGCCGCCGCCGACGACGCGCTCGCCACGCAGCCGATCGGCTACTGGAGCGGGCTCGTCCACGAGGCCGTCACCCGCCACCTGCGCGACTCCCTCGCCCGTCGGGACGTGACCCAGCCGCAGTACTGGGTGCTCAACCGCCTGCACGGCGACCCCGGGACGCCGTCGCGCGAGGACGTGGTCGCCCAGCTGACCCCGCTCGCCGACGGTCCGCACGACATGGCCCGTGTCGTCGACCAACTGCTGTACCGGGGCTGGCTGGCGCAGGACGGCGAAGGACGGCTGTCCCTCACCGACGCGGGCGAGCGCGCCCGGGCCGGGCTGCGCGCCCACATGACGGACCTGCGGGCCGTCGTCCACGAGGGCGTCGGAGACGAGGAGTACGCGGCCGCGCTGAAGGTGCTGCGCAGGATGGTCGCGAACGTGGAGGCGGCGACGGCGTGAGGCGCGCGGCCCCCGGGACCCGGTGGCCGGCTCAGTCCCGCAGGGCCGTGCCGCAGCGGCCGCAGTAGCGGGCGTCTCGGTCGCCGGACAGCCGGCCGCACTCCGGACACACCCGGTCGAGCAGGCACGCCGGCTCACCGCCCTCCGCGCCCCCGATGGAGAGCGCCGGACGGCGGCGGTGCACGGTCAGGTGGACCAGCCCCCCGGGCCCCGCGTGCACCGCGCGCCGCGCGCCCGCCGGCATCCAGACGACCCGGCCCGGCTCCAGCTCCAGGCGCACGTCGTCCAGCGCGAGGCTCCCGGTGCCCTCGCACACGTACAGCAGGACGTCCAGGAGCGGCTCGACGTGCGCGTCGATCGCCGAACCGGCGGCGAGCCTGATGACGTTGGAGTCCAGCTGACGCTCCTCGGGGGAGAGGCGCCACAGCGCGCCTTGCCCTCCTCCGGCGGCCCCGGCGAGGAGCTCGGCGACCCGCGCGGTCGTGGGGGGCGGGGGGACGGGAGCGCCGGGCGTGGCCGAGGGGGGAACGGGGAGCATGGCGCCATCATCCCGCATCCCGGGGGCGGTTGCGGACACGACGGGGGCGGTGCGGGAGCCGCCCGGGACCGCCCGCCGGGTGACCCACCGCCGCGCCGCGTCCCGTGCGACAGTGGCCCCATGGACTACGTCGACCGGTTCGTCCGCGAGGTCCGGGCCTTCGAGGCCGCCGCACGCCGGGTCGGGAACGCCCCGGACGTGCCCCTGGTGCCGTCCTGCCCCGGCTGGACGGTGAACGACCTGGTGCTCCACCTCGGCCAGGTCCACCGCTTCGTCATCCGCGTGGTCGAGGACCGGCTGACCGGGGCCGCCGACACCTCCACCCCCGCCTTCCTCCGGCTCCCCGACGACGTGGCGGGCTGGCCGCACCCGGACGACGCCCCGAACCACGGGCCGATGCCCGCGGGCCTGATCGACTGGTTCTCCGACGGGGCGGCCCGCCTCGCGGAGCTGCTGCGCACCCGGGACCCGGCCGAGGAGGTGTGGTCGTGGGCGCCGGACCGGACGGTGGGGTTCTGGCGGCGCATCCAGTCCGTGGAGGCCGCCGTGCACCGCTGGGACGCGCAGGACGTGGTGGGCCGACCAGAGCCCCTGGACGCGGAGTTCGCGGCGGACGTCGTCACGCACACCTTCACCGTGATGGCGCCGTTCCGGCGCGCGCGGGCCGGGGCGCCACCGGGGGCGGGGGAGCGGTTCGGGTTCCGCAGGACCGACGGCGACGGGGCCTGGGCGGTGTCCTTCGACGGCGATCGCGTACGACTGGAGGAGGGGGCGGGCGACCGGGAACTGGCCGCCTGTGAAGTGGAGTTCGCCGGTTCCGCGTCCGATCTCGCGCTCTTCCTCTGGCGCCGGGTCCCCGTCGAGCGGGTGCTCGCGCGGGGCGGCGCGAAGGAGGCCGAGCGGTACTTCGCCCTGGTGCCCCCGGTGTGAGGGCGGGCCGGGCGGCCGCCGCCGGACGTCAGTCCAGCCAGTGGCGGCTGCCCAGGGTCACCAGGCGCATCCTGCGCCGCGCGGTCCCTGCCGCCCGCTCCAGCGCGTCCGGGTCCCGCGCGGCGTCCAGGAACGCGGAGGCGGTCATCACCATGTGGTCCACGTGCAGCCCGGCCAGCATCAGCAGGTCCTGCCGGGTCCAGCCCGCGACCTCGCTCTGACCGGTCAGCTCGTCGGCGACCTCCTCCGCGAACCGCTCCAGCTGGTCCGCGATCGCCTCGCGGACGGGCTGCACCCCGCCGTGCCGCTCGCGCGCGATGAAGCGGACGTGCGCCGGGAAGTCCCGTACCAGCTCGGCGATCAGGTCGACCGCGCCCGCGATCCGGCGCTCGCTGTCCCCGGTGGCCGCGAGCGTCGTGCGCAGCGTGCCGTGGAGGCTGCCCAACGCCTCCTCGACCAGGGCCACGCCCAGGTCGGCGGTGTCGCGGAAGTGCCGGTAGAACGCGGTGGGCGCGATGCCGACGGCACGGGTCACCTCGCGCAGGCCCAGGCTGCTCAGGCTCTGCTCCTCCAGCAGCAACAGGGCCGCGTCGAGCAGGGATTGGCGCGTCTTCCGCTTCTGGGCGCTACGGATTCCGGCGGTGTGACTCATGCCATTCAGTAAACAGTCGTTCTCCAGAACGTTCCACCCCTGTGACCGTTTAGACTCATGAGTCAGTGAACACTTGTTACCTGAAGGGTTCGCCGCCGGGCGATCCGCAGCACAAGAGCCCGTACCGCAGCACAAGAGTCCGTACCGCAGAGTTCGTTCCTTCGTGAGGGAGGTATCCCGATGCTCTTCATCGTCGCCGCCCTGCTCGTCCTGGGCATGGTCCTCGGAGCCGTGGCCCACGTCCCGGTCCCCGTCAGCCTCGCCGCCACCGCGCTGATCGGCGCCTGGCTCGTCGTCTTCGCCGCGCGCGAACGGCTGGCGCGCAGGCGGCAGCAGCACTGACCCGTCCGACCACGGACCCGAGGAGTAGTCCTGCCATGGAACTCACCGCGCTCATCACCCGCACCCCCCGCACCACCGCCGCTCCCGACGGCGTCCGCAGGCCCACCCGCGACGCCGACGGCATGGCCGTCGCCGCGTTCGTGCTCGGCCTGGTCGGGCTGCTCGTCATGAACGTCCTGCTCGGCCCGGTCGCGATCGGCCTCGCGCTGCTCGCCCTGCGCCGGGGCACCGCACGCCGCGGCCGCGCCCTGCTCGGGCTCGGCCTGGGCGTCGCCGACCTCGTCGTCCTCGCGGTCCTGGTCACCGCCGACCAGACCTGGTCGTGGAGCATCGGCTGACCGGGCCGGGGGTTCTGCCGGGGGCTTCGACCAGGGGGGTTCAGCCGCGCCGCGCCACCACCAGCCGCCAGCGCGGGCTGCCGTCCTCGCGCCGCCCGAACTCCTCCAGCGACAGCAGCTCCACCCCGAACCCGGCCCGCGCCAGGTCCTCGCGCACCGGGCCCAGCGGGAACGTGCGGTAGTACATGACGAACGGCGGACGCCACACGGCGTTGCGCACCCGCATCACCGCGTCGAACCCGAGCAGCGCCCAGTACGGCTTCGACCGCACCCGGGGCGGCGCCCCGACGGGGAACGCGAACACCCCGCCCGGCCGCAGCGCCCGGTGCACGCCCGAGAACAGCGCGGGCCGCTCCGACGGCAGGAAGTGGCCGAACGCCCCGAAGCTCACCGCCAGGTCGAACTCCCCGTCGAAGCCCAGCCGCCGCACGTCCTCGCGCACCCACCGCACGGTGGGAGCACCCGCGCCCGCGCCGGTACGCGGCAGTGAGCGCCGCGCCGCGTCGAGCATGCCCTCGCTGAAGTCGACACCGGTCACGCCGTCACGGCACAGCTCCCGCAGCATCGCGGTGCCCGCCCCCGTGCCGCAGCACACGTCGAGCCCGTCCCCGAACGGGCCGAGCCCGCGCAGCGCGCCCCCGACCGCCTCGACGAACGGCTCGGGGGTACGGAACGGGGTGCGGTCGAACTTCGGGGCGAGCAGGTCGTAGCCGCGCTCCACGGAGGAGAGCGCCTGCACCGTCAGTTCCCGGAACGTGGGGCCGTCACTGGTGAACACGGGTCCACCCTAGGCGGTGACCACCCTTGCCCCGGCGAACGCGCACCCGACGGAACCCCGCGCCCGCCCCGCCCGTCCAACCCCCGGCGGCACGGTCACTCGCTCCCCACGGGCCACGACCGGCACCAACCCGCCGACGCAGCACGGTTCATGGGGCGCCGACGGCCGGCGGCCCCGCAGGATGGGAGGCGCACATGAGGAGGAAGGCGTACGGGACGGCTTCGGCCCTGCTCCTTACGCTGGCGGTGTCGGTCACGGGCTGCTCCGGCACCGGCGGCACCGCGTCCGGCCGGACCGGGTCCGACAGCCCGTCCGCCACCGCGACGGGGAGCCCGAGCGGCGCCCCGGCCACCCCGTCCACGGCCGCGCCCACCGCCCCGCCCAGCACGTCCCCCAGCACCTCGGCCACGGCGGGCCCCACCGCGCCGCCGCCCACCGGGCCCGGCGACAGCCGCCAGGTCCTGGTCACCCTCACCGAGCGCGGCGGCTTCGCCGGGCGGAACGACTCCGTCGTGGTCTACGGCGACGGCCGCTACCTGCGCTCCAGCCCCCGCACCAGGCACCGGCCCGGCCGGATGTCCGACGACGGCCTCGCCCGGCTCCGCGCGAGCCTCGCCCGCCTGGACTTCTCCCGGCTGCCCGGCCGCCCCACCGGACCGCCCGTCGCCGACGGGCTGACCCGGGTCCTCGTCCACGACGGGCACACGGCCGTGGACGACGGCACCGCCACCCCGCCGGAGCTCGCGGCGGTGTACGCGGCGTTGCCGCCGCTCACCTGACGGTGGCCGCGCAGGCGCCGTCCAGCGCCGGTTTCACGCCCCGGGCGTAACCCCGTGCTGGACCGCCCTTACCTCACATAGGCTGCGGGAATGAGCATTCTGGACGACGCCCGCCCGGGCATGAACCCCGACATCCGGCCGCAGGACGACCTGTTCGGCCACGTCAACGGAGTCTGGCTGGACACCGAGGAGATCCCCGAGGACCGCTCCAGCTGGGGCCCCTTCGTACAGCTCGCCGACACCGCCGAGGAGCAGGTCAAGGCGATCATCCAGGACCTGGCGGCCGGGGCCGCCGGGGAGGCCGGCGGCGAGGACGCCCGCAAGATCGCGGCGCTCTACGCCTCCTTCATGGACGAGGACGCCATCGAGGCGCGCGGCCTGGAGCCGCTGCGCCCGCTGCTCGACGAGGTCGCCGGCCTCGCCGACGTGCGCGAGCTGGCCGGGTTCCTCGGGCGCTTCGAGCGCCTGGGCGGCTCCGGACTGTTCGGCACGTACATCGACTCGGACGACAAGAACTCCGACCGCTACCTGTTCAACGTCCTCCAGGGCGGGCTCGGGCTCCCCGACGAGTCGTACTACCGCGACGAGAAGTTCGCCGAGACCCGCGAGAAGTACGAGGCGTACCTCGTCGAACTGTTCACGCTCGCCGGGCACGCCGACGCGGCGGGCGCCGCGCGCACCGTCGTCGGCCTGGAGACCCGCCTCGCCGCCGGTCACTGGGAGCGCGCCGAGACCCGCGACGTGCAGAAGACGTACAACCTGACCTCGCTGGACGCGCTGACCGAGCTGGCACCCGCCTTCGACTGGCGGGCCTACGCGGCCGGGCTCGGCGGCTCGGACGCGACCATCGCCGAGACCTGCGTGCGCCAGCCCTCCTACCTCGCGCACCTGTCCGAGGTCCTCACCGAGGTGCCCATCGAGCAGTGGCGCGACTGGGCGGCCTCCCGGGTGCTGCGCTCCAGCGCGCCGTACCTGCCGGGCGCGTTCGTCCGCAACAACTTCGACTTCTACGGCCGCACCCTCAACGGCACCCCGGAGCTGCGCGCCCGCTGGAAGCGCGGCGTGGCGTTCGTCGAGGGCGCGATGGGCGAGGCGGTCGGCAAGGAGTACGTGGCGCGCCACTTCCCGCCGACCTCCAAGGCGATGATGGACGAGCTGGTCGCCAACCTCCTGGAGGCGTACCGCCGTTCGATCGCGGACCTGGACTGGATGACCGACGAGACGAAGGAGCGGGCGTACGAGAAGCTCGCCACCTTCCGTCCGAAGATCGGCTACCCGGACGAGTTCCGCGACTACTCCGCGCTCCGGGTGGACGGCGGCGACCTGCTCGCCCACGCGCACGCGGCGGCGGCCTTCGAGTCGGACCGCCAGCTCGCCAAGATCGGCGGTCCGGTGGACCGCGACGAGTGGTTCATGCTCCCGCAGACCGTGAACGCGTACTACAACCCCGGCACCAACGAGATCTGCTTCCCCGCGGGCATCCTGCAGAAGCCGTTCTTCTCGCCGGACGCGGACCCGGCGGAGAACTACGGCGGCATCGGCTCGGTCATCGGCCACGAGATCGGCCACGGCTTCGACGACCAGGGCGCGCAGTACGACGGCGCGGGCAACCTCAACGACTGGTGGACGGCGGCCGACAAGAGCGCCTTCGAGACCAAGTCGAAGGCCCTGGTCAAGCAGTACGACGGCTTCTCGCCGCGGGCGCTGCCCGGCGAGTTCGTCAACGGCTCGCTGACCGTCGGCGAGAACATCGGCGACCTGGGCGGCCTCACCATCGGCCACAAGGCCTACAAGATCGCCATGGAGGAGGCCCCGGCGGCGGAGGCCGCCGACGGCACCACCGGCTCCCAGCGGGTCTTCCTCAACTGGGCCTACTGCTGGCGCACCAAGCGCCGCAAGGAGCAGGAGCGCCAGTACCTGACGATCGACCCGCACTCGCCGCCGGAGTTCCGCGCGAACATCGTGCGCAACCTAGACGAGTTCCACGACGCGTTCGCCACCACGGCGGGCGACGGCCTCTGGCTTGACCCGGCGGACCGCGTCCGCATCTGGTGACCCGTGGCGGGCCGAGGGGCCCCGGAGCACTCTCCGGGCCCCTCGGCCCGCGCCCTTTCACGGGCCCAGCAGGGTACGGGTCAGGGGGCGTGTCAGGGGGCGTGGAAGCTGACCTCGGGGTTGGCCGCCGTCGGCCCGTCCAGCAGCGGCTGCGGGACGCCGCGCAGGTGCCGGTCGAAGAAGGCCGCCACGTACGAGCGGGTGATCCGCGTCGAACGGACCGCGGACAGCGGCGACTTGGGCACGCCGAAGTAGTCCTTGATCACCGGCCCGTCGGTGAAGGTGAAGTGTTCGGCCCCGGCCACCGTCACCCAGCGCTTCCAGCCGCCGAGCTCCGGCCAGGTCCGGCCCCACGAGGCGTCGATGCCGCCGGGCAGATGGGTGTCCTCGGCGCCGAGCATCAGGAACGGCCGCCCGCCCAGGCCTCCTTGGGGAAGCGCCCCCCAGAACGCGCCGTCCATGTTGACGCCCGCGCGCACCCGCGCGTCACCCGCCATCGCGGTGGCCGCGCTCGCCCCGCCGATGGAGTGGCCCGCCATCCCGACGCGCCGCGCGTCGATCATCCCCGCGTCCTTCCAAGCGGGGTGACGGCCCGTCAACTGGTCGAGCAGGTACGAGACGTCCTTCGCCCGGGTCCGGGCGACGACCTCCATCGACACCCGGCCCGACTCCACCTCCTCGCAGGCGACGCAGGTGAGCGTGCGCCCGCCCGGCACCGAGATCCCGAACGACTCGTAGGCGTGGTCCACCGACGCCACCACGTACCCCCGGCTCGCCAGGTCCTCGGCGAGCCCGGTGAGCGTCCAGCGGGACACGCTGAACCCGGGCGACAGGACGACGAGCGGGTACCGCCCGTGCGCGGGCCGCGCGCCGAGCCGGGCGTGCGTGACGGCCTGGCTGAGCTCCTCGCCCCGCATCTGCCCGCTCGGGTCGATGCCCGACGCGAGCAGGTCCGCCTCGGCCCGGGTCGCGTACGGCAGCGGGCGCCCGTCGCCGGGGCGCGCCGCCGGGTAGTGCAGGGTCACCATCAGCTCCCGCCCGTCGGCGGTCGGCACCCACGGGTCCTGGCGGGAGCGGTCCACCAGGTGCAGGACGGCGGCGCCCACCGGGCGGGCGCCGGTGGGGGCGGGGATGCGCAGCGGCGCCTGGGAGCGCGGGCCGTCGGTGGCGGCGGTGGCGATCGGCGCGGGTGCGGCGACCGCGGCGGGTGCGGCGAGGGTCAGGGCGAGCACGATCGTGGCGGCCGAAGCGACCGCGGCAGGAAGTCTGATCATGCTCCGAAGCTAGTCGCGGGACGGCGGCCGGCGGATCCGACGACGGTGCCAACCCGGGCCGCGCGCATCAGACTTGGGGACTACGGAGGCGTACGGCCGCGGTAGCCCGTGGTACCGGATCGCGCGCGCACCCGGGCGGGGGATCCGGCCAGCTGGCAGGGGGCTCGGGCGCGGGATCAGGGCAGGTGAAAGGGGCCGCGGACGGTCCTCTAGGGTGTGGTCACCACCGACCGAGAGGGCCCACTCCCCGTGATCGTCAGACCCCCGCGCCTCGCCTCCGTCGTGGAGCGGCGCATGCTCGTCAACTACCGCGTCGACCCCGACGCCGTGGCCCCGCTGCTGCCCGGTCCGCTCCGCCCCCAGCTGGTGCGCGGGCACGCCGTCGCCGGGATCTGCCTGCTGCGCCTGGGCGCGGTCCGCCCCGCCTGGGCCCCCGCCGCCCTCGGACTGCGCAGCGAGAACGCCGCCCACCGCGTCGCCGTCGAGTGGGACGGCCCGGACGGCGTGGAGAGCGGGGTCTACATCCCGCGCCGCGACACCGCCTCGCGCGTCAACCGCTGGGCGGGCGGCCGGGTCTTCCCCGGCGAGCACGGGCACGCCGACTTCACGGTGGACGAGGGGCCCGACGCGCTGCGGGTCGCCTTCGCCACCCGGGACGGCGACACCCGCGTCGACGTCACCGCCGAGATCGCCGAACGCCTGGAGGGCAGCGAGCTGTTCGCCGGCCTCGACGAGGCGTCCGCCTTCTTCCGCACGGGGAGCAAGGGCTACTCGGCCACCGCCTCGGGCACCCACGTCGACGGCATGGAACTCCACACCGACCAGTGGCGCATCGAGCCCGGCCGCGTCCTGTCCGCGTACTCCAGCTACTTCGACGACCCCGACCGCTTCCCGCCCGGCAGCGCCCACCTGGACTCGGTGCTCGTCATGCGGAACGTCCCGGTGCACTGGCGCCCGCTCGCCCCGCTGCCCACCCGCGCCGCCGCCTGATCCCCTGGACCACGCCGGACGGCCGCCCGGGGGAGCGGTCATATGCCGTCCCGTGCCGGAAGGGTGTGGTCCGGGGCGCCGAGGGCCCAGGATGGTGCGGGTAAGGGTGGGCGCCGGCAATCCTCCCGCGCCGCCGGCGCCCACGTCCCGCCCCGCCGCCTCACGCCACCCAGTGCGGCCCCCGCGCCCCCGGTGACGCGGGGAGCCCCGCCTCCACCGCCCGCGCCATCCGCTGCACCGCCTCGCGCAGCTCCTCCGGGCCCGTGGTGTACGGGATGCGCAGCCGCTGCTCGAAGACGCCCGGGTCGGTGGCGAAGTGGGCGCCGCTCTCGATCCGCACCCCGTGCTCCCTCGCCCGCTCCGCGAGCGCCGAGCCGACGGGCTCGCCCAGGTCCACCCAGAGCGAGAGTCCGCCGGGCGGCAGCCGCCAGCTCCAGTGCGGGAAGTACGAGGTGAGCGCGTCGGCCAGCACCGCGCGCCGCTCGCGCAGCCCGGCCAGGCGCGCCACCGGGTCCGGCTCCGCGCCGGTGAGCAGGTCCAGGGCGAGCAGCTGGTCCATCACCGAGCCGCCCATGTCGGTGGCGACCCGCTGCCCGGCCAGCTCGGTGACCAGCCGGGCCGGGGCGCGCAGCCAGCCGATCCGCAGGCCCGCCCAGTGCGTCTTGCTCATCGAGCCGACCGTGACGACCTGCGCGGCCCCGCCGGGCGGCGCGTACGAGGCGAACGGGCGCGGCGCCGGGACATCCAGGGCCAGTTCGGCGAGGGTCTCGTCGACCACCAGCCAGGTCCCGGTGCGGGCCGCCGCCGCCAGGACCCTGCCCCGCACCTCCGGAGGCATCAGGGCGCCGGTCGGGTTGTGGAAGTCCGGGATCAGATAGGCGAGCTGGGGCACCGACTGGCGCAGCGCCGCCTCGACCACCTCCACGTCCCAGCCCGCCTCCGTGACCGGCACCGGCACCGTGCGCAGCCCCGAACGGCGCATCGCCTCCAGCGCGTTGGGGTACGACGGGTTCTCCACGACCACCCGGTCGCCCGGCCGGCACAGCAGCCCCAGGGTCAGCGTCAGGGCGTGCTGCGCGCCCGCCGTCACCAGGACCTGCTCCGCCGTGGTGGGCAGGCCCCGCCGGGAGAACCGCTCGGCCACGGCGGCCCTCAGCTCCGGCAGCCCGTACGGGTGGTAGCCCGGGGTCCCCGCGTGCGCGGCGAGCAGCGGCCCGATCCGCTCCAGGGACCGGGCGAGCACGTCGGCGGGCAGGCCCGGGGCCGCGCGGGCCAGGTCGATGGCGGTGTCGGCGGAGGCGAGGAGCCGCCGCACCCCGTGCGGGGCCCGGCCCTCCGGCAGCGCGGTCCAGGTCCCGGCGCCCTGGCGGCTGTACGCGTACCCGCCCTCGCGCAGCAGGTCGTACGCGGCGGTGACGGTGGTGCGGCTGGTGTGCAGGGCGGCGGCGAGCTCGCGCTCGGCGGGCAGCCGGACGTGCAGGGCGATCCGCCCGTCCAGGACCAGTTCGCCGACCGCCTGGGCCAGGTGCCGGTAGGCGGGGCGGCGGCCCGACAGGTCGGGCAGCAGCGCGGCGAGGCGGCGGCTGCCCAGGGTCCGGTCGCCGCGGGCGGCGCCGTCCCCGGTGGGGGAGGGGTGGGTGTCGGCCATGCCATTCTCCCGGGATTGGCCCTGTGATCGAGGCCGGTCACTCTACAGAGTGGCCCGTGACCGCCCGGGGTGAGCCCGTCCACGGGCCGGACCCACAGGCCGACGGGCAGCACGGAGGACGACCACGCATGCCCGGGACCATCCAGGACCACGACCGGACCCACGACCACGCGCGGCCGGGCCACCGACCCGCCCGGAGCGCGCCGCCCCTGCACTACGTACCCCTGCGGGAACGGCCGCTGCGGCGGCTGCCGCAGCTCTTCGCGGGCCTCGCGCTCTACGGCTTCAGCCTCTCGCTCCTGGTCCGCTCCTCCCTCGGGCTCAGCTCCTGGAGCGTGCTCAACGAGGGCCTGATGCTGCGCACCCCGCTCAGCTTCGGCGCCGCGACCGCCGTGGTGGGCGCCGCCGTGCTGCTGCTGTGGATCCCGCTGCGCCAGCGCCCGACGCTGGGCACGGCCGCCAACGTCGTCGTCCTGGCCTTCGCCTCCGACCTGGGCCTGTGGCTGCTGCCGACGGACCTCTCCCTGCCCGCCCGGTGCTGCCTGCTCGTCGGGGGGATCGTGCTGAACGGCTTCTCCGTCGCGGTGTACGTCGGCGCGCGCCTGGGCCCCGGTCCGCGCGACGGCCTGATGACCGGCGCCGCCGCACTGACCGGCCGCTCGCTGCGGCTGGTGCGCACCCTGATCGAACTGGCGGTGCTCGGCGCGGGCTGGCTGCTGGGCGGCAGCGTGGGCGTGGGCACGGTGCTGTACGCGGTGGCGGTGGGCCCGGTCGCCCAGTTCTTCCTGCCGTACTTCGCCCACCGCACGGAACGGGAGCGCGGGGAGAATCCCGGCCTTGACCTCAAGTCCGCTTGAGGGACCAGGCTCGGGTCCATGAGCAAGACGACGAGCAAGACGACGAACGACACGAGCAAGACGACGAACGACACGAGGAACACGACGATGAACTCGGCTGCGAACGACACCACGTACGTGAACGCGACGGCGCCCCGGAGCACGCGCCAGGACGCCTCCCTCGTCCACGACGTCCGCCACCTCCTCGACCGCGCCGAGATCACCGACCTCTTCGACGGCTACCTGCGGTCCCTGGACGACCGGGAGTTCGACGAGGCCTGGGCCGCGCGCCACTTCACTCCCGACGCGCGCACCCGCACACCGGCCGGGGACGTGCACGGGCGCGACGCGGTGCTCGCGAACGTGCGCACGGCCCTCGCGCTGTTCGACCGGACCGTCCACTTCGGCTCGAACTACGTGATCGACATCGACGGCGACCGCGCCACCCTGCGCGGCAACCAGCTCAGCACGCACGTCCTGGCCGGTGGCGGCGGCCTCTTCCTCTCGGGCGGCCGCACCGAGAACGAGCTGGTGCGGACCGACGCGGGCTGGCGGCTCGTCCGCGCCGACCTGCACGTCTCCTGGACCCAGGGCGAGCCGCCGGTCCTGCCGCCGGAGCTCCTGGCGGCCCGTGGCGGGCGGCCCTGAGCCCGGCCCCCGGCCCCGGCCACCCCTGGAACGCATGATCCAGTGCAAGTCCGTGCGCGCGAACCCCGATTGGCCGAAAGCCCTCCGTCGCGACGCGGTGCGCACGGACTCGGCCCCGACGCGTGCCCGGACCGCCCCGCGGCCGTAGTCTGACCCTCCACCCGCTGCCGGGTGCCGCGGGACCGGCATTGTCGATCCCACGGCGGGAAGGCGTCAGACGCAGCACAATGACGGCTACGCCCGGCCGGGGTGGCGTACCTCGGCGCGGCGTGCCCGGCCGCGTCCACCGGGCGCCGTGACCGATGAGGAGGGAGAGGGGAATGGCTGAACCCCCCACCGAACTCGCCGATTCCATCTGGCAGTTCCCGGGCAGCGACCCGGAAGGGGCCGCCCCCGCGGCCGGCCTCGGGGACGGCGGGCCCACCCTGACCCCGCCGCAGTCCGCCGCCGACGCGATGGGCCTCGCGCCGCGCGAGGGCGACCGGCTGCGGTTCGTGGGCGCCGCCACCAGACGCATCGCCCGGGGCCTCGACCTGGACGAGATCGTGCTCGGGCTGTGCCGGGCGGCCGTCCCGACCTTCTCGGACGCGATCCTGGTCTACCTGCGCGACCCGCTCCCCGTCGGTGACGAGCGGCCCGCCGACCGCTTCGTGCTGCGGCTGCGCCGCTCCACCGACGAGGGCTTCGGCACCCACCGCCTGGCCCGGGTGCCGGCGCTCGCCCCGGGGGAGCTGACGCCCGCCGCCGAACTGGCCGACGTGCGCTACGGCGGCCCGCTGGCCGAGGTGCTGCGCGGGGTGCGCCCGGTCTTCGCCGACACCCCCTCCACCGCCGCGGCCCTGCCCGAACTCCTGGGCGAGGACTTCCCGGTGCCGGGCGAGCGCCGGGTGATCCTCGCGCCGGTGCGGGGGCGGCGCCGGGTGATCGGTGCGGCCGTGTTCTTCCGGCGCGCCGACACCTCCGGCTTCGAGGCCGACGACCTGCTGGTGGCCGCCCAGTTGGCGACGCACACCGCGCTGGGCATCGACAAGGCGGTGCTGTACGGCCGCGAGGTCTACATCGCCGACGAGCTCCAGCGCACCATGCTGCCCGACTCACTGCCCCGCCCCACCGGCATCCGGCTGGCCTCGCGCTACCTGCCGGCCGCCGAGACGGCCCGGGTGGGCGGGGACTGGTACGACGCGATCCCGCTGCCGGGCAGCCGGGTGGCGCTGGTGGTGGGCGACGTGATGGGCCACTCCATGACCTCGGCCGCCATCATGGGGCAACTGCGCACCGCGATCCGTGCGTTGAGCAAGGTGGGCCTGGACCCGGCCGAGGTCCTGCGACACACCCAGGAGCTCGCCCTCGACCTGGGCTCCGACGGCATGGCGACGTGCTTGTACGCGGTGTACGACCCGGTGTCGCACCGGATCACGATCGCCAACGCGGGGCATCCGCCGCCGATACTGCTGCACCTGGGCGGGCGTGCGGAGGTGCTGCGGGTGCCGCCGGGCGCGCCGATCGGGGTGGGCGGGGTGGACTTCGAGGCCGTGGAGCTGGACGCGCCGGCCGGGGCGACGCTGCTGCTGTACACCGACGGTCTGGTGGAGTCGCGGCTGCGGGACGTGTGGACGGGCATAGAGCAACTGCGGGAGCGGCTGGCGGCGACGGCGCAGCTGACCGGGCCGGACCATTCGCCGCCTCTTGAGGCGTTGTGTGACGACGTGCTGGACATGCTGGGGCCGGGGGACCGGGACGACGACATCGCGCTGCTGGCGGCCCGGTTCGACGGGATCGCGCCCAGTGACGTGGCGTACTGGTTCCTGGAGCCGGAGGACGCGGCGCCGGGCCGGGCCCGGCGCCTGGCGCGGCGGGCGCTGGCGCGCTGGGACCTGGAGGAGCTCTCGGACTCGGTGGAGCTGCTGGTGAGCGAGGTGGTGACCAACGCGGTGCGGTACGCGGAGCGGCCGGTGACGCTGCGGCTGTTGCGTACGGACGTGCTGCGCTGTGAGGTGGGTGACGACTCCCCGCAGCTGCCGCGCCAGCGCAGGGCGCGGGAGACCGACGAGGGCGGCCGGGGGCTGTTCCTGGTCAACCGGCTGGCCCGGCGCTGGGGTGCCACCCGGCTCTCCACCGGCAAGGTCGTCTGGTTCGAGGTGGGGCTGCCCGGCGGAGCGCGTTTCTGAGCGGTGGCCTCTGAACGGGGGAGGGGTGGTGCGATCCCGCCCTCCCCGGGGCCCCGCCTCAGTCCTCCGGCGCCGCCTCGTGGGTGCGGGCCAGCAGCCTCTCGTACCGCTGGCGCGCCGCCTGCGGGGTGCCGAGGCCCAGGCCGAACGCCAGGTCCGGCCAGGTCATGCCGCGCCCCCGGGCCATCCGCAGCAGCCCCGCCTCCAGCTCGTCCAGCTCGCCGCGCACCAGCGGCATCAGGGTGAGCGCCGCCGTGATGTCGTCCCGGTCCACCCCGGGCTCGCCGTCCTCGACCAGCGCGGCGCCGCTGAGCAGGAACGACACCAGCCGCACGGCCTCGTGCGGGCCGAGGAGGGCCGGGTTCGTCTGACGGCGCCGCTGCTCCTCGGTGGCCGCGTGCCGCTCGGCGATCCGGAACAGGGACGGGTAGACGCGCCGCGCGCGGGCGTCCTCGGCGCTGGGCGGCGTGAAGGACGCCTTCGACGGGCCGGCCGAAGGGTCGGTCGACGGGTCGGCGTCCGGCGTCCCCGGCTGTGTCTGCTCCATGTCCATGCCCCGAGTGTGCTGCCACACACACTCCACTGTCAACGAAATATTGTGAACGAACTGTTTGCCCACTCGTTCATATTCGGCCCGCACGCCTATGGGAACCGTCACGCCCCGGCGTTACCCTCCGCGCATGATTCCCACGGTTGTCTGGGGCACCGGCAACGTCGGCCGTGCGGCCATACGTGCCGTCCACGCCCACCCGGCTCTGAAACTCTCCGCCGTGATCGTCCACAATCCAGCCAAGGTCGGCCGCGACGCCGGTGAACTCGCCGACGCGGGAAGCGAGTTGGGCGTCGCCGCCACCGACGACATCGACTCGGTGCTGGCGGCCGGGCCCCGGGCCGTGGTGTACGCCGCCTCCGGCGACGTACGCCCCGACGAGGCCCTGGCCGACATCGCGCGCGCCCTGCGCGCGGGCGCCGTGGTCGTCACGCCCGCCCTCTACCCCCTCTACGACCAGCGCAACGCGCCGCCCGAGTTCCGCGACCCGATGGTCGAGGCCATCGCGGAGGGCGGCGGCGCCCTGTTCGTCTCCGGCGTCGACCCCGGCTGGGGCAACGACGTGCTGCCGCTGCTGGTGAGCGGCCTCGGCACCACCGTGGACGCCATCCGCTGCCAGGAGATCTTCGACTACTCCACGTACGAACAGGAGGAATCCGTACGGTACTTGATCGGCATGGGCCAGCCGATGGACTACCAGGCGCCGATGCTCATCGAGACCGTCCCCACCATGGTCTGGGGCGGGCAGGTCCGCCTGATGGCCCGCGCGCTGGGCGTCGAACTCGACGAGATCCGCGAGACGCTCGAACGCCGGCCGCTGGACGAGACCGTCACCACCCGCACCATGGGCACCTTCGAGAAGGGCACCCAGGGCGCGATCCGCTTCGAGGTCCAGGGCGTCGTCGACGGCGAGCCGCGCATCGTCATCGAGCACGTCACCCGCATCCACGCCTCCTGCGCCCCGGACTGGCCGGTGCCGCCCACCGGCGACGGCGCGCACCGGGTGGTCATCGAGGGCCGTCCGCGCATCGAGGTGTCCGTGGAAGCGACCGACGAGGGCGAGAACCGCTCGGCGGGCGGCAACGCCACCGCCGTGGGCCGCCTGGTGGGCGCCATCGACTGGCTCGTGGAGGCCGGTCCTGGACTGTACGACGCACTCGACGTACCGCTGCGCCCCGCAGTCGGCCGACTCGGAAGGAAGTGACCCATGCGCATCGACATCCCCCAGGGGGAGGACCCGATCCCGTACGTCTGGGGCGACATGGTGCCCGAGATCGGGATGGCGGCGTCCAACTTCTCGCTGTCCGTGTACGCCCACACCAAGCTGGGGCTGCGGGAGTTCGAGGCCGCGCGGCTGCGGATCGCCCAGATCAACGGGTGCCAGTTCTGCCTGGACTGGCGCACCGAGCGGGACGGCGAGAAGGTCGAGCCGGAGTTCGCGCAGGCGGTCACCGACTGGCGCACGACGGACGCCTTCGACGACCGCACGCGCCTGGCGGCGGAGTACGCCGAGCGGTACGCGGTGGACCACCACAACCTGGACGAGGACTTCTGGGAGCGGATGGGCGCGCACTTCAGCCAGCGGGAGATCGTGGAGCTGAGCATGGACATCGGCTCGTGGCTGGCGTTCGGCCGGCTCAACCACGTCCTGGGCCTGGACACGGTCTGCGTCCTGCCCAAGCCCTAGCCACGAGGAAACGGGTCGAGGGGCCGCCGGGAGGATCTCCCGACGGCCCCTCTCCCGTGCCGGTCTCAGCGGTGCGGCCCCTTCGGGCCCGGCAGAAGACTCGCCCCCGATGCCTCCTGCCCCGCACCGTCCGTCACGCGCCGCCCGTCACAGGTCGCGGGCGATGATGTTCTCGATGTTGCGCTCCGCGAGCGCCGTGATGGTGACGAACGGGTTCACGCTGGTGTTGCCCGGTATCAGCGCGCCGTCGATCACGTACAGGCCCGGATAGCCGTACAGGCGGCCGTAGTTGTCGGTCGCCTTGTTGAGGATCGCACCGCCCAGCGGGTGGTACGTGAGGTGGTCGCCCCAGATCTTGTACGTACCGAACAGGTCGGTGCGGTAGATCGTGCCCTCCTTCGCGTTGATCTTGTCGAAGATGGACTTCGCCATGTCGATCGAAGGCTGCTTCCAGGCGGTCTGCCAGTTCAGGTCGACCCGGTTCGCCGCCGCGTTCCAGGAGAACTGGGCGCGGTGGGGGTTCTTGGTGATCGACAGGTAGAAGGACGCGTACGTCTCGATGCCGGTCGGCAGCGGCGCGACCTCGGCGAAGGCACCGCCGGCGTCCCAGTTGTCGATTCCGCCGCAGGGGATGGACGCCTGCACCTTGCCGGTGGGGTCCCACAGGTGGTTGGCGCGGCCGCACATCACGTTGCCGTTGTCGCCCCAGCCCTGGCCGATCTCGCCGTTGAGGTTGGGCAGGACCCCGGTGGCCTTCAGCTTGACCAGGAGCTTGCTGGTGCCGACGCTGCCCGCCGCGAAGAACACCCGGTCGGCCGTGACGCCCTTGGTGGCGGCGACGCTGCCGTCGGTGTTCAGCTGCTCGATGGTGACGGAGTAGGTGCCGCCGGACGCCGGGGCGACCGAGGTGACGCGGTGCAGCGGGGTGATCGACACGCGGCCGGTGGCCTTGGCCTGCGCGATGTAGGTCTTCTGCAGGGACTTCTTGCCGTAGTTGTTGCCGTACAGGATCTCGCCGTCCAGCGCCGACTTGGGCACCGTCCCGGCCTGTTCCTGCTCCATGTACGCCCAGTCGTAGACGTCGGGCACGAAGACGAACGGGAAGCCGGAGCGCTGGGCGTGCTTGCGGCCCACCCGTGCGTACTGGTAGCACGGCGCGGTCTCGAACCAGTCCGGGTTGACGAGGCCCACCCCGAGGCCCGCGTTGGCGCGCGGGTAGTAGGTGCCGTACATCTCGTCCGGGTTGACCGAGGGCAGCACCGCGCCGAAGTTCGCGCGCTTGGGCGTGACCGCCATGCCGCCGTTGACCAGGGAGCCGCCGCCGACACCGCGGCCCTGGTAGACGATGATCCCGCCCATCTCCTCGGCGTCGAGGATGCCGGTGTACTTCGGGACGTCCTTGTCGATCGGGAAGCCGAGGAAGTTGCTCAGCGGCTGTTTGGTCTTGGTGCGCAGCCAGAACGAGCGGTTGTCCGGCTTGGTGGTGTTGGCGAAGATCTTGCCGTCCGCGCCGGGGGTGTCCCAGGCCATGCCCATCTCGACCATGTGCACGTCGACGCCCGCCTGCGCCATGCGCAGCGCGGCGACCGAGCCGCCGTAGCCGGTCCCGATGACCAGGACGGGGACGCGGGCGCCGTCGCCGATGGGGGCCGCCGTCGCCCGTACCGCCGCGCGCGGCTGGGCCGCGATGGCGGGACCGGAGAGGACGGCGGCCCCGAGAATAGAACCTGTTCCTGCGAGGAATCCACGGCGTGAGACGCCGCCGGATCCCCCATCACATCTGGCAGTACCACTCATGTGATGTTCCTCACTCTAGGGGGAATGGGAACGAGTTCTACTGCCGATTGCTTGTCAAGTCACGGCATACCAAGTGGTAACTTCGCGCCAGTCAGGCCCCCGTGGCGCCGTCCACGCCCTCCCGCAGGAAGTCCGCGTGCCCGTTGTGCCGTCCGTACTCCAGCAACACGTGCACCATCACCATGCGCAGCGAGACGTCCTCGCCCCAGCGCGGCTGACGACCCGTCAGTTCCAGTGAGCCCGCGGCGCGTTCGATCCGCCGCGAGACCTCCACCTCGGCCTCCCAGGCGGCGAACGCCTCGGCCCGCGAGGAGCCGCTCGCGTCGTACGCCGCCTGGAAGTCGACCTCCTCCGACCACACCATGGGCGCGTCGCCGTCCTCGAACACCCGCCGGAACCAGGCCCGTTCGACCTCGGCCAGGTGCCGTACGAGACCGAGCAGGGTCAGCGTGGACGGCGGCATCGAGCGCTCCTTCAGCTGCTCGTCCGTCAGTCCCGCGCACTTCATCGCCAGGGTGGCCCGGTGGTAGTCGAGGAAGGCGCGCAGCGTCTCGCGCTCGTCGCCGAGCAGGGGCGGGCCGGTCCTGGGGTCGTCGCTCATGGTCGTTCCCTCGGGGAGTCGGTGCGGAGCCGGCGGAGAGCCGGGCGTTCAGGTCCGGGGCGTGATGTCGTGCAGGGCGTACGTGAGGAAGGGGATCGGGCTCGCGTGCCGGTCGTAGGCGGCGCGGGCCCGGTAGTTGTCGTGCGCGGTGCGCCAGCGCATCGAGGACCAGCCGTGGGCCACCGTGATCCGGCGCAGCTCCTCGAAGAGCGCGTCGACCACGCCGGAGCCGCGGTGCTCCGGGTCCACGTACAGGTCGTCGAGGAAGCCGCGCTCCCCGGTGAACGGCGACTCCTCCGCGCGGTAGTGCGCCAGGCCCACCGGGGTCCCGTCCTCGGTGCGCGCGATCAGGCAGCGCGGCGCGCGCGACGGGTCGTTGATCCAGGACCACGCGCGGTCGAGCTCCGCGTCGGTGAGCGGGTTCTCGTAGAAGACGGCGTACCCGGCGAAGAGCTCGCGCCACCGGGCGTGGTCCTCGGGGCGTACGGGGGTGACGGTGACGGCCATGGGTTCGCCTTCGGTCGGACGGGCTGATCTTGGCGTGACCCTAGGTGCGTGCTTGCACTAGCGTCAAACGTGATACGCACTAGTGCGTATCACGCTCCCGGTGGCTCACATGGGCAGGGACAGCAGCCGCACCGGTCCCGCCGGCCACGACGCGCCCTCGCGCAGCGGCGTCACCATCGTGCGCAGCGGCATCCGTACGACCCGCTCCCCGGGCTGCTCCACGTGTACGTCGGCGTCCTCGCCCAGCTCCCGCCAGCCCAGGCGCCCGTACAGCCCGGTCAGCGGCGCCCGGCAGAACAGCAGCGCGTGCTCCGGGCCGAGCGTCCGGGCGTGCACGAGCGCCGCGCCCACCACCAGACGGGCCAGGCCCCGCCCCCGTACCTCCGGGGCTACCGCGACGCCGCCGACGCCCACCACCTCCGCCTCGCGCCCGTCCACCCGGACCGGCATCCGCAGCAGGCCCGTGTGGGCGACGAGCCGCCCGTCCAGGCGCACGCCGAAGTGGACGTCCTTGGACCGCCAGGTGAGCCCGGCGTCGTCGACGCCGAACGGGTCGGGGCCGTCGCCCAGGATCCCGGCCTGGTCGGCCCGCGTGTAGGTGTCGAGGCGTGTCGCCGTCAGCTTCTCGTTCATCCCGGCATCCTGCGCCCCCGCCGCGGGACCCGTTCACGCGGGGTCCCCCGGTTGTGGCCGCCCCGGACTGGACCTAGCGTCCAGTCCGGGGGCCGGCCGCCCGCACCACCGGAGGTACCCGTGTCCCTGCTCCACCGCCTCGCCGCCCCCCTCTGCCTCGCGGTCGTGTGCGGCGCGACGGCCCCGGCGGTCGCCGCGGGCGCGGAGGTCCCCGCGGCCGGTCCGCGGACCTCCCGGCAGGCGGACCAGGGAACGGGCCAGGCGGACCGGGCGCCGCGCTCTCTCAGGGTCGTGCGCGGTGCGGGCAGCAGTTTCGTCATCGCCTTCGACCCCGCCTTCGACCTGGTCCCCGAGGCCGAGCGCACCTTCGAGGCCGCCGCCCGCCAGTGGGCCGACGTCCTGGTGTCCCCGGTCCCGGTCACGGTGGACGTACGGGCCCTTCCGCTGCCTGGCACCCCGGTCCTCGGCGGCGCGCAGGCGGGCTCCTGGCACTCCGTCCCCGGGCGCCCCGACGACCTGCTGTACCCCGAGGCCCTGGCCAACGCGCTGACGGGCCGCCAGCAGGACGACCTCCTGCCGGACGTCCAGGCGTGGTTCAACCCGGCCGCCGCCTGGTACCTGGGCGCCGACGGGCACCCCGGCCCCGGGCAGAGTGACTTCCGCAGCACCGTCCTGCACGAGCTGGGCCACGGGCTTGGGTTCGCGGGGCTGCACGTGACCGGGCCGATGCGGTGCGGCGCGCCGGACGCGGGGTGCCAGCTGGGCCGCACCCCGTTCGGCGACCACCTCGCGGTGCGCCTGCCGGACGGCGCGTACCGGCCGCTGCACACCTTCCCCGACGGCTCGCCCGAGCTCGCCCGGGCGCTCACCTCCGACTCCCTCTACTGGGACGGCTTCTGGGGGCGGCTCGCGGCCGGCGGGCAGCCGGTGCGGATGTTCGCGCCGCCCTCCTTCGTGGAGGGCAGCAGCGCCAGTCACACCTGGATGGACCTGGCGCCCGGCGCCCAGGCCCTGTCCGCGTGGTGGTCGGCGGACGAGCCGGAACTGATGCGCCCCGTACTGCGTCCCGGGCGGTACGCGCGCACCATCGGGCCGGTCGTGCGCGGGGTCCTGCGGGACATCGGCTGGACCCTGCGGGACGGGGCGTCGTAACACGTACGAACCGCCTCGATCCGCTCGCGGCGCCCGGACGTCGACCTCACCCCAGCGCATCGCCCTGCGCACCCGAGGGGAAGCGGAGAGTGAACGCGCTTTCTGTGGCGGGTGGGGCACCGCGATCCGGCCGACTTGATCGGAACGGACCTCCGCGCTCCGCCGGGACCCCCGTGGCCGGACCCTGACGCCGGACAATCATGAATGGAATGTGAAGGCGCTCGCGGTGCTCGTGGGCGTGGCGTGAAGGTGACGTTCACGAGGAATCGACATCCGGCCAACGCCGTGAAGACGGTGGAGACGCCGCGTGGATCACCCCCTACTGTCCAGCGTCATGTCCATCACCAAGAAGCGGGTCACCGGACTGGCCGCCTCGGCCGCCCTGGCCCTCGCCTCCCTCAGCCTCGCCACTCCCGCCTCGGCCGCCGACGCGCCGTTCCTCCAGATCACCCCGGACAAGGCCACGGCCGTCCCGGGCGACACGGTCAACGTCGCCGTGAAGTTCACCAACAACGAGACCACGGCGGTCCAGTTCGTCTGGCAGTCGTTCCAGCCCAGCTACGGCACCAGCAACGCCGTCAGCCTGAGCAACCTCAAGTACACCTGGACCGGCTGCACCACCGACACCGGCGCAAGCTGTACCGCGAACGGCAGCGCGCCGGGCTACACCGCCCCCATAGCGCCGGGCCAGGCCCGCACCTTCACCCTGACCTACAAGGTCGAGGAGAACAGCAACTGCGGCGGCGGCATGGACATCAGCTTCTACTCGTACCTCTACTACGAGTACGCCGGCGGCACCGCCACCAAGGACGGCATCTCCAACTCCGGCAACACCCACGTCAACTGCCCCGTCTGAGACCGGCACCGGTACCGCCGGAACTCGTAGCACCGGCACCGGTACCGACGTAGGCGCGACGCCCGTGGCGGCGTCTCCCGGCCGCCCCCGGCCGGGAGGCGCTCCCATGGGCACGGCACGTCCGCGTGCCGTGCCCGCCGGGGCCGGTGCGGTGCGCACCCCGCCCGGCCCCGGAGCCCGAGAACCGCACCGATGGAGCAGCCCGTTCGTCGGCGGGGACCCGAGCGAGCGGAGCCGACGCCCCCTCGACGGCGCACGCCCCCGGCCGTCCGCGTCGCGCGCTGAACCGCCGGAGCGCCGCGTCCCGGGCCCGAACCCGGCTCCCGGGCGACGGCCCGGGCCGTGGCGGGCCGAGCGGCGGACGGCCGCGGAGGCCCACCCGCCCGGTCAGTCCGAGGAACCGCTGTCGTTCGACCCCCGGCCCGACCGGCCGCGCGACCGCGCACCGCGGCGCACCACCTCGCCCAGCGCCAGGGTCACCGCCCCGACCGCGCGGGCCCAGCGCGGACCGCCGCGCGACGCCCACACCACACAGGCGCACCCGCCGAGCGCCACCACGACCACCACGCACAGCACCAGCGTGACCAGCACGGAGTTCCCCCTCTTCCCGTCGCGTCCCGTTCCGGACCGGCCGCCGCCGGTCTCCGCCGGCCGCCCGCCATTGTCGCAGCCCAGCGCCGCGCGACCATCGCGTCACCCACGTCGTGGGCTGCCACATCGAGATGACGAACCGGCCCGGCGTCGACTACCCGGTCCGCACCACCTACCAACCCGACGAGCCGGTACTGGAGATGACGGTCGATCAGCTCCACGACCTGCGCGCGGCCGTCCTGGAACTCGACGCGGCGCACGCGGGCGAGGTGCCCCCGGGCCACTACTCCTACCCGGACTTCGTGATCTGCCCGGGCTGACGGCGCGCGAACGCCCGCCGCCCCCGCGCCCGGCGCCCCCGGGCGGGGGAGACGGGCACGAGGGCGACGGGCCGGGCGGTCAGTCCTCCGGCTGCCAGATGACGCTGCCCAGGTCGGAGCCCCTGACCACTTGCACCCGCCAGGGCTCGATCCGGATCACGTGGTAGCCGGGGTCGTCCACGCCACCGGGCCAGTAGCGCGCCGGGTCGTACCCCAGGCCCGGTGGACTGCCCTCCTCGTACAGCCGCCAGGCGTGCCGCCGCGAGGCGTCGTCCTCGGCCCAGGACGAGACCGCGTCGACGAAGGCGGCGTTCTGGCGGGGGCTCCAGTACGCGAACGTGGTGTGCGGGTTGTTCGCCAAGTGGGCGGCCTTCACCGGGGTCTTGTAGGCGGCGAGCCAGCCCACCGGCCGGCCGTCCACGACCTCCCACACAGGGAAGAGCACCCGGGCGCGCGGCCGGTCGCGCCGGTCGACGGTGACCATCGTGGCGTACTTGATGTCGCTCACGTACGTCAGGAACGCGTCCTGGACGTCGGCGAACTCCTTGGTCCTGCGGGTCATCGGGATCCCTCCTCGAGGTGGCGTACGCGCGGGGCGGCGGGCGGTCAGCGGGCGGCGGGCTCGGCCACCACCGCGTCGGACGCGGCCTCTCCGGAGGCGACCGAGCGGCCCGCGCGGCGGCGCAGCCCGAAGGCGGAGACGACGGCGGCGAGCAGCGCGGCCGCCAGCGGCACGGCCAGGGCCGCGTGGAAGCCGTCCAGCCGGTCGGCGGGCGAACCCGACGCCGTGGTCGCCACGTTGACCGCCGTCACCACCGACAGGCCGAGCGCCGCGCCGAACTGGAAGGAGGTGTAGAGCAGCCCGCCCGCGAGGCCCTGCTCCTCGTCGGCGACGCCCTCGGTGGCCACGATCGTCAGCGGCCCGTAGGCCAGGGCGAACGCCAGGCCCAGCACGATGAGGCTCGGGAACATCGCCGCGTACGTCCAGTCCGCGCCGACGGGCAGGAACAGCGCGTACGCCAGCGAGGCGAGCAGCAGACCGCCGAAGATCACCCGGGCGTTGCCGAACCGGGCCACCAGGCGCGGGGTGAGCGTCGGGGCCAGCACCGCGTCCGCCCCGATCACGAGCATCGCGAAGCTCGTCTCCAGCGTGGACCAGCCGCGCAGCTCCTGCAGGTACAGCACCACCAGGAACTGGAAGCCGAAGAACCCGGCGGCGAACAGCAGCCCGGCGACGTTGGCGCGCACCAGCGCCCCCGACCGCAGGATGCCCAGGCGCACCAGCGGCGCCGCCGCCCGGCGCTCCACGGCCACGAACACGGCCAGCGCCAGCGCCCCCGCCCCCAGCGTGCCGACGGTCTGCGCGAGCGGCGCGTGCGCGGCCCGCTCCACGCCCAGCACCAGCAGCACCAGCGCGGCGGTCACCGACAGCGCGCCCGCCAGGTCCACGCCCTGCCCGTCCCGCGCGGGGCGCGGCGACTTGGGCACCAGGACCGTGGCGGCGAGCAGGATCACGGCGGACAGCGCGACCGGCGCGAAGAACACCCAGCGCCAGCCCAGCGCGGTCAGCAGCCCGCCCGCGACCAGGCCGATCGAGAACCCGGCCGCCGCCGTCCCCGAGTACAGCAGCAGCGCCTTGGTGCGCCGCGGCCCCTCGGGGAACGACGTGGTGATCACCGAGAGCCCGGCGGGGGTCATGAAGGCGGCCGCGACTCCGGTCACGAACCGCGCCGCGATCAGCGTCCACCCCTCGGTGGCGAACCCGCCCAGGCCGGAGAAGAGCAGGAAGACCGTCAGCCACAGCAGGAACATCCGCCGCCGCCCGAACAGGTCGGCGGCCCGCCCGCCGAGCAGCATGAACCCGCCGTAGCCCAGGACGTAGGCGCTCATCACCCACTGGAGCTGACCGGTGGACAGGCCCAGGTCCTGCCGGATCGACGGCAGCGCGACGTTGAGCATCGCCACGTCGATGCCCTCCAGGAAGATGGCCCCGCACAGGACGAGCAGGACGCCCCAGTCGCGGGGGCGCAGCGCCCCGTCGGCGGGCGCGGACGTACGAGTGCTCATGGCATACCTCGGCAAGGGGAAGGGGCCCCGCGAGCGCGGGACCGTTGGTTGAAGTGCGTACGACCACCCTCGTCCCGCGCCCGCACCGGAACAACGCCGAAGAACGCTACGTTCGTTCAGTCGTGCTTACCGATCAGAACGCGACCGCGCCCGGAGCCCCCGCAGGAGGCCGCCGTGGAGCGCGATGAGCTCGAATGCTTCCTCGTCCTCGCCGAGGAGCTCCACTTCGGCCGCACCGCCGAACGCATGCGGCTGTCCCGCGCCCGGGTCAGCCAGCTGGTGCAGCGCGTCGAACGGCGGGTGGGCGCGCCCCTGTTCCTGCGCACCAGCCGCCGCGTCACCCTCACCGCACTGGGCCGGAGCCTGCGCGACGACCTGGCCCCCCACCACCGGGGCATCCAGGACGCGCTGGCCCGGGCGCAGGACGCGGCCCGGGGCGTGACCGGCACCCTGCACGTCGGCTTCTCCACCCCGCTGGCGGGCGAGGTCGTCCTCGCCGCCGCCGAGTCCCTGCGCGCCCGGCACCCCGAACTGGACGTGGAGATCTGCGAGGTGCCCCTCACCGACCGCTACGGGCAGCTGCGCAACGGCGAGTTCGACGTGCAGCTGGTCGAACTGCCGGTCCGCGAGGCCGACCTCGGCGGCGGCCCGCCCCTGGTCACCGACGGCCGCGTCCTCGCGGTCGCCTCGGGCCACCCGCTGGCCTCCCGCGCTTCGGTGACCCCCGAGGACCTGGCGGAGCTGCCGCTGCTGCGGGTCGGCGGCGAGGTGCCCGCGTACTGGCTGGAGGAACACGTGCCGCCGAGCACGCCCGCGGGCCGCCCGGTCGGCCGGGGCCCGTCGGTGACCAGCATGCAGGAGGCGCTGATGCTGGTGGCCGCGGGCAAGGGGGCGCTGCTGTGCGCCGGGCACAGCGCGACGTACTTCGCGCGGCCGGGGGTGACGTACGTGCCCTTCGAGGCCGCGGAGCCGATCGGGTACGGCCTGGTCTGGCGGGCCGCCGACCACTCGGGCGCGGTCCGGGCGTTCGCCCAGGCGGCCGGGGAGGCGGCGGGGGAGCGGACGGTGGCGGTCTGAGTCACTCCCGCCTCCGGCCCAGGCGTCCCGCGCACGTGCCGGGGGCCGGTCCCGTACCCGTACGGAACCGGCCCCCGGCCCACCGTGGCTAGCGCGCTTCGGCCTTCCGCTGCCGCGCGTACCCCACCGCCGCGAGGAACACCGCGAGCCCGCCCGTGAAGTACAGCTGCAGGCGCGTGTCCGGCTCGACCGCCATCAGGAACAGCACCGCGACCACGCCCGCCAGCGCCACCCAGGTCAGGTACGGGAAGAGCCACATGCGCACGACCAGCTTGCCCGGCGCCTCGCGCTCCAGCCTGCGGCGCAGCACCAGCTGGGAGACGGCGATCAGGCCCCACACGATCAGGGTGGCCCCGCCGACCATGTTCAGCAGCCAGGCGAAGACGGTCGTCGGCCACCAGTAGGACAGCAGCACCGCCACGAAGCCGAAGGCGCTGGAGGCGAGGACCGCGCGGCGCGGCACCCGGCCGGAGACCTTCCCCAGGAACTTCGGCCCCTGCCCCCGGGTGACCAGCGAGTACGCCATGCGCGAGGAGCCGTAGATGTTGGCGTTCATCGCGGACAGCAGGGCGATCAGGATGACCACGTTCATGATCTCGCCGCCCGCGGGCACGCCGAGCCGGTCCAGGACGGCGGCGTACGGCCCCTGGTCCACCACGGCCGGGTCGTGCCACGGGATCAGCATGACGATCACCAGCATCGAGCCGACGTACACGACGGCGATCCGCCACATCGTGGTGCGCACCGCCTTCGCCACGCCGCGCACCGGGTCCGCGGACTCGGCGGCGGCGATGGTCACCGTCTCCAGCCCGGCGTAGGCGACGACCGAGGCCAGCAGGCCGACCAGCAGGCCGCTCACGCCGTTGGGCAGCAGCCCGCCGTCGTGCGCGAGGTGCGCGGTGCCGGGGGAGGCGGTGCCGGGCAGCAGGCCGAGGATCGCCAGGGTGCACACGGTCAGGAAGAGCGCGATCGCGGTGATCTTCAGCGCGGCGAACCAGAACTCGAACTCGCCGAACCGGGAGACCGCGCCCAGGTTGGTCGCGCAGAACACGGCCATGAAGACCAGCACCCACAGCCAGGACGGGGTGCCGGGGAACCAGCCCTGCACGATGTGTGCCGCCCCGATCGCCTCGACGGCGACGCCCACCACGAGCAGCGTCCAGAACATCCAGCCCGCCGTGAAGCCGGCCCAGCGGCCGATCGTGCGGTCGGCGTGCACGGAGAACGAGCCGGAGGCGGGGTTCGCCGCCGACATCTCGCCGAGCATCCGCATCACGCACATCACCAGCAGCCCGGAGACGGCGTAGGCCAGCACGATCGAGGGCCCGGCCGCCGCGATGCCCGCGCCGGAGCCCACGAAGAGCCCGGCGCCGATGACCCCGCCGAGGGCGATCATCGAGAGGTGGCGCTGCTTGAGGCCGTTGGAGAGCGGCGCCTGCCGCTGTTCTTCGTCGGCTTCGGGCTGCGCCGCACGCACTGCGGGCGTGGGCGTCGGAGTCCGGGTCATGAGGAGCCTGTCCAAGAGCTGAGATGAAATTGCCCTCGATTATGAGACGGTCGGACGGGCGCCCGCCCCTGGTGTCCGATATCCGGAAACCCGGATCGCTATCCGTGACGCGGCGATTACGGGACACATGTCCCGTTCCGTCCGCATCCCGCCCCCGCATTCACCCGAACGGGGGCGTGTCCGTGTAGGTGTGCGGACCCTTCGGTGCGCTTACGGGGCGTGAGCCTGCGGGTAACGGTGTGACCATACGGGGAGCCGACCGGCCCCCGGGGGACACGGTCCGGAGGTGCGGCGCATGGGCAGGACCCCGGGGCGGCACCGCCGGTACCAGGGCGGGGACGACACCTCCCCGGTGCTCGGGTTCACCACCGCCATGGGGCTGGCCGGAGCGCTCGCGCTGTCCGTCCAGGCCCTCGGCGGCGCCGGCTACCACGCCGGACCCGGGATCCCGGGCGGTTCCCACCCGCTCTCCGTGCTCCCCGCGCCCGACCGCGGCCGGGGCTCCACCGCCGTACCCGCCCAGCACGGCCGTCCGGCGGTCCAGCCGCCCGCCGGGGCCACCGCGGCCGCCTACGCGCGGTCCGCCGGGGGCGGGTCCGTACCGGTGGACCCCGGCCGCACGCTCCCGGCGACGGCACCCTCCGCGGTGCCGTCCCGGGCCACGACACCACCGCCGTCGCCCGGAGGGGAGGCGGCGCGCGGTGGGGACTCCAGCGGCGCACGGGAGGGCGTCGCTGGTACGGGGGAGGACGCGCGGGCGCGTGGCGTACGGGACGGGGAACCGTCCGGTGCGTCCGCGCCCGCGCCTGTGGCGTCCGCACGGCCTGCCGGGGGTGCGGAGCCCTGGCGCCCGGCGTCCGGGGTTTCGATGTCCGCGCGTTCGATGCCCGGGGTCCCGGCGTCCGGGATTTCGGCGTCCGGGGTTCCGGCTTCCGGGCCGAAGGTTCCCGCGCAGAGGCGGTACGGGGGCGGGTGGAGCCCGGTCTCCTGGGGCGGCGTCACGGGTGCGCCTGGTGCGTCCGGTGGCCGGAATATGCGGGTGACACGCGTCACCAGTGGACTTGCGGTAACCGCCTGGACTGTCCGCTAATACGCCGATTCGGACCGGTGGAAGTACCCGGTCGCGGACCGAACGTCCCGCACGACCGGTGGATTTGGTCCAGACCTGTGCTTACGATCTTCCTGCCTGCCGGGGCGAGCCGAGCGCCAGCCCCGGCCGGCGCTTCGAAGCGGTGCCCGCTCCCCGTGCGCGGGCCCTCCTCACGCGCCCCGGCCCTCCTCCTCGGCGAGCACCGTTCCGAACGCCGCCGCCATCCGCAGCCCCGCCTCCGGATCTCCCGTCGCCTTCGCGGCGCCGGAGGTGAACACGGCCTCCAGGGTCGTCGCGCCCGCGCCGAGCTGCAGGAGCGTGGCCAGGTCGGTGGCCAGGCCCGCCGCCGCGTCGGGCGCCGGCCCCTCGCCCATGACCACCGTGCCGTCCTCGACCCGGGCGTGGAAGACCAGCTCCTCGATCCTGAACTCGTAGGTCTCCCGCACCCCGCGCGCCGCCTCCGGGCGGAAGCTCGCGCCGACGGCCCCGACGATGCCGTGCCGCCCGCCCGTCGCCTCCGGGTGCGCGCCCAAGATGGCCACGGCGCGCCCGGCCGCCTCCCGGTCGCCCGTGAGGCGGGCCAGGCCCTTGGCGACGGCGGTGTCCAGGTCCACGAGCCGGGCGCCGACGGCCAGGAAGGTGCCGAGGTCCGTCGTCAGCGAGCAGGCGGCGGTGGCCGGGCCGTGCCGCAGGTCCAGGGCGCCGTCGTCGACGGCGAGGTGGAAGACCTCCCCGTCAACCCGGAACTCGTAGGTCTCCCGCACCCCGTCGGCGAGGCCCGGGCGGAAGCTGGCGCGCAGGCAGTTGAGGATCCAGTTCAGCCGGAACGCCTCGCCGGGACGGTGCCCGGTGTCCAACGCCATTCCCCAGCGGGTCAGTTCGTCCAGCAGGGGCCGCAACCCCTCGCCGAGCGCGGTGAGTTCGTACACCACTGAGGCCGCCGGGGGCGGCAGCCTGCGCTGGTCGAGCAGGCCCGCCCCGCGCATCTCGCGCAGCCGCTCGGACAGCACGTTCGGTCCGATGCCCGGCAGCCCGGCGACGAGGTCGGTGTAGCGCCGGGGTCCCAGCAGCAACTCCCGCACGACCAGCAGGGTCCAGCGTCCGCCGACGACGTCCAGGGCGTGCGCGGCGGGGCAGTTCTGGTCGTAGCTGCGCGGCATCGTCGGGCGGCCTTCCCTCTTGATAGTCCGTACTTAGGTTTTCTATAGTACCGGCGAACTCGGCGCGTCGGCAGGGATGTTGGCGCCTCGGCCTGAGGTGTTCCGTCCGGACGCGTCCCGTCCGGACGCGCCCTGTCGTGTTCCGGCGCACTCCGCTCTACCCCGTCACACCCCGTCTTGTTCCGTACCGAGAGGACCCGTCCGGTGACCCAGTCGCACGCGCCCCACGGCCGCCCCGTGCCGCCCCCGACTCGACCGGGACCGCGCCCGGGCGCGGCCACGGCCGCCGGTCTGCTCGGCACGCTCTTCGGGGGTGCGATGGCGGCGGCCGGAGCGGGCGGCGCGGTGGCGACCCTGTTGTGGACGCTGGACGCGGGACCCGGTCAGTCGCGCGGTGCGGGAGGCGCCATCGGCATCGTCTTCTGCCTGCTCGGCGCCGCCTTCGGGTACGGCGTGGCGCGCGCGGGGCTCGCGCTGCTGAAGGGGGCTCCGGGCTCGGCGGACCGGATGGCGGCACTGCTCACTCCCGTCGCCGGCCTCTCGTTCGTCGGCACGGTGAACGGGATGCTCGACGACGACACCGCCCCCGACTCCTGGGCGCTGCGGATGACCGCGTTCGTGGCGGTCCTGGTGTGCGCGTCGGCGGGGATCGCGCTGGCCCGGGCCCGCGCCACGGTGGCGTTCGCGCCGGGGGAGCGGCGCCGCCGCTGAGGGGCCCGGGAGGGGCGCCGGGCCCAACGGCCCGCCCGGCGCCCGCCCGTACGGGTACTCCGGCCCGGGACCTCCGGGTCCCGGGCCCGCTCATTGCCGATTCTTGACCGTGAACGGTCGGTTCCGCCCGTAATCACCCTTCACGCTGAATATGTGAAGACTTCGATAGGTATGCAGTCCGAGGCGCCCCGCCACAGGGCGCGTGCACGTCACCCCCGGGGCCTGGCGACGCTGGTCCTGGCCGAGATGTGGGAGCGCTTCAGCCTGTACGGCATGGTCGCGATCCTCGTCCACTTCCTGGCCGCCTCCCCGGCGACCGGCGGCATGGGCCTGGCCACCGGCACCTCCGAGGCCGTCGAGGGCGTCTACATGGCGATGATCTCGCTGCTCGCCCTGCCCGGCGGCTGGGTCGCCGACCGCGTGCTCGGCGCCCGCCGCGCCGTCCTGTGGGGCGGGGTCGTCATCATGCTCGGCCACCTCGCGATGGCCGTCCCCAGCGCCGCCTTCGTCTGGCCCGGCCTGATCCTCATCGTCGTCGGCACCGGCCTGCTCAAGCCCAACATCTCCGCGCTCGTCGGCCGCCTCTACGCCCCCGAGGACGACCAGCGCCGCGACGCCGGCTACTCGCTCTTCTACATGGGCATCAACCTCGGCGCCGTCATCGCCCCGATCGTCGTCGGCTACCTCGGCGAAGAGGTCAACTGGCACCTCGGCTTCGGCTGCGCCGCCGTCGGCATGGCCCTCGGCCTCGCCCAGTACGTCATCGGCGGCCGGCGCCTGACGGCGGCCCTGCGCGAGGAGCCCCTGGTCGCGCTCACCCCCGCCGAGCGCACCAGGCTGCGCCGCTCGTCGGCGTACACCCTGCTCGGCACCGCCGCCCTGGTCATCGCCCTGGTCGTGGCGCACGCCTTCACCGTCGACAACGTCACCTTCCTGCTCACCGTGATCGCCGTCGTCGTCCCGGCGGGCGTACTGCTCTCCATGTACCGCAGCCCGAAGATCACCGCGACCGAGAAGACCCGGCTGCGCGCCTACGTCTGGCTGTTCGTCGCCGCCACCCTCTTCTGGATGGTGTACGACCAGATGGGCAACGAGCTCAACGAGTTCGCCGCCAAGCACACCGACCTCAGCGTCCTGGGCTGGCACATCCCCGCCAGCTGGACCCAGTCGATCCCCTCGCTGTTCGTGATCGCCCTCGCCCCGCTGTTCGCCGCCTTCTGGGTGCGCAGGGGCAGCCGCCTCAGCACCCCGCTGAAGTTCGCCCTGGGCCTGCTCCTGGTCGGCGCCTCCTTCGTGGTGATGTCGGGCGCGGCCTCCCTCGCGTCGGGCGGCGTGCGCGTCTCGCTGATGTGGCTGGTCGGCGTGTACGTCATCCAGGTCATGGGCGAGCTGTGCCTGAGCCCGGTCGGCCTCTCGGTCACCACCAAGCTGGCCCCGCGCGCGTTCACCAACCAGATGATGGGCGTCTGGTTCCTGGCCGCCGCCACCGGCGACGGCATCGGCGGGCAGCTGCCGCGCCTGGACGCGGTGATCGGCCAGAGCCTCAACTTCCTCTGGCAGGGCGCCTTTACGATCGCCGTGGGCGTCGTCCTGGTCCTGATGGCCCGCAGGCTGCGGCCGCTGATGGGCGAGGCCCGGGAGGGCGAGAAGGTCGCGGTCGCGGTCGCGGCCTGAACGGGAGGAGCGGTCGAGGACCGGCGGAGGAACAGCCGGGGACCGTGCGGGGAAGAACCGGGGGGCGGGCGGACGGCGCTACTTTCGCAACACGCCCTAGGCCGCCTGCACCCACCTCTCCCGCAGCCACTCGTACAGCGCCCGGTCCTTGTCCGACCACGCCGCCTGCTGCGCCACCAGGGCACGGATCAGCTCGTTGAGCCGGTCCGCCTCGGGGCGGGCGTCGATGGGTGTCGGATACATGGGCGTCAGTCTAGGCCCTGGGTGTGACAATCACTCCTCGGCGACTGGAGAAGCGCTGGAGCCCGGCTCGACCCTCGGTGGAGCCGTGCGGTAGACGCGGCCCGGCTCGGGCACCCCGGGGGCGAACAGCTCGGAGACCGTGACCGGTTCCAGGCCCCGGGCGCGCAGCCCGTCCACGATCGCGGGCACCGCGGGGACCGTGCCCGGGTAGATGTCGTGCAGCAGGATGATCCCGTCGCGCCGGGCGCCCGCCAGGACCCGCCGCGTGATCACCTCGGGATCGCGCTCCTTGTAGTCCTTGGCCGTCACCGACCACAGGACCTGGGCCAGGCCGAGCCGCCGGCACACCTCGGCGACGCGCTTGCCGGTACGGCCCTGGGGCGGCCGCATCAGCGTCGGCGTCCGGCCCGTCAACTCCCGTACCCGCTCCTGGACCCGGACCAGCTGCCGCTCGACCTCCGGGTCCGGCAGCTCCGTCAGGCGCGGGTGCGACCAGGTGTGGTTGCCCAGTTCGTGCCCCTCGGCGGCCTCCCGGCGCACCAGCTCCGGACGGTCCGTCACGTGCCTGCTGCCCAGCAGGAAGAACGTCGCCCGCACGTCCTTCTCCTTGAGCACGTCCAGCAGCCGCGCCGTGTACGGTCCCGGGCCCGCGTCGAAGGTCAGCGCCACGCAGCGCACCGTACGGCAGTCCACCCGGGCGGACGGCGGACCGGACGCGGAGGGGAGCACCGCCGGACGCGCGTCGGACGGCGGTACGGGTCCGGGGGCCGCGCACGCCGACAGCGCCGCGCACACGGACAGGGCCGCCACGGACAGGGCGTTACGGAGAACAGGGTGCGGGATCACCCCGGCATCGTTACCGCGCCGGGCCCCCGCCCTAACACCTGCCGGCACCTGTCCCCGGGCCCCGCCGCCACCCCTGTCCCCGCCGGTCCACCGCCCCTCACCGGGGCGCCCGGGGCAACGACAAGGGTTTCCCCCGTATCGGCTTCAACCGCCGTTTCCCTACTGTCTGCCGCACCGGCGGTGCCCGTTCCCCGACGCCTCGCGATCGGCGGGACGAGGACCCCAGCCGCCGGTGGCGGCCCCCGCACGGGCTGTCGCGCGGGTGGCCCCCGGCTTCTGCCGGGCCCGCGGAGCCGGGGAGTGCCACCCCCACGGTGCACCGCGGCTCCGCGCCCCCCGCCGCCCGCGCCACCCCCCACCGCACCCAGCGGCTCCGTGTTGCGGACGAGCCGTGCCCTGAAAGGGAACACCTTGAACGGTTCCGGACGGAGACTCATATCCGTCGTCGCCGCGAGCGCCACCCTCATCGGCGTCGCGGCCGCCTCCTCGGCCGCGTTCGCCGCCCCGGCGCCCGCGCCGAGCCCGACCGCCCCGGCCTCCCAGGTGCTGCCGCACGCGCAGCCCGCCGCGCCGGTCGACAAGGTCATCGTGACCTACAAGTCCCGTACTGCCGAAGCCACTTCGAACACGGCCGCCCGGAGCGACGCCGCCGAGAAGGCCGCGCGCACCGGCGAGGGACTCTCCTTCGAGCGCCGCCTCGCGGGCGGCGCCGCGCTCGTCGACCTCGGCGGCGCCACGAGCACGCGGGACGTCGCCGACGTCATGGCCGCCTTCCGCGCGGACCCGGCCGTCGCCTCCGTCGAGCCCGACGTACGCGCCTACCCGACCGCCGTGGCGCCCGACGACACCGAGTACGCCAAGCAGTGGGACCTGTTCGAGCCCACCGGCGGCATGAACGTGCCCGGTGCCTGGGACAAGGCGAACGGCAGCGGCGTCACCGTCGCCGTCATCGACACCGGCTACGCCGCCCACAGCGACCTGGCCGCCAACGTGGTGTCCGGCTACGACTTCATCTCCTCCGCCGCCGACGCCCGCGACGGCGGCGGCCGCGACGCCGACTCCAGGGACGAGGGCGACTGGAGCGCCACCGACGGCGAGTGCGGCACCGGTTCCAAGGCCTCCACCTCCTCCTGGCACGGCACCCACGTCGCCGGCACCATCGCCGGCGTCACCGGCAACGCCAAGGGCGTCGCGGGCATCGCCTACGGCGCGAAGATCCAGCCCGTGCGCGTCCTCGGCAAGTGCGGCGGCACCTCCTCCGACATCGCCGACGCCATCACCTGGGCCTCCGGCGGCAGCGTGCCCGGCGCCCCGGCCAACCCCACCCCGGCCAAGGTCATCAACATGAGCCTGGGCGGCTCCAGCGCGACCTGCCCCAGCGTCTACCGCAACGCCATCGACGCGGCCGTCGCGCGCGGCACCACCGTCGTCGTCGCGGCCGGCAACAGCAACGCCGACGCCGCCGCGTCCACCCCCGCCAACTGCCCCGGCGTCATCACGGTCGCCGCCACCAGCCGCGAGGGCAACCGCGCCTTCTACTCCAACTACGGCGCCACCGTGGACGTCTCGGCCCCCGGCGGCGAGACCCGCCGCGCCACCGACACCCCCGGCACCGTCACCACCCCCGAGAACGGCATCCTCTCCACGCTGAACTCCGGCACCACCACCCAGGCCGCCGAGACCTACAAGCCCTACCAGGGCACCTCGATGGCCGCCCCGCACATCGCCGGCCTCGCCGCGCTCCTGAAGTCCGCGAAGCCCGCCCTGACCCCCGCCCAGATCGAGTCCGCGATCAAGGCCAACGCCCGTCCGCTGCCCGGCACCTGCACCGGCGGCTGCGGCACCGGCATCGCCGACGCCGCCAAGACCGTCGCGGCCGTGACCGGCTCCACCGGCGGCGGCAGGACCTTCACCAGCACCACGGACGTCACCATCGCCGACAACGCGACCGTCACCTCCACCCTCGCCGTCACCGGCCTGACCGGCAACGCGCCCGCCGCGCTCGCCGTCAGCGTCGACATCAAGCACACCTGGCGCGGCGACCTCGTCGTCGACCTGCTCGCCCCCGACGGCACCGCCTACCGCCTGAAGAACTCCAGCGGCTCCGACTCCGCGGACAACGTCCAGGCCACCTACACCGTCGACGCCTCCGCGAAGGCCGCGAACGGTGACTGGAAGCTGCGGGTGCAGGACGTCGCCACCGGCGACACCGGGTACCTCGACTCCTGGGGCCTGACCTTCTGACCCACCCCCTCCCACACCCCCCACCTGCACACGGGCGGGCCCGCGGCCGACCGCCGAGGGCCCGCCCCGCCGCGTCCGCCGTCCCACATCGCGGACGCGGGGCCTGGACGTGCGTGGCCGAGTTCGTATGCTCAGCTCACGCGGGCAGGGGACCCGCGCCGGACGGGCCCGCCCCGCTCCGGGGGAGGCCGGACGCGGCCCCGGCACCGACCGGCCGGAGCGCCGCACCGGCACGGAGGGGGAGTGGTGCGTGAGACCGAGCCCGAACCGCACCGCGGCACACGCCACCGGCGCGCCCGCGGCCACCGGGGCGCCCGTCGGCCGCGCCGAACTCGTCGGCCGCGTCGAACACGTCCTGCACGCCCGCGGCCGCGCCCTGCTCACCGGCCCCGCGGGCATCGGCAAGACCGAAGTGGCCCGGGCCGTCGCCGACCGCGCCGCCGCCCGCGGCGAGACCGTCCTCCACCTGGCCCCGCAGCCCGCCGACCGCGACCTGCCCGGCGTCGCGGCCGCCGCCCTGGTCGCCTCCCTGCCCCCCGGCGCCCTCGACGCGCTCCCCGCACCCCAGCGGGCCGCCGTCGCCGTCCTCAGCCGCGAGGCCGCCGCCCCCGGCGCCGCCGACCCGGTCGCCCTGCGCCTGGGCCTCGCCCGCGCCCTGCGCGCCCTCGCCGACACCGCACCCACCCTGCTCGTCGTCGACGACGCCCGCCGCCTCGACGACGACAGCGCCGAACTGCTGCGCTTCGCCCTCCAGCTCGCCCCGCCCACCCTGCGCGCCCTGGCCGTCGGCGCCCCCGAACCCGTACCCTCCGGACCCGTTCCCCTCGAAGCGACCACCTCCGAAGCGGCTATGTCCGAAGCGGCCATGTCCGAGGCGACCGCCTCCGAAACGACCGCCTCCGTACCCGTTGCCCCTGCGGCGACCGCCCCCGAACCGGCCGCCGCCGGATTCCCCCTCTGGGTGCCCTCCGAGGCCGACGTGCTGCTCGTACCGCCGCTGCACGCCGACGAGATCGCCGACCTCCTGGTACGCCACCGGCTGCCCGCCCGCCTCGCCGGACGCATCCACCGCACCAGCGGCGGCAACCCCCGCCTCGCCCTCGCCGTCGGCCGCAGCCTCGCCGACACCGCCGCGCCCGTCCACCACGCCGAAGCCCTGCCGCTCTCCGGCCGCGCCCGCGACCTGGCCCGGCACATGCTCGCCCCCGCCACCCCCGCCGTACGCGCCTCCCTGCTGCTCGCCGCCCTCGCACCCCGCCCCACCGCCGCGCTGATCCGCCGCGCCGGACGTCCCGACGCCGAGGCCGAACTCGCCGCCGCCGAACGCTCCGGGCTGATCTCCGTCACCGAGGACGGCACCGTCGCCTTCACCGCCGGCCTCCTGCCGACCACCCTCGTCCACGACACGCCCTGGGCCCGGCGCGCCGCCGGGCACGCCGCGCTCGCCCGGGTCGCCGACGACCCCGTCGCCGCCGTGCGCCACCGCGCCCTCGCCGCCGACGCCCCCGACGAGGACCTCGCCGCCGAGGTCGACGGCGCCGCCCGCACCGCCCGGCGTCGCGGCGATTACACCCTTGCCGCCGAACTCGCCCTGCTCGCCGCCGAGTCCACCCCGGTCACGGAGCAGGCCCGCCGCCAGGAGCGCCTCGTGGAGGCCGCCGAGGAGGCCGCCCGCGCCGCCCGCGCCGACCTCGCCCAGCGCGCCGCCGCCGACCTGCTGGCCCGCGACGCCGCGCCCGCCGACCGGGTCCGCGCCCGCCTCGCCGTCCTCGACACCGCCGGACAGGGCCTCACCGACCTCGACGAGCACTACGTGCACGCCATGGAGGACTCCGACGGCCACCCCGCCCTGCGCGCCGGGGTCCTGCTGCGCCTGGCCGTCAAGTACGTACTCGCCGACGGCGACCCGGTCCGCTCGCGCGCCGCCGCCGTCGAATCGGCCGCCCTCGCCGACTCCGTCGGCGACCGCCGCACCACCATCGGCGCCCTCACCCTCCAGGCCCGCGTCGACCGGGCCCTCGGCTCACCCGGCGCCGAACGCGCCCTGGAGCGCGCCCTCGCCCTCGAAGAGGCCGAAGGCCCACCCGGAGCCCGCAACACCGCCCGCATCCTGACGATCCGTCACGCCCTGCTCGACGACCGGCTGTCCGACGCCCGCGCCCGCATCCACGCCCTGCTGCCCCTGGTCGAGCGGCGCGGCTCCGCCGAGGACGTCATCGAACTCCACCGCACCCTCGCCGAGGTCGAGGCCCGCCGCGGCCACTGCGCCACCGCCCGTGCCCACGCCGCCCGCTCCCTCGCCCTCACCCTGGAGGCCGGGCTCTCCCCGGGCCCCGCCTGGTACGCGCTCGCCCTCGCCGAGACCGCCGGCGGCACCTTCGCCCGCGCCGCCGACTACGCCCGCCGCAGCGTCCAGGCCTCCGAGGAGGAGGGCGACCGCATCTTCCTCTCCCGCGCCCGCTACGCCCTGGGCCGCGTCCAGCTCGTCACCGGCGACGTCGCCGGGGCCCTGGACACCCTGCGCCGCGTCCAGGAGGGCGAGAACGCGCAGAGCGCCGTCGACCCCTCCATGCTGCGCTGGCACGAGGAACTGGCCGAGGCGCTCCTGGCGAGCGACGCCCGCGAGGAGGCCGAGGCCGTCCTCGCCGACGTCGGCCCGGTCGCCGACCGCCTCGGCCGCACCACCGTGCTGCTGTCCCACGACCGCGTCTACGCGCTGTGCCTGGCCGCGGGCGGCAAGGCCGACGAGGCGGCCGTCCTGCTCGCCGACACCGCCGACGGCTTCGCCGACCACGGGCTCGTCCTGGAACGCGGCCGCTGCCTGATCGCCCTCTCGCGCGTCGAACGCCGCCGCCGCAGGCGCTCCTCCGCCGAACGCGCCCTGCGGCAGGCCGCCGCGCTCTTCGAACGCGCGGGCGCGGCCCCGTGGCTCGCCCTGACCCGCGGCCTGAGCGCCGCCCGCCCCGAACCGGCGACCGCCACCGGCGGCCAACCGGTCCTCACCGAAGGCGAGTTGCGCCTCGCCCGGCTCGTCGGCGAGGGCGCCAGCAACCAGGAGGCCGCGGCCCGCCTGTACCTGAGCGTCAAGACGGTCGAGGCCCGGCTCACCCGGATCTACCAGAAGCTCGACGTCCGCTCCCGCGCCCAACTGGCCACCGTCCTCAACTCCACGACCGCTCCCGGCCCCTGACCCCTCGTCACGCGTGTTCACCCGAAAGGACCCATGGAGGTAACAGGAAAAGCCGCGATATCCATTACATTGCCCCCGTGTCCCGACCCCTCGTGCCCCCACCGCCCGTCCCCCGCCCCTCCGCGGCCCGGCTCACCGCCGCGCCCCGGCCGCCCGGCACCGCCGACATCACCCGCCCCGGCGCCGACTGGAACCCCCGCCACTCCGTCCAGGCCACCGCCCGCCGCACCGCCGACCTCGTCAACGCCCTGGCACCCGAGCGGCCCGACCCGGCCGCCGTCGCCGACGTCCTGCGCGCCCACGGCGAACCCGGCCCGCTCGACCTCACCCCCGACGACATCACCCAACTGCGGGCCGCCGCCGTCCCGCTGCGCGCCGTCCTCGCCGCGCCCGACGCCGACACCGCCGCCGCCCTCCTCAACACCCTGCTGCGCGACAGCGCCCACCACCTGCGCCTCACCTCGCACGGCGGCGGCACCCCCTGGCACCCGCGCCTGGACCGGCACGACGACGCGCCCTGGGGCGAACGCTTCCTCGCCTCCTCCTGCCTGGCCCTCACCGTCCTGGTCTGGGACCAGCAGCGCCCGCCCGGCGGCACCTGCGCCTCGCCCTCCTGCCGCAACGTCTTCCTCGCCCAGAGCCGCGGCCTGGAGCGCCGCTACTGCTCGCGCCGCTGCGCCACCCGCGAACGCGTCGCCGCCCACCGCCGGGCCCGCGCCGCCACCTGACCGCACGCGCCACCGCGTCCGCCACCCCCGCGAGGGCGGCGGACACGGTACGCCACGGGGTCGGCCCTCACCCGGCCGCGCGCGGCTCGCGGTAGCCCAGCAGCCGCAGGGCGTTGGCGACCACCACCAGCGTCGAGCCCTCGTGGACCAGCACCGCCGGACCGATGCCCAGGCCCAGCACCGTCGCCGGGACCAGCACGGCCACCACGGAGAGGCTGAACCACAGGTTCTGCCTGATCACCCGCGACGCCCTCCGGCTCAGCCCGGTCGCCAGCGGCAGCCGGTCGAGCCGGTCCGCCATCAGCGCCACGTCCGCCGTCTCCAGCGCCACCGCCGAACCCGCCGCGCCCATCGCGATCCCCACCGTGGCGTGCGCCATGGCGGGCGCGTCGTTCACGCCGTCACCCACCATCGCCACCCGCCCGGCCGTCCGGTCGAGCTCCGCCACCGCCCGCACCTTGTCCTCCGGCAGCAGCCCGCCGCGCGCGTCGTCCACCCCGACCTGCCGGCCCACCGCGCCCGCCACCGCCTGGTTGTCACCGGAGATCAGCACCGTCCGGCGCACCCCCAGCTCCCGCAGCCGGGCCACCACCACCGCCGCGTCCGGGCGCGGCGTGTCCATCACCGCCAGCGCGCCCAGGTACCTCTCCCCGCGCCGCACGACCATCACCGTACGGCCCCGCTCCTCCAACTCCCGTACCGTACGCAGCAACCCGGCGTCCGCGGCGGCCCCCGGCACCTCGTCGAACAGTGCCGCACTGCCCACCCACACCGGCTCGCCCGCCACCTCGGCCCGCACGCCCCGGCCCACCAGGGCCGTCAACCCGCCCGCCTCCGGCACCGCGTCGCCCCCGTCGAGCCGGGCCGCCGCGTCCCGCGCCACCGCCACCGCCAGCGGGTGGTCGCTCAGCCGCTCCACCGCCACCGCCGTCACCAGGAGTTCACGCTCCCCGACGCCCTCGGCCGCCACCACGTCCGTCAGCCGCGGCCGCCCCTCGGTGAGCGTCCCCGTCTTGTCGAACGCGAACGCGCTCAGCCGCCCCAGCGCCTCCAGCGGCCCCCCGCCCTTGACCAGCACCCCACTGCGGGCCGCCCGGGCGATCGCCGAGAGCACCGCCGCCGGGGTCGCGATCGCCAGCGCGCACGGACTCGCCGCCACCAGCACCGCCATCGCCCGGTAGAACGTCGCCGAGAACGGCTCGTCCACCACCAGGCCCGCCCCGAGCAGCAGCACCACCACCCCCAGCACCACCGGCACGAACACCCGCTGGAAGCGGTCGGTGAACACCTGCGTCGGCGACTGGCGCTCCTGCGCCGAGCGCACCAGCTCCACCACCCGGGCCAGCGTGTTGTCCGCCGCCAGGCTCGTCACGGTCACCTCCAGCGCGCCCGCCCCGTTGACCGTCCCCGCGAAGACCCGGCTGTCCCCGCCCACCGACTCCGGGGCGCGCAGCGCCGCCACCGGGTCGTCGGCCGGCCGCTTGTCCACCGGCACGCTCTCGCCCGTCACCGGCGCCTGGTCCACCGCACTGGTGCCCGCCCGCACGAAACCGTCCGCCGGGATCCGGGTGTGCGGCCGCACCAGCACCGTGTCCCCGACGCCCAGGTCCTCCACCGCCACCTCACGCCCGTCGGCGAGCACCGCCGTGCGCGGCGTCAGCGAGGCCAGCGCCTCGATCGAGCGCCGCGCCCGGCCCATCGCGTACGACTCCAGCGCGTGGCCCACGCTGAACAGGAACAGCAGGACCGCGCCCTCCTCCCAGCGGCCGACCGCCGCCGCGCCCGCGGCGGCGACCAGCATCAGGAAGTCCACCTCGAAGCGGCGCGCCCGCACCGTGGCCACCGCCTCGCGCAGGGTGAAGAAGCCGCCGAAGAAGTACGTGGCGACGAACAGGCCCAGCGAGAGCCCGCCCAGACCCGTCGTGAACAGGTCCAGGCCCAGACCGGTCAGGAAGGTCACCGCCGCCAGCGCCGCGAAGACCGGCTCGCCGCGCCCGCCGAGGAACCCGCCGTGCGCGTGCCCCGCGCCGGCGGGGCCGGGCGCGGGGCCGGGCGCGGGGCCGGGCGCGGGGCCGGTGGTGGAGCCGACGCCGCTTGCGTCCGGCGCGGACAGGGGCCGTGCGTTCATTTTCGCCCCCAGAGAGCGAGGAAGGAAACGGAGCCGATTGCTCCGTACGCCTTCCATCCTGGGGATCCCGGCCCCCGCGCACGAGGTCGGAAGGGGAGCGGGAATGGTCGAAATCGGACACGCCCGCTCCTAGGGGGCCCGGACCCGCACGGACTCGGGCCTCAGACCCGCATGCGCGCCGCGGCCGACTTGATCGCCTCCCGGATGCGGAAGTACGTACCGCACCGGCACACGTTCGCGATCGCGTCGATGTCCGCGTCCGTCGGCTCGCTCGTCCGCTTCAGCAGCGCCACCGCCGCCATGATCTGCCCCGGCTGGCAGTACCCGCACTGCGCCACGTCCTGCTCCAGCCACGCCTCCTGCACCGGGTGCAGCCGCTCCCCGTCCGCCAGCCCCTCGATCGTCGTCACCTCACGCCCCTCGACCTCCTTCACCGGCACCACGCACGGGTTCACCGCCTCCCCGTCCAGATGGCTGGTGCACGCCTTGCAGACGTCGATGCCGCAGCCGTACTTCGGCCCGGTGATCCCGAGCAGGTCGCGCAGCACCCACAACAGGGGCAGGTCGTCGGGGGCCTCGACCGACACGGACCGGCCGTTCACGGTGAAGGTGTGCTGGGGCAAGACGTACTCCTCGAAGCGCGAGCGGAAAGGGGAAGGGCAAGACGGGCGAGGGCGGTGCGGTCAGCGGGGGAACGGCGTGAAGTCCACCTCGAAGTTCACCGGGAACGAACGCGGCACCCGACCCGTCGCCCGCGCGAACGCGTTCGCGACCGCCGCCGACGCCGCGGGCACCCCCAGCTCCCCGACCCCGCCCGGCTCACCCCGGTCCGGCATCACGTGCACCCGCACGTCCGTCGGCGAGTCCTTCTGCCGCGCGTAGTGGAACTGCGAGTAACTGCCCTCCAGCGGAAGCCCGTTGTCGAAGTGCAGCCCGGCCCGCAGCACCGTCGCGATCCCGTCCGTCAGACCGCCCAGCAACTGCGCCTCCACCCCGCGCGGGTTCACCGCCCTGCCGACGTCCGCCACCACCACCGCCCGCGTCACGCGCGGCGCCTGCGGATCCCGGGCGTCCAGCTCCACCAGGCACGCCGTGCACGAGCGGTACTCCTCGTGGAACGCGATGCCCTGCGCCGTACCCCGTGGCATCGACCGCCCCCAACTCCCCAGCGAAGCCGCCTTGTCGAGCACCGCCCGCTGGTGCGCCTCGCGCAGGTGCGCCCGCCGGAACTCCACCGGGTCACGGCCCAGGCGCCCCGCGACCTCGTCCACGAACACCTCCTCGGCGGCCCGCGCCGGACCCGAGTACACCCCGCGCCAGGACCCCGTGTGCAGCCGCAGCGGCAGCTCGCTCAGCGACTGCACCGCCGGGAAGCCGTACGGCGACGCGACCGACAGGTGGAACAACGTCTGCCCGAACGCCCCGTTCAACGGCGGCAGGTGCGTCGCCCCCGCGGTCAGCGCCTCACCCAGACCGTGCCGGAAGTCCGTCTCCACGCACCCCATCCGGTGCTCGAACCGCGCCACCGCCCCCGCCAGCAGCGTCGCCCGCAACCGGTGGAACGTGGGCGGCCGCATCCGCCCGTGCCGCATGTCGTCGATCCGCGACCACATCAGCCGTACGGGCCGGCCCGCCGCCTTCGACACCCGCGCCGCCTCCACCGCCGCGTCGAAGAACAGCCGCCGCCCGAACGAACCCCCGCCCTGCACCACCTTCAGCTCCACCCGCGACGACGGCAGCCCCACCGCAAGCGCCACCGCCGACCGGGCCGCGATCGGCGCCTGCGTCGACGTCCACACCGTCGCCCGGTCCGCCCGCACGTCCGCCACCGCCGAGTTCGTCTCCAGCGGCGCGTGGCTCACCGGCGCGAACTCGAACTCCGCGTCCACCTCACGCCCCGGCAGCCCCAGCACGAACGGCGGCACCGCCCCCCGCAGCAGCGAGCGCACGTCCCCGTCCGACACGTCGTCGAGCCCACCGGGACCCCACACCACCCGCAGCGCCTCCTTGCCCGCCAGCGCCTGCCCGAACGTCTCCGCGACCACCGCCACACCAGTGGGGATCACCGCCACCGCCAGCACCCCGGGCATCGCCCGCACCTCGTCCAGGTTCTGCACCAGCTCCACCGTGCCGTTCACCGCCGGCGGACGCCGCACCATGCACGGCTTCGCCCCCGGCACGTCGAGGTCCAGGGTGTAGCGCTGCCGCCCGGTCACCATCGCCCGCGCGTCCACCCGGGAGGTCGGCGTCCCCACCAGACGCTGCTCCGCCACCGCCTTGGGCGTACCCGCCACCGCCTCGGTGCGCGCGGACGCCGCCGCCCGGGCCAGCGTCCCGTACGCGGCGGACCGCCCGTCCGGCGCCACGACCGCACCGTCCCGCGTCACCAGCCGCCCCACCGGCACGCCCCACTGCCGGGCCGCCGCCCCGGCCAGCCGCGACCGGGCCGCCGCGGCGACCGCCCGCACCGGCCCGTACAGCGAACGGATCGAGTTGGAACTGCCCGTGAGCTGGTTGAACAGCAGCTCGGGCCGCGCGTCGTCCAGCCGCACCCGCACCCGCTCCAGCGGCAGGTCCAGCTCCTCGGCGACCAGCATGCCCACCGACGTGGTCAGCCCCTGCCCGACCTCGGTGCGCGGCAGCCCGAACACGACGGTGCCGTCCTCGCCGACCTCCAGGGTCAGCAGCAGGGACGTCGGGAGCCCCGCGAGGATCAGCACGTCACCGAGATCGGGCGCCAGCCCGGGCAGTAGCCCCCCGGCGGCGCCGGACGCCCGCTCCTGCGCACCCGGAGCGGCCACGGCCTCCCCGGCAGGCAGCAGCGACACGGCGACGGTGAGGGTGGGGGCCGCGACCACATGGGTCAGGAAGCCGCGTCGGTCCAGTCCGGCCTTGTCCGCCATGGTGGGGTGCGCTCCGTCCGCCGTGCGTGGCCCCCGGACCGCTGTCCGGTGCGAAACCACGGAATCCGTGAAGATCGGCACCAGCATCGGGGATACGGAGGGCTGAGGGAAGATCACACCGCGTAGTGTCGGCCGGATCGGCGCGACGGCTCACCCCGAGGGTCCTGGCGGGTGCTGCTCACCCCGTCCCGACGACCCGCAGCACCAGCCACAGCGACACGGTGGCCACGCCCAGCGTCACCGGGACGGTCAGCAGCCCGAGACGGGTGAAGCGGCCCAGCTCGGGCGCGGTGCCGTGGGAGTTCAGGATCCGCCGCCACAGCAGCGTGGCCAGCGACCCGGCGTACGTCAGGTTGGGGCCGACGTTGACGCCGATCAGCACCGCGAGCACCGGCCCGGGGCCGGCCGGGGCGGCGATCGGCAGCAGCGCGAGCACCGCGGGCAGGTTGTTGATCACGTTGGAGAGCAGCGCGGCCACCGCGGCGACGGCGAGCAGCGCGGGCAGCGACGACCCGTCGGGCACCACCCGGGCGAGCGCGTCCCCCAGACCGTTGTCGACGACCGCCTTCACGACCACGCCCAGGGCGAGGACGAACACGCAGAACGGCAGGTCGGCCGAGCGCACCACCTCCCGCACCGTCGTCCGCCGCCCGGCCAGCGCCCGTACGGCGAGCAGCACCGCCCCCGCCAGCGCCGCCCACGCCGGGCTGGCGCCCGCGAACGAGGCGACGGCGAACCCTGCCAGCGTCAGCGCGAGCACCACCAGCGTGAACACGGGCACGGGCGTGGGCGCGACCGGCTCGGGCGGGGTCGGCGTCGCCTTCAGGTCCGTACGGAAGAACCGGCGGAAGACGGCGTACTCCACGGCGATCGCGGCGAGCCAGGGCAGCGCCATCAGCCCGGCGAACCGGGTGAACGACAGCCCGCTCGCGGTGAAGGCGAGCAGATTGGTCAGGTTGGACACCGGCAGCAGCAGGGAGGCCGAGTTCGCCAGGTGCGCGGTGGCGTACACGTGGGGCCGGGCGGAGGCACCCGCGCGGGCGGCCGTCGCGAAGACCACGGGGGTCAGCAGCACGACGGTCGCGTCGAGGCTCAGTACGGCGGTGACGGCGGAGGCCACCGCGAAGACCCCGCCGAGCAGCCGCGTCGCACTGCCCCGGCACCAGCGCGCCACGGCGTCCCCGGCAGCGGCGAACAGCCCGTCGCGCGCGCACAACTGCGCCAGTACGAGGACGGTGGCGAGGAACCCCACGACCGGCAGCAGCTCCTGGACCTGCTGGCGGGCCTGCTGGGGCGGGAGCGCCCCGAGCAGGACGACGACCCCGGCGGCGGGCACGGCGGCGAGGGCCTCGGGAAGGCCGCGGGGACGTACGACGGCGAAGGCGAGGACCGCGACCAGCAGGACCGCGGACACCACTTCGGCGCTGAGGGTGCTCAAGGGGAGGTGCCTCCGGAACGCACGGGAAACTCGGCCGGAGGCCGGGCGTGACAACACGACGCTGACCCCCCAAGGATCGCACCCGCCAGGGGCGAGGACGACGGGCCCCTGGGGGTCAGGCCCGGCGCGCTCGCGTCACTCCAGCCCCTCCGGCGTTTGAGGAGCGGGGTCCGGGGCGGAGCCCCGAGGAGGTGCGGGCGGGTGCCCGCCGTGGTCGTGCTGCCTCCGGGCCGGCAGCCCCGCTCGGGACCCGGGGCGGAGCCCCGGAAACCTGTCGCCCCAACCGCCGGAGGCTTTCGGGAAGGGGCGGGGAGGGGCCTCCCCAAAGCCCGCACAACCACCCCACCCGCACACTCACCCCCACCCCACCCCAGGCCCACCCCCACCCCGCCCCGGGGGCTTGCCCCCGCCACACCCCGCCAGCCAGCGGGATGTCCCCCGCCGCAGCGGCGGACGATCGTATGAGGCACACGACGACGACCCGCCCCGACCCCACTCCACCCGACCCCACCACCGACGACGAGGACCCCGTGCGCCACACACCCACCGCCCTCACGCTCCTCCTCACCCTCGCCGCAGGCACGGCCGCCTTCACCGCGACCCCGGCCACCGCGACCTCAGCCCCCTCCACCCCCTCCAAGGGCTCCACCCCCTCCAAGGACTCCCCGGCGAACGGCGCCGACGGCATCTGGCGCACCGACGGCTACGGAACCGTCATCGCCATCGACCACGGCAGCCTCCGCGAGTACCAGACCACCGCCATCAGTTGCCTGCCCGGCGACACGGCCACCTTCTCCGGCACCGCCGGACGCCCCGGCGCGTACACGTACACGTACGAGAACAAGGGCACGACCTACCGCATCCGCCCCACACGCACCCCCACCCCCACCAACACACCCCCCACCGCCACCCTCCACCTCGACGGCTCCGCCGGCGACCGCACGCTCCACCGCACCGCCGCCCTCCCCGACCTCTGCCGCACCACCCCACCGACCACCCCACCGACCACCCCACCCACCACTCCACCGACCACCCCGCCCACCGAACCCCTCGCCGACTTCGACGTGTTCTGGCAGACCTTCGAGGAGAACTACCCCTTCTTCGCCGCCAAGGGCATCGACTGGCACGCCCAACGCGACCGCTACCGCCCCCGCATCCACCCGGACACCACCGACGCCGAACTCTTCGCCGTGTTCCGCGAGATGCTCGCCCCGCTGCACGACGCACACGTCCGCCTCGACGCCGGGGACACCGGCACCTTCGCCGAGCCCCGCCCCGGCACCGTGATCCCCGGCCCCGACCTCGACGCCGAGGCCCAGCGCCACATCGAGCGGACCGGGCTCGGTGGCAGGACGCTGCGCCAGTACGCCAACGGCCGCATCCAGTTCGCCGAACTCCCGGGCTCCATCGGCTACCTGAGGATCTCCGGGTTCGGCGGCTACAGCCCCGACGGCCGTACGTACGCCCTCGACAGCGCCGCACTCGACCGCGCCCTCGCCGAAGTCCTCACCCCCGGCCTGCGCGGCCTCGTCCTGGACCTGCGCATCAACGGCGGCGGCTCCGACGACCTCGCCCTGCGCCTCGCGGGACACCTCACCGACCGGCCGTACTTCGCGTACGCCAAGCGGGCGCGCAACGACCCCGACGACCCGACCCGCTTCACCCGCCCGCAGCCGCTGTACGTCAAGCCCGCCCCCGGCTCCCCGCGCGAGCCCGGCCACTACGCGGGCCCCCTCGCCGTACTCACCGGCGGCGAGACCTACAGCGCGGGCGAGACGTTCACCCAGGCCCTCATGGAACGCCCCGCCCCCACCACGCGCATCGGCCGCGCCACCCAGGGCGTCTACTCCGACGTGATGGAACGCTCCCTGCCGGGCGGCTGGGAATTCGGCCTGCCGAACGAGGAGTTCCTGACCCGGACGGGTGAGACGTTCGACGGCCGGGGCATCCCGCCCCACCGGCGTACCGGTGACTTCGTCACCGAGGTCCGCGAGGACACCCGCGACACGGCCCTCGCCGAAGCCCTGAGGATCCTGCACGCCCGCTGAGCCCGCAGGGGGGCAGCCTTTCGCGGAGACGAAACCGCTGCCCCCTCCAGGCCCCGCCCTCCAGCCCCGAACCCCGCACCCCGAACCCCCGAAACCAACGGAAACCCGGCCAACTTCCGCCGCCGAACCCTCAGTAACCGCCCGGGGACGCTCTGGTACCCTCGGGTCTCGCCAACTATGCGAAAGAATCGGTCACTTGTGTCGCTTGCGGGGGGCGGGCTTCTGGTGGTGCGTAGCAGGATTCCGAGTAGTCCTCCGGCTCCGCCGACGGCGAGGCCGGTGTTGCTACTGGGGGATCGACGATGGGCAGAACGGGGAGCCCTCGGCGGGACTTCGGGGGAGCGGTGACCGCGCAGGCCGACTTCCTCGCCGCCCTTCTGAGGGAACTGACCGCAGGCATGTCCGCCCGCGAACTGGCGGGACGCTACGGGAGCAGTCGCGGGGCATGGGAGGAGTATCGGTCCGGCGCGCGCGTAGCGCCGCTGGGGCGGCTCCGCGCGGTCATCGAGGACCGCGTGCCCGACCCGCACGACCGGTCGCTCACCCTGGCCCGCGCGGCCGAGCTGTACGAGGCCGCGCTGGAGGCCGAACGCGAACTGCGGGCCGCCGCCCGCCGCCGCGCCTGCCCCTCCGGCGCGGACGCGGAGGCCGCCGCCCGCACCGCCCGCCTGCGGGCCGAACGCGAACTCGCCGAGACCGACCGCCTCGCCGAGATCCTGCTCGCCCTCATCACCCGCCTGGAATCCCGCAACCCGCCGGGCACGGGCGCGGGCGCACCTACGGGGACGGGCGGGGAGGCCCACCGCCTCGCCGCCGCCCACGACCGGCTCCACGCCCTCCGCACGGTCAAGCAACATGCTCGACAACTCATCATGGACGCACGGGAGTTCGCCGGAGTCGGCCAGGGCACCCTCGACCCCGACGGCCGGCCCCTGCTGCTGTCGTCGACCGCCCGCGAAATCCCCTGGGCCTCGCTCGCCGCCCAGCTCCACGAACGCGTAGCCGCCCTCCGCGTCGACGTCACCCATCTCGTCCGCCCGGCCCGGCAGCCCGAGCCGTGTTCCCCGTACGCGCAAGCGCACGGCGCCACGGCCTTCGGGTCCGCGGCTCCCGCCGGGAACGCCGACTTCGACACGGCCATCTTCGACGCCGCGATATCCGGCGCCCCGGCGACGGACTGGTCGGCCCCTCACGTACAACGCCATCGGCACGACCACACCTACACCGACACCGACACCTACATCGCCGTCGACGAGGCCCATCCCGAACCGGCGCACACCACGGCCCCCACCGACGCCACTCCCCATCCCGCCCCCACTCCCACGCCTACCCCCCTCCACCGCAACGTCCACACCCGCCGCTTCGCCCTCGCCGCCGCGGCCGCCACCGCGCTCCTCGCCGCGAACGCGGCCTCGCGCCAACTGCCCGAGGAGCACCTGGAGTCCGACCACCCGACCTGGGCCGCGCCGCTCGCCCCCGACCTGCCGGTCGACGGCGCCACCGAAGGGGGCGGTGCCGCCGAGGCCGCCGCCCCCAGCCCCACCCCTCTCGCCAAGGCCCCCGCGCCCGGGGTCGGGGCCGCCCAGCCCCAGACCGGTGTGCGTGGCGTGCCAGGGACGGCCGTCGTCTCCCCGCAGCCGCGGGGCCCGTCCATGGCCGGCGACGTGGCCAAGAACCCGGCGGTGTACGCCGTCTCCGCCGACGGCGCCCGGCTCATGCAGTGGTCCGGCGCGGGCACCGACTGGACGCCCATCGGCCCCGAGGCCGCCGCCGTCTACGCGGGCGGCGCGGGCCTCTTCGTCACCAAGCCCGACGACGACCGGATCTTCAAGTACGAGGGCACCGCGCACTTCTGGACGTCCATCGGAGCCCCCGGCCACCAATACGCGATCGCGGGCGACGGCCTCTACGCCATCTCCGCCGACGGGAACGAGGTCCTGCGCTGGGGCGGCCGGGGCGACAGCTGGGAGCGCATCGGCGGCGCCGCCAGCGGTATCCGCGCGGGCGGCGCGGGCCTCTTCGTCAGGAGCGGCGACGACGGACGCATCCTCAAGTACCTCGGGGAGCCGGGTCGTTGGGAGACGATCGGGCCGCCCGTGGCCGACCTGGCCGTGGGGGACCAGTACGCCTACGCGCTCGACGCCGACCGCACCGGCATCTGGCAGTGGACCGGCCGGGGCGAGGAGTGGATACGCATCGGCGCGGGTGCCGAGCGGATCCATGCGGGCGGCGCCGGGCTGTTCGCCGTCGGCGACGGCGGCCAGATCTTCAAGTACGACGGGACCCCCGGCTCCTGGACCGCCATCGGGCCGGCCGGCGCCGAACTCATCGTGGACGGCCGAGCCGTCTACCGCATCTCCACCGACCACCGCACCGTCACCCGCTGGACCGGCCGGGGGACGGAATGGACCAAGATCGGAGCGGGCGCCAGCACCCTCGCCTCGGCGGAATGAATGCCACATCAAAGCGCGACTTATGGATTGCCGGCCGTCATCGCCCATGGCTTATGGTTCGAAAGGTGAACCGGAGAGCGGGACGGCGGGAGAGCACGGCATGAACACGCACACGGGTACGGGTACGGGCATCGGCCCAGGCGCGGGTACGGGCACCCGCACCATCGGCCTCATCGGCGGAATGAGCTGGGAATCCACCGCCGAGTACTACCGGCACGTCAACGAGTTCACCCGCGGCCGCCTCGGCGGCCTGCACTCCGCACGCTGCGTCGTCTACTCCGTCGACTTCGCCGACATCGAACGACTCCAGGCCCAGGGCCGCTGGGACGAAGCGGGCCGGATCCTCGCCGACGCCGCCCGCGCCCTCCACGCCGCCGGCTGCGACCTCCTCCTGCTCTGCACCAACACCATGCACAAGGTCGCCGACCAGGTCGAAGCCGCCACCCCGCTGCCCCTCCTGCACCTGGCCGACACCACCGCCGACGCCGTGCGCGCCGCCGGCCTGCGCCGCGTCGGGCTCCTCGGCACCGCCTTCACCATGGAGCAGGACTTCTACCGGGACCGCCTCGCCTCCGGGGGCCTCGACGTCCGCGTCCCCGACGCCGCCGGCCGCGCCCTCGTCCACCAGGTCATCTACGACGAACTCTGCCTCGGCGTCGTACGCGAGGACTCCCGCGCCGCCTACCGCGAGATCATCCGCCAACTCGTCGCCGACGGCGCCGAAGGCATCGTCCTCGGCTGTACGGAGATCGAACTCCTGGTCCGCCCCGAGGACAGCCCCGTCCCCCTCTTCCCGACCGCCCGCCTACACGCCGAGGCCGCCGTCACCGCCGCCCTGGCCCCGCCCGCCCCCTGACCGCATCGAGGACCGCAACTGTCCGCAACTCCGCGTAACGTGCTCATCAGGAACCGGGAACAAGGCCGGAACCGGGAACAGGCCCGGAAAAAAAGAGAGTTGGGGAACACCCGTGAACGCGTACGCCACCCAGGACGCCGGACTCAAGACGCTCGAAATAGCCCACGCCTACCTGCGCGAAGCCGCCGCCGCCGTACCCGCCGACGCCTGGGACAACGCCACCCCCTGCGACCAGTGGACCGTCCGGCAGGTCCTCAACCACGCCCGCCTCGACCAGCAGGCATACGGGTACGCCCTCACCGGCGAGGACGCCCCGGAAACCGACGCCTTCCGGCCCGCCGACACCCTCACCACCGACCACGCCGCACGCCTCGGCCACGTACTCACCCGCGTCCACGCCGCCTACGCCGGCCTCCCCGCCGGCACGGCCGACGTCAGCACCCCGCTCGGCCCCCTCCCCGCCGGCGTCGCGGCCTCCGCCGCCGCCCTCGACGCAGGCGTCCACGCCTGGGACATCGCCGTCGCCACCGGCCAGGACCACCCGCTCGGCGAAGAACTCGCCGAAGGCCTCTGGGTCGCCGCCGAACGCCTCGCCGACACCCTCCGCGACGCCTACCGGGTCTTCGCCCCCGCCCGCACCGTCGACCCCGCCGAAGGCCGCGCCGCCCAGCTCCTGGGCTTCCTCGGCCGCGACCCGCACTGGGTCCGCCCCGCCTGACCGCCCGCGGTGCCCGGACCTGTCGACCGCAACCCACTACCATCCGTTGCCAATCGTCACCCGATTGTCAGCCCCGCCTGCTTCCATGGAAGTCCGCACCACGACGGACACATCGACGCATCGGGGGATCGTGATGGACTGCGCCGCGGGAAGACGACGAAAGCCGGGCACCGCCCCGAGCCGGACACGCCGCTGGGTACGGGCCGGCGCGGGCGGAGCCGCCGCCGTCCTCGTCCTCGTCCTGGCCGCCCACTGGACGAAGGTCTGGCCGTACGCGATCGGAGTGGCCGGCACCTGCGCGCTCGGCTTCGCCGGCGCCCGATTACGCGGGCACCGCCCCGCCCCACAGGACCGCGACCCGGAGTACCCGTGAGCGGAGTACTCGTGCGCGCGGAAACCGCGTTGCGCACGCGGCACCCGGACCCGGACAGTGGAACGCATGGCCACGCCCGCACCCGCGCCCACACCAGCCCACGCACCCGCGCCGGCCCACGCACCGGCCCCGCCCGGCACCACGGTGCGCCCCGCCACGCTCGACGACGCACCTCGGGTGTGCGCCCTGCTCAACGAGATCGACGAGATCGAGATCGGCCGCCCCGACACCGACCTCGCCCAGGTCCGCGCCGACCTCAAGCACCCCGAGATCGACCTCGCACACGACACCTGGCTCCAGTACGCGGGGGAGCGGCTCATCGGCTACGGCATGGTCTGGGACGACTCCGGCGGCGAACGCGTCGACATGGACCACTACGGCCTCCCCGGCCGTACCCCCGAGGCCCACCACCTCTTCGACCTCATGGAGACGCGCGCCACCGAACGCGCCCGCGCCAACGGCGCCCACCGCGCCGTCATCCACCTCCACCTCACCCTCAACCCGACCACCGACCCCGCCGCCCTCCGCGCCCGGGGCTGGCGTCCCGTACGCCGCTACAACGTCATGGAGCGCCCCCTCTCCCCGGCCGCCGACCCGCTCCCGACCCCACCCCCGGGCGTCACCCTCCGCCCCTGCCACACCGAACCGGACCGCCGCCTCGCCCACGCCCTCCTCCAGGAGTCCTTCGCCGACCACTTCGACTTCCAGCCCCGCACGTACGCCCAGTGGCTCGACGACATCGACGCCGAAACCGTCGACTGGTCCCTGATCTGGATCGTCAACGTCGACGGTCTGGGCGACGTGGCCGCCGTCCGCACGAACAACGACCGCGCGTCGATGGCCTGGATCGGCAACCTGGGTGTCCTGCGCCCGGCCCGCGGCCGCGGCCTGGCCAGCCACCTCCTGCGCCACGCCTTCGGTCACTACGCGGCACTGGGCCGCGACCGGATCGGCCTGGGCGTCGACACGGACAACAGCAACGGGGCACTGGCCTTGTACGAGCGGCACGGAATGACATTGGATTACGGGGTGACGACGTGGGAGCTGGTGCGCCCGACCTGACAGATACGTCCGTTTGCCATCCGTCATCCGTCATCTGATATCGGCTATCTGTCGTCTGTTCTCTGTTCTCTGTTCTCTGCCAGCTGACGGCCGTCAGCTGAAATCTGCCCGCCCGCCGACTGTCAGCCGTCATCTGTCACTCGGCGTCTGATACCCGTCAGCCGTCAGCCGTCAGCCGTCAGCCGTCAGCCGTCAGCCGTCAGCCGTCAGCCGTCAGCCGTCAGCCGTCAGCCGTCAGCCGTCAGCCGT